>CAZFPM010000049.1:20929-29246 GCA_964520965.1 uncultured Myxococcales bacterium
CGAGGCGTCGTGGTAGGCGAACTGAACCGCGCGCAACGCGCCCGGCACCGTCTCGTGGAACATGTGGCCCACCCGGCGGGCGTAGCCGGCCTCGCCGGAAAGATCGGTCGACTGGACGGCGGTCGTGCCCGCGGACCAATCCGTCTGAACGAGCTCCACCTGGGCCGTGGCCGGAGCGCCGAGGGCCGACGCGAAGACCACCAGCGTGACGATGAGATGACGGTTCATGCGATCACCCGGGCTCGCCCGTCACACGACGGGCGTGGGGCACCCGCTCCGATGGCTGAGCGCCCCGGGGAAACGCACCTTGGCGCACATATGCCTACATGTAATCCCGGTCCAACGCAAGTCCGACGGAAGGGAAACACCCCCGAAAATCGGGGGCCTGGACCCGAAGGCCTCCGAAGATCAGGCGCGCGCTTCGACGACGCGAAGGACGTCGCGACGCCGGACCGGGATATCGACCCGGTCACGCCACTCCGTCGGCGAGTGCACGGTGACGGAGCCGAATCCGGAACGAAGCAACGCGGCCTCCGCGGCGGCGACGGTCGGGTAGTGCAGGTGCACGTGACCGCCGGCGAAAGCGCTCACCACCGGTATGAAGGCTCGGGCCCCGACGTGGGGGAGCACGTCTTCTCCGACCAGGATTTCGGCGAAGTACGCCCCCCGTGACCGCCCTGCCAGGAAGCTGGCGATCCGCGTCCAGAGCCCCTCGACCGCCGTCTGGTCGAAGTAGTTGAGCAGCCCCTCGGTGATCACGACCGCCGGCTCGTCAGCCTCGAAGAAGCGGCGACCGATCGAGGCGAGGCTGCCGGGGCCGACGGCGGCCAGGGCGTTGAGGGTGACGACGTGGTGGTTTCGGGCGGCCGAGCCCATGCGCGCGACGGCGGTGCGCTTTCGGCGCGCCATCCCGGGGAGGTCGCCCTCCACGTACGCCAGGTCCGCGTGGGCGGCGGTGATGCGCTGACCTCGGGGAGAGAGCCCGGCGGCGATCTCGACGACCGCCCGGGCTCCGGCCGCGATCTCGCCATCGAGCAGGGCGTCGATGATCCGGTGCCGTTGCAGCAGCGTGTCGTCGAGGGTGTAGCCGGCGAAGAAGCGGGACCCCATCCGAGCGACGGGTGCCATCAGCGCGTGCAGGATCCGGCCGGATCGCGTCGCCATGCGTGGGTCAGCGAGGCCCTCCCGGACCCACACGTAGCCGGTGTAGTGGGCGGTCGGGGAGATC
Source organism: uncultured Myxococcales bacterium (assembly GCA_964520965.1). GTDB lineage: Bacteria > Myxococcota_A > Bradymonadia > REDH01 > REDH01 > CAZFPM01. The sequence continues at coordinate 22,158 of CAZFPM010000049.1, forward strand.
CGAGACGTGTCGGGTCCGCCGCTCATCGGGGCTGTTTCACGGCTGAGCGGCACCGCCGCCGAATCGGAAGAGCTGCCGCGCGAAGTAGGCTTCTTCCGGAGAGAGTTCGACGGCCCGCGCGATCGACGCCCGAGCCGCTTCGGCGTCGCCGCTGGCGAATTGCAGCTCGGCCAGCGTGTCCCAGAGCGAGGCGTCGTCTGGGGCGATGGCGAGACCGGCGGTGGCGAGCTCGATGCCGCGCGGCAGGTCGAAGCCCTCGCGATACATGCTGAAGGCGACGGCGTTGTACCGGCCGGCGTCGGTCGGGTCGGCGGCCACGAACGCGTCGAAGAAGCGCCGCGCCTCTTCGGCATTGCCGGCACGGGCGTGGGCGATGCCCGATTGCACCACGGCCTCGTCGGCCTCGTCGGCCTCGGGCAGCTCGTCGATCAGGATGGCGAACTCGGCGAGGGCGGCCGGGTAGTCGCGCGCGCCGCGCAGATAGCGGTACTTTCCGATCACGAGGTGCGCTCGGCTCCGCAGCCCGCGCGCATTGTCGGCGTCAGCGGCGATCACCGCCCGCAGGGCCGGGTCTCCGGTCTCATAGTCACCGCGCACGATCGCCCGGACGCCGAGATCGAGCGCGAGGTCGAGGTCGCCACTCGCCGCCGCAACCTGTTCGCGCAAGACGTCGATGGTGCCGCGCCCGTCGAGAAAATCCGTGAGGGTCGCGGCGAAAGCGTCGGGCTCGACGTACCCGAAGATGCGATCGATCTCCGTCCCGTCCGGCCGCAGCACCAGCACCGTCGGGTAGCCGACGACGTGGTAGCGCTCGACGACGGCCGGGCCGTCTCCCGCTTCGGCGTCGACCTTGACGGCGACGAGTCCCCGGGCTGCTTCGCCGACGACCGCATTCGGGAAGACCTCGCGGTCGAGCGCCTGGCAGGGACCGCACCAGGTCGCATAGACGTCGACGATCAGCCGCGAACCGGAGGCCGCCGCCCGGGCGAGTGCGTCGTCGAACGATCCTTCGTCCCAGGCGATGCCCTCGGCGCGAGCGGTGGCCGCAGGGAGCAGGAGAAAGAGGCAGACGACGGCGGAGAGGAGTCGCATCGGTTCGGGGGAGCAGCGAGTCGAGGGTCGTTGGTCGCGATTGTCGCATGGGCCGACCCGATGGGTCCACCGCGCGTACTCCTTGCATCGCCGCAGCTCTCGTTGTTCCGGGATGCCGACGGATACACGCTCGGCGGAGTGGTCACGTTTCTGGCGCTGCGTCTGGCGGGCCTCGATGTCCGGATCTGCGCCCGACGGCCCGCGGCGACGGCGCCGGGACCGGTGAGAGACGCGCGTCAATATCCGGCGTTCCGCCCTGCGCGCAGCCAGCCCCGTCGCCAGAAGAAGATGAGTTGGCCGGCCGAAACGAGCAGCATCGCGGCGATGAGGACCGGGTAGCCGAACGGGTGAGCCAGCTCCGGCATGTTCCAACGTGATGCCGACGAATCGAAGTTCATCCCGTAGAGCCCGGTGAGGAAGCCGAGCGGGATGAAGATCGTCGAGATGATCGTCAGCAGCGCCATCACGTCGTTGAGACGGTGGCTGACCACGGAGATGTGCGCGTCCATGACGCTGTTGGCGAGGTCGCGATAGACTTCGACCGTGTCGCAAGCCCGTTGGACGTGGTCGGCAGCATCGCGGAGGTAGAGCTCGGTCTCCGGACCGATGAACGCGCACTGGCTCCGCCGCAGGTGCCCGAACGCCTCCCGCAGAGGGAAGACGGTCTTGCGCAACATCAGGAGGTCTCGCTTGGCCTCGTGGAGGGGCCCGATCGGATCGGCGTTCGGTCCGAAGAGGACGTCCTCTTCGAGCGCCTCGACCCGATCGCCGACGGATTCGATCAAGGGGAAGTAGCCGTCGATCACGGCGTCGAGCACCGAGTAGAAGAGGTAGCCCGAGCTCATGGACCGCACGCGCCCGCGGGCGTCGCGGATGCGCTCGCGCAGTGAATCGAGGCAGTCGCCGGACCGCTCCTGGAACGTGACCAGGACGCCGTCGAGGAGGAAGAGCGCGAGCTGCTCGGAGACGAGTCCGGCGCCCTCCGCCTCGAGCATGCGCACGACGGTGAACAGGTTCTGGTGGTAGTCCTCGACCTTGGGGCGCTGTCCGAGATTGGCGACGTCTTCGATGGCCAGGGCGTGCAGCCCGAATGCGTTGCGGACGGCGTCGAGGAGCGCGACGTCGCCGTGTCCGATCAGGTCGATCCAGACCACGGGGAAGCGCTCGCGGAGAGCGCGCGCGGCGGCGACATCGGACAGCCGCGCCTCGTAGAAGTCGTCGGGTCCGAACGCGATGACGTGAAGCGTCTGATCACGCGTGACACCGACCTCCGGAAGGGATCCGGGCGGTGCGGGAGTGCGCGTCGTTCGCTTGGGGCGGATCGAGCCACGGCCCGGAGGGCGCGGCCGTTGGGACTTCGACATGGTGGACCTCCTCGGACGCTCCGAGTGGACTCCCGGCGCCGCCCCCGCGCCAGTTTTCGCCGGTCGGCGCCCCGGAAGCCCTTGGCCTTCGCTCCGGACTCAGTCGTCTTCCTGCTCCGGGGAGTTGATCTCGGAGGCCAGCACCTCGACGACCACGCGGGTGAGCGCCAGGGAGCGGCCGAAGTAGTAGAAGTAGAAGACGACCCCGTTGATCGCGATGCTCGTCAACGGAGTGTGGCGGAACCGGTGGGCCGACGAGGCGACGCAAAGACCGGCGATGCCGGCGACGGGGATGATGGCCCACGGCGAACGTTTCACCACGGCGAGCGCGGCCGCGAGGTGTAACGCCGAGAACCCGATCGTCGCCAACGCGGTCGGCGACCGCCGGATCATCGCCCACGAGGCGAACCCACCCCGGCCGTGCCAGAACTCGCGCCGCACGAACTCCAGCAGCGTTCGAGGAAAGTCGTGGTGCAGGACCCGCAGGCGCCGATCGTTCACCAGCTCGGACCCGCGCTCCACGGCCCGAGCGCACATCTCGTAGTCTTCTCCGGTCTCCAACCTCTCGTTGAACCCACCGAGCGCCTCGAAATACGAACGGGCGATGATCAGGTGGGCCGAGCCGACGTGCGCGCTCGCCTCTGACTCGACGAGGTTGGCAAACCAGTGGCGCTCCAGCCAGGATCCATTCGGCGGCGGCATTACGTGCGACCCGGTGACCCGGTGTGGGTCGGCCTCCAGCTCGGCCAGCGCGTCGGCGATGCGGACGCCCCACGCGTCGGTGAGCTCGACGTCGGCGTCCAGGAAGACGAGCACGTCGCCCGTGGCCTCGGCGGCACCGCGGTTCCGGAGAGCGCCGATCGTGCCGGCGCGGTGTTCGATGACGCGGGCGCCGGCACCGCGGGCTATCTCCTGGGTGCCGTCGCCCGATCCGTGGTCACAGACGATCGCCTCCCAGTCGAGGCCGTCGGGCACGACGTTCCGAATCGACCCGAGGGTGCGCCAGATATAGGTCGCCTCGTTCAAGGCCGGGATGACGAAAGAGAGCTTCATCGTCCCACCCAATGGGTGCGCAGCCACCGGCGCGACGGCCCCTCGACATAGCGGAAGAGCAGGTGGCCGCAGGCGATGCTGGCAGCCAGGAACACGGCCAGGATCGCGAATACCAGGGGCCAGGTTGTCGTCGCCGGATCATATCCGGCCATCCGAGTTGCCTGGCTCATCACGATCAGCACGACGCTGTGGATCAGGTAGACCGAGTAGGAGATGTCGCCCAGGTAGACGAGCGCACGCCCGGCAAAGACGTCCGCCATCCTACCGCGTGACCGTGAGAGTGCCAGCACCAGCACGGCGAAGAGGGCGATGAGGATGAAATCGAGCGCGTGCGGCAGCCCGGCCAGCGAGAGGCCCACGACCGCCACGACCGCCACCGACGCGGCCACGTCCCACCCCCGGCCCGGACCCGTGCGGCGGTAGACGTCGTAGAGCAGACAACCGACGCCGAACTCGCCGACCACCCGAACGACCGACCAACTCCAGACGAGCGTCGACTGCACGCCGCCTGTGAGCCAGAGGCCGAGGGCCGACATGGCCGCGACGATCGCCACGGCGCCGACGACGCTCGCAGTGAGGGAACGACGGCGACCGAGGAGGAGCGCGAGGACGGGAAACGAGAGATAGACGAACCACTCGGAGCTGACCGACCACGACGGTTGGTTCCACCCCGCGCTGTCCGGGAAACCCCAGCCGTTGGTCAAACTCAGCGCGTAGGCGAGCTGCGCGAGCGTGAAGTTGTGGGCCGGAAAACCGTCGACCGCCGCCTGCCTGCCGATCAGGACGAGCGGCACGAGGGCCAGCGTCGCCACCAGGTGAGCCGGGTAGACCCGGGCCAGGCGCAGCTTCAGGAAGCGCCACGTCGAAGCCCACGAGAACTCGGTCATCCGGTCGAGGTAGACGTGGCTGATCACGAAGCCGCTCAGGACGAAGAAGAGGTCGACCCCGAGCCACCCCTTCTCGAAGAACTCGCCGAGGGCGCCGAACTCGAAGTCGTGGAGCGCGTGCAGATTGGGGGCGTGATGGAACACGACCCAGATCGAAGCGAAGCCGCGGATGCCGGTCAGGGAGTGGATCTGTTCGCGGGCCATCGATCAGCCCGGGCGCGACTGGGCGTAGAGAGGTCGAGGATCCGCGCGGGTCAGTCCAGCGACCTCGAAGCCGAACTGGTACGGCGAGCGATACCAGGGCACGACCGGAATGCGGTGGATCGCGGTGGGCGACGTATCCGGAGCCACGAGACCGGCGTACGTCGAGGTGCAGGTGTCGAGACCGGCGTCCGAGAGGTACTCGAGTATCGGTTCGGTCACGTTGTCGACTCCGCCGAACGGGATGGCGAAGTGGCGTCGTCGCGGGCCGAGCTCGGCCTCGACGGCCTCGATGCTGCCATCGATCTCGCCACGTGCCTCGTCGAGGGGGAGCCGTCCGAGATCGGCGTGGGTCAGCGTGTGCGCGCCGATCTCGAACCCGCGCTCGACGAGCGCGCGAGCGTGGTCCCAGGTCATCCATCGGCTGGTCACGCCGGCCTCGGTGTCCCACCACGCCTGGTGGTCGGTGCCGAGGAACGATGTCGTCACGAAGAAGGTCGCAGGAAGGCCGTGTCGCTCGAGGATCGGGGCCGCGACCTCGTAGTTGTCGAGGTACCCGTCGTCGAAGGTCAGGGTCACGGTGCGGGAGATGTCCCTGCCGTCGCGCAACCGGGACGCCAGCTCCGCCAACGAGATCGGCTCGAAGAACCGGCGGAAGAATTCGCAGTAGCGTTCGAACGCGTCCGGCCGGCAGATCAGCGGCGAGTCGCCGAGCACGTTCACCGAGTGGTAGCAGACGACGAGGGCCCGCTTGGAGAAGAACCGAGGGTAGAGACCGCTGGCGAACAGGGTCCGGCCGAGGCCGGTCTTGATAGAACGAAGTGCATCCATCTCAGATCACCATCCCAGCGCTGATCTCCCAAACCCGGCGCGCGAGGTCCGGCTCCTCGGCGATCGGCGCCGGCGCCGCCTAGACGCAATCGACCCAGTAGGCGCCCCGGACCTTGCCCGCCGCCGGCGCCGAGGCCAGGAACACACTCGTGCGCGCACCCTCGACCGTCGGAATCCCCACGGTGCGGGTCGGGCGCGTTCCGCGGACGGCGCGCGCGACCCGGCCGAGCAGCCGGCGGCCCGCCGACCGACTCCGATCGACTCGCTGCCGGGTTCCGGTCGCCTCGAGGTCCGCAGCGATGTCGTAGTCGCGCAAGAGCCCCGTATCGACGACGCCCGGGTGCAGGCAGTTGGCCACGAGCCCGGTGTCACCGTATCGCCGGTCGAGCTCCTTGGTGAACAAAATGTTGAGGAGCTTGGACCGTCGGTACGCGTCGAGCCCGCCGTAGCGCTTCTCCCCCTGCAGGTTGTCGAGGTCGAGCGCGCGGGCATGGACCTGCGACGACACGTTCACGACCCGCGCACGCCCGGCAGCGGCCAGGTGGGGCAGCAGGGTTCGCGTCAGGACGAAGGGCGCCAGGTGGTTGAGCGCGAACGTCCGTTCGAACCCGTCCGGCGTGCGCTCGAGCTCGGGGAAGACGGCGCCGACGTTGTTCACGAGCACGTCGATGCGCGGGAATCGCTCGCCGATCTCGGTCCCGGCCCGGCGCGCCTCAGCGGGTCTGGAGAGGTCGGCGACCACGCCGACGCTGCTGGCGTTTCCGGTGCGGCCCACGATCTCGGCCACCGTCTCCGCGACGCGTGACGCCGCGCGGGCCACGACCACGATGGTGGCACCCCGCTCGCAGAGGGCGAGGGCCGTCGCGCGACCCACGCCCGCTGTCGCACCGGTGACGACCGCGACGCGGTCGTCGTGGTCACTCAAAACCCCATCCCGAGGTGAGAGCCAGCGTGGAGCATGTTCAGGTTGCTCCCACTGGCGAAGATGGTGTCGAACCACACGGCGAGCCCGACGCCGAGAGTCTCGCTGAGCATGTAGTCGAAGCCGCCGCCGACATCGAGGCCGAACTTGGTGGTCGACGCGCTGAGGTTGATTCCGAACACCTCGACGCCAGGCGGAAGCTCGACCTCGATGTTGATCGAGTTCATGCCCATGTGGGCGCCGACGAAAGGACGCAGGGAGCCGGCGTCGATCCGGTACTGGGCACCGACCATGAACGGCAGGATGCGGGTGCGTACGCCGTTCTGCGCTCCGCGGTGGAAGCCCACCTCGCCCTCGAGCACCAGCTCGTCGGTCAGCGCGTAGCCGGGGAAGATCTCGAGGCCGAAGCCTGTCGGTCCCCCGTCGAAGAACTGCGTCAAGCCAGCGTTGGCACCGAGGTTGAATCCGGATGCCTGTCCATCGCGAGGCGTCGCGACAGACATGGCGAGAACGATCGCCGACAGGGTGGCCAGTTGAACGAGCTTGCGCATGGGTTCCTCCGAGAACCATGGATGAGGGGCGATTGACGCGGAGAATAGTCATCGCCACCGCCGACGGCCAGCGCGACGGGTTTTCGCACTCCGGAGCGTCGCTGCTGTCGAGGCGCCCGCGCACCGCTGCGGCACTGCTCCTACCCCGACCAGCGCACTTGGGTGTCGGCAACCCCCGCGTTACACTG
>CAZFPM010000050.1:0-27851 GCA_964520965.1 uncultured Myxococcales bacterium
ATGCTGGCCCCACGTGTTGCCGTGGGGGATCACGAGGGCATCGTGACCCCACTCGTGCAACTTCCGGAAGAGGGCGGCCGGATCGTCGGCGACCTCGATGCACTCGGTCGGCAGGTCGGGGCTCGCGACGTCGGTCGGGCAACGGGGTGTCGCGAGGCCTTCGAGCACCGTCTCCCGCAGGTCGTCGTAGAGCGCGCTGTGGTCCGGGTCGAGGTTCGCCGCGAGATCGGTGACCAGGCGGATGTCGTCGGCGTCGAACTGCGCGACCTGTTCGCCCGGGGCGATCGCGCGGGCGGGCAGCCCGTCGAGAGACCGGAAGATCACGTTCTTGTGCGCGTAGTTCCGCTCCAGGTCCGACGAGCTCTGCTGCCACTCGAACCCGAGAAACACGACCGGTCCCCCGACCTCGTCCGAGCGCGCCTGACAGGCCCGAGCGGCCGCGACGTTCTCCTCCCAGTGCCGCGGGGGCGATCCCGTCTGGTGGTCGGTGAGGGTCCAGAAATCCAGCTGCGAGCAGAGACGGCCGAATTCGCACAGCGCGTCGACGTCCCTGACCCCGTCTCCGTCGAGGATCGGCGTCTGCATCACGTATACGTCGACCGAGTTGACGCTGTGGGTGTGCAGGTCTCCCCAGAAGATCGGCGGCGGTGCCTCCCAGAACGCTCCGGCTTCCGCGTCGGTGATCACGCCCGCGTCGTCGGCGGGCGGCTCGGTCTTGGGCGCCCCGCCGTCGCCGCAAGACAGCGCGGCGACGGCGGCGGCACCGACGACGACGACCGCTCGGATCCGGCGCGGCATCAACGTGAGCATGACAGAGGGAAACGGCCTTCGGTCAGGCGCCGGCGATCGTGATCGAGCGCACCTGAACCGCGGACTGCGGGCGTCCCTGATGCGTGCCCTGCGCCTCGATCGTCTTGATCACGTCCATGCCCTCGGTCACCTTGCCGAACACGGGGTGTTTCGACGGCGTGCTGTTGTCGAACCAGTCGAGGGAGCTGTTGTGAACTGTGTTGAGGAAGAACTGAGAGCCGCCGCTGTTCGGCTGGCCGGTGTTTGCCATCGACAGGGTCCCGGGCTCGTTGGAGAACTTCGCGTTCTCGGGGAACTCGTCCTGGATCGTCCCGTGGGGCGGGCCGCCGGTGCCGGCGCGCGGGTGGAAGGGCTCTTTGCTGTGCGGACACCCGAACTGGCACATGAAGTTCGGGATGATCCGGTGGAAGTGCAGGCCGTCGTAGAACCCGCTCTTGGCGAGATCGATGAAGTTCTGTGCCGTGATCGGCATCTCTTCGAGATAGAGTTCGACGGTGAAGCTGCCGAGGGAGGTGTCGAAAACGGCGGTCGGTCGGGCCATCGGGTCCTCGTTGGATTGGGGGCGACCGGAGTCTGAGGTCGCGAGGGGGAGTGCTGCAAACGGTGTGCGCGCGAGTGTAGGTCCAGTGCGCTGCGCTCTGCAACGGTCGCCGTGGCTACCGGAGCGCGCGGAGACCCCGCCCGTCAGACGTCGAGGTGGGGGACGGCGGGCGCGCTCCGGTGTGCCTTCGTGGCGGTGTTTCTCCCACACTTCACACGTTTACGCTTCACGCGCGGACACGCGCGCGGTACGTATGCGAGGCGCAACACAGAAGGGTGTAGCCATGAACCCAGCTCAGATCGAGCAGTTCAAGGGGTGGCTTCGGAATCTCGAACGCACCGCCGCCGAGGAGTGCGCTCGCGATGTGTTTCGGAAGGGCGGGTCCGTCGCCCTGTCCGACGAGCTGCTCGTCCCGGCACTCGAGTCGCTCGGCGCCGAGTGGGAAACCGGGGAGGCGTCGCTCGCGGAGATCTACATGGCGGGCCGGATCTGCGAGGAGCTCGTCGACGCCCTCGTGCTGGAAGTGCGAGGACCGGAGTCGACGGGCATTCAGGTGGCCGTCGCGCCGCTCGAAGATCCACATCTCCTCGGCAAGCGCATGGTGCGGTCGGTGGTGTGCGCCGCGGGGTACGACGTCGCCGACTGGGGCAGGATCCGCAGCGAAGAACTGGTGGCGCGCGTGCTCGCCGAGAAGCCGCAAGCGCTGCTCGTCTCTACGCTCATGCTGCCGTCTGCGCTGAAGGTGCGCTCCGTCGTCGACGCACTGCGCGAGGCGGGGGCCTCGACACCCGTCATCGTGGGCGGGGCGCCTTTTAGATTCGACCCGAAGCTGGGCGCCGAGGTCGGGGCGGACGCGTCCGGCCGCAATGCCGCCGACGCAGTGTCGCTCGTGCGAGAGCTCGTCGGAGGGGGTGATCCATGACCGCCACACCCATGACGTCGATGGAGCGTGTCCTGTGCACGCTGTCGCAAAAGGAGCCCGACCGGGTGCCCCTCTTCCTCCTGCTGAGCCTGCATGGCGCACGGGAGCTGGGGCTCGGGCTCGAGGAGTACTTCTCCGACCCCGACCACATCGTCGAAGCCCAGATCCGCGTCCAGAGGAAATACCGCGTCGACTGCTATAACCCCTTCATGTACGCATCGTTGGAGATCGAGGCGTTCGGGGGGGAGACCGAGTTTCGCGAAGACGGACCCGCCAACGCCGGCGCACCCATCATTGGCGATGTCGCGGAAATCGCGACGCTGGAGCCGCCGCGTGTCGACGACTCCCCCGGGCTGCAGAAGGCCTTGTCGGCGGTCCGCAGGCTCGCCGAGCACGCGGCGGGGGAGATCCCGGTCATCGGGGCCGTCATCTCTCCGTTCTCGCTCCCCGTCATGCAGCTCGGGTTCGAGCGATACCTGAAGCTGATCTACGAGCAACGTGACCTGTTCTGGAAACTGATGGCGGTCAACGAGGCGTTCGCGACGGCATGGGGTAACGCCCAGCTCGCGGCGGGGGCGACCGCCGTGGCCTACTTCGATCCGGTCTCTTCGCCGAGCATCCTCCCGTCTCAGCTGTCCCGGGAGCTGGGGTTCCCGATCGCTGCGCGGATGATCGGCGGCCTCGAAGGCGCGGTCGGCATTCACTTCGCGTCGGGACGCTGTCTACCGGTCATCGACGACGTGGTGGCCGCCGGCGCGGGCACTGGTCGGTGTGAGCTGCGATGAGGATCTCGCCGAGCTCAAAGCGGCTGCCGCCGGTCGGACCACGCTGCTCGGAAACCTCGACGGCCTCTCGATGCGACGGTGGAACGCCGAGCGGGCCGAGAGCGAGGTGCGCCGGGCGATCGAGGCGGCGGCGCCCGGCGGTGGGTTCATCCTCGCCGACAACCACGGCGAGATCCCCTGGCAGGTGAGCGAGGATACGCTCCTGGCCATCTCGGACGCGGTCGACCGATGGGGGCGTTACCCCATCGCGGGAGCCTGACCGTGTCGGTGCCGACCGTCGTCTGCTGCCCGCGCGTCGTCGCCGACGTGCATCGGGCAGCCGACAAGGCCGGCATCGAGGTGCGGGTCATCCCGGTCCCGCTGGAGTGCGAGGGGCCGCTCAAGTCGTGGGAAGAGGTGATCGACCGTGTGCGCGCTGCCGATGCGGACGTGGCGAGCGTGATCATGCTCGGAGGTTCGTGCGTGGCCGGCGCGAGCCCGCCGCCGGAAGGGTTCCACGTACACCGCGTTCGCGACGCCGATCGTTGCTTCGACCTCGTTCACGACACGGAGTCCGTCGACCGGCTCGTGCGAGAGGGAGCCTATCTCGTGACCCCAGGATGGCTCCGGGGGTGGCGTTCGCACGTGGATGGTTGGGGCTTCGACCGGGGCGGGCTTCGGGAGTTCCTCCGGGAGTCGATCCGCCGGATCGTATTGCTCGACACCGGAGCCGACCCACGCACCAACGAGGCGCTCGAAGCGATGGGGCAATACGTCGGTCTGCCGGTCGAGCGCATCGCGGTCGGGGTGGACATCCTCGCGCTGCGACTCGAGTCGGTCGTCCGGGATGCACAGGAGACCCCGGATCAGACCGCCACAAACCTCCCGCCCGAACCCAAGCAACGCGGGGCCTCCGCCGCCGACTACGCCATGGCGCTCGACCTGCTCGGCCGGGTGGGCGGGTTGCAGTCGACTCAGGAGGTGGTCGTCGCCGTCCTCGAGCTCTGCGAGCTGCTCTTCCGACCCCGCTGGGCTCGCTGGGTGCCGTCGCAGAGAGGCGCTCGTCCGGACGGCAACACGACGATGACCTGGCGTGCCGGCGTGCTGGAGACGAAGGACGGTGTCGCGGTGCCCGATCTGCCGCACGGCGTGCCCCATCGGGTGACCGACGATGGTTTCCTGGTGCGGATCACCTACGGCTCGCGCTCCGTCGGGATCCTCGAGGTGGGAGAGGTCGCGCTGGTGGACCGACGGGTCGACTACGCGAACCTCGCGCGCGGGATCGGCCCCGCGGTCGGGATGGCCCTCGCCAACGCCGCGCTGATCGAACAGATCCGAGCGACCGAGCGCTCGCTCGCGGCCGAGAAGGAGAGACTCAGGGTCACGCTTCGGTCGATCGGCGAGGCGGTCGTCGTCACCGACGTCGAGGGCCGGGTTCGCATGATGAACAAGGCAGCCGAGGAGCTCAGCCAGGGACCCCGGCCGGCTGCGCTGAATGCAGGGCCGAGTAGCCTGTGTTCTGCCTGCTATTTTGCGGACAAGAGCCCCGCCATCGACGCAGAAGATCCAGCCATTGCGAGCGTGGGGATCGCCATCGGGTTCGAGTCGTGATCTTCTGTCGTCATGGAACACCCAGCCTGCACCGCCGACCCGACGCCCCAGCAACCCGCCACCGAGCCGCCGCACCGCGGTACCGCTGCGCTTGTTCCCCCAGCGGTCGACGTCGGACCCTCCCCCTCGTCGGAGTTCGCTCGGCAGCTCCAGGCTTGCGTCGCGCCGGACCGGTGGCGAACGATCGTGGCTCGCGCTCAGTTCCGGGTCGATATCCTCGAGCGGGTTGCAGCGCTGCACGCTGGCGGCGTGAGCAAGCGCAAGGCGCTGGCCGAAGTCGCATCGGGCACCCACTGGTCGACCTTCCGCAACTGGGAGAAGCGATCTGCGGAGCGGACGGGAGCCGCCTGGGAGCGACAGCTCGACGGTCGCATCCCGCCGCCGGTGGTCGGTACTCCCGACGAGGTTCGACACGCCGCGGCGGTGCTTCGCAGGGCCTCGTCGACGATGGACTTCGAGACAGCTCGCAGGATCCTCGTCGAGCAATTCGGCGATGATCGGGGTGGGATCAGCGACTCGACCCTGGGGCGGATCTGGCGCTCGACGGGGCTCGTGGGGAGTGGGGCCGACGGGGGCGGTGTTGCCCAGACGGAGACGGTCGAGTCGCTCAGCGGTGGCGGTGGTCTGGCATTGCTCGGTGCGGCCATGGCGGAGCTTGGGTTGGCAAGCTGTCTGGGGACGGCTGCGGTCGATGCAGCGAAGCAGAGCGCGGTCTCACAGGCCGAGGTGGAGCCCCTGCCTGCCTCCCTGGTGGAGGCGGAGTCCCACCGGGACGCCTCGGGCAGGCTGACCGGTGCCTACAACCGAGCGGCGCGCGGGTCGGGTAGCTCGGACCCCCGGTTTGCCTCGGACTCGACCAAGCGTCAGCAGCGGAAACTGAGCACATTGCGGCTGAGCACTTCGAGTCCGCGTACGGCAGGAGGCAAGCTCTTGGTGATGGGGCTGACCCCGCTGGTCACCGAGCGCCGGGGGTTCGTCGGCCTCTCGAACCCGAGCGGGGGCTGGTTGGCGGCGACGGGCTTGCCCGCTTACCAGGGGGCAAGCCTCGACAAGGCTCTAGCCGAGATGGCGCAGGCGGACTGCGACGACGCGCTGTGGTCGGCCCACGGCAAGCTCTGGGCAGAGGTAGCCGGTCGTTGGAGTACCGGCGAAGGTGTGGCGCGCTGGCTTCGGTACGTCCTGTACATCGACGGCACGCAGGACCCCTACTGGACCCAGCGCTTCGCCCACAGCGGCAAGGTGTCCCGGGTTGGCCGGGTGATGCCATGTCTGGCGCGGGTGGCGGTCACCGGCGGACCCGGCGTTCCGCTGCTGATTGAGACCGAGGTGGGGACCCTGCCTCTGGCGAACCGGATCGAGCCACTGCTCGAGCGGGTCGAGGAGATCGTGGGCGATGGAGAACTCGGGCGGTTCACCGTCATCGACGCCGAGGCCGGCACGCTGCCCACCATGAGCATGTTGGCTGCACGCCCCAATCGCGTCTTCGTCACGGTCATCAAAGGCAGGACGAGCCAAGCCGTCACCCGAAGCGGTGAGGGCGAGTTCGTACCCTTCAGGAACAAGGACCGGATCCGACCGGTGACCATCGAGTTCATAAGCACGTTCAAGCCCGACGAGGAGACCACGCCAAGCAAGAAGAACCGACTCCGGGGTGTCGAGATGATCCGAGACGGTAGCCGCAACCCAACGACGACCCTCTTCGTCACCAACGCCACCGAAGAGCAGCTCAGCCTCGCCGAGATCCCAGCGCTCTATCTGTCGCGCTGGCCACACCAGGAGCAGCGCTTCCGCGACGGCCGCAACGGACTGGGGCTGGAGCGGTCGCCCGGCTACGGGGGCGACTACGTCGAACACGTTGCCCTGCAGACGAAGCTCGACAAAGCAAGTCAGGCGGTCGAGCGGAGTCGAGCCCAGCTCGCCCGCGCCAAGGAGACCGAAGCGGACACCACGAGTGCCTGGCAGACAGCCATACGCGGGATGAAGGACAAAGCGCGCAAGGTCATGAATCTGGCCGTGAGCGCGAGGAAACGGGCCCATAAGAGCCTTGAGAAGGCCGAGCGTGAGCTGAGCAAGCTCAAGAGCCTGCCCCGGGAGATCTACCAGCGCGACACGACCCGCGACAGCATCGCTACCTGCGCCAAGCTGACCGCATTCATGCTGATCGAGTACGCGCTGCGCGAGTACTTCGGTGGCCTGCGCATCGAGGCCCGCACGTTCATCGAGCGTTTCGTGCAGATCCCGGTCGTGATCCGTTCGTCGAAGCGGCGGCGGCTGCACCAGCTCCAGGGCAATCCCAGGGACCCCGAGGCGACGGAGCTACTGCGCGTTGCCTGTGCCGTCGTCAACGCCCGCAACATCCACGACGGCGAGCAGCTACTGCGCTTCGAGGTGGTCGACCAGGGGCCGGACTAGATCGGTTGATCACAGGACCCCAGCCGGCCGGGGTCCCTGTCAGCGGCCGGAGCGAGTCCGGCGCCGTCGGGCAGCCCCTCATGGCGGTGCTGACGCTCGTCGATCCCGAGTCCAGGGCGCCGGTCGAATCGCCGGTGTCCCACGTGCTCCGGGGGGGGGCCGGCGTCGCCCTTCCCCACGGGACCGTACTCGTCGATGCATACGGCGCCGAGCATCGGATCGCCGACAACGGCGCACCGGTGCTCGGCGACGACGGCAAACTCCAGGGAGTCGTGCTGGTCTTCCGCGACGTGACCGCCCAGGAGGCGCTCGAGAGAGAAGCGCGCCGCGCCGAGCGCCTGGCATCGCTGGGACGACTCGCCGCCGGCATCGCCCGAGACTTCAACGACCTGCTCGCGGTGGCCACCGGCAACGTAACGGTCGTCTCGTCCGAGACGCCCCCGGGCTCGCCGGCGCGAGAGGCGCTCGACGAGGCTGCCTCCGCCCTGGTGGGGGCCAGCCGATTGACCCGCCAGCTGATGGCGTTCTCGGGCGGGACCACGCCTGCCAAGGCGGTCGCCTCCCTCGAGGACATCGTGCGCGAGGCCGCCCGTTTCCTCGAGGACGGCGGTGAGGCCGAGATCTCGATCTCCGTCGCGCCGGGGCTCAGCCCAATCGAGGTCGACACGGGGCAGATCAACCAGGTCGTGCACAGCCTGCTGAACAACGCGGTCGAGTCCATGCCGGAAGGCGGCACCGTGACCGCGAGCCTCGCGAACGAGCGAGTGGGCCGCGACGCCCCCGTCCCACTTCCCAAGGGGCGATACGTGACGCTTATGGTCGCGGACCGGGGGCCGGGAATTCCCCAGGACCACCTGGACCGGATCTTCGACCCGTTCTTCGCCACGAAGCACGGCGGGAGCGGGCTCGGGCTCAGCTCTGCATACGCGATGGTGCGGAACCACGGCGGTCACCTCGCCGCTTCCTCGGTGTTGGGCGAGGGGACGACGATGTGGTTGCGGTTGCCGAGCGCGTTGGTCGACGCTGCTTCGAAGCGGCGGACGACGCCTGACGACGAGCCGGCGCGAATCCTCGTCATGGACGACGATGCGACGATTCGAAAAGCGATCGCTCGCGTCCTCTCCGCGGCCGGACACTCGGTCGTCGAAGTCGAGGACGGGCGCGGCGCCGTCGAGGCGTTCAGCGCCGCCAACGCCACCGGGCGCCCCTTCGATCTCGTCGTGCTCGATCGCGCCGTCCCGGGGGCCATGGGTGGGGGGGCGGCACTCGCGGCCATTCGGACCGTCGATCCGGCCGTGCCCGCCATCGTCACCACGGGGCAAGCCGCGGACAGCTCGCTCGCCGAACTTCACGACATGGGCCTCACGGCGGCGTTGAGCAAACCCTTCGACGTCAAGACGCTGAGCGGCATTGTCACCCGCGCGCTCGACAATCAGTGGGAAACCGGCTGATCCGGCTTCTTCCCGGTGCGGCCCGTGCTCGTGATCAGTCGCGCTCTTCGCGTCGCCCGCCGGCATGTCGCACGGCCCGGGTCGAGAGGGCTCGAGGTCTATCCAAGTTGAGTCGGTCGGCAGGCCGCCCCCGTCAACGGCGCCCGGTGGTCACCCCGGCTCCCGAGCGTCCCCGAGGCTCGGTGCGCAATCACACGCGCGCGGGTCAAGTTGTCGTGAGATTTCGCACGGGTAACAGTCCAGACCCGGCATTTCACGGGCGATTCCGCGCGGTTCGAATCGTGCATACCTCAGTTCGAAGCACTCTCGCCTCGCGCGGTCGGAGATGACCCGATTTGCGCGACTCGACTCGAGGGATCGAACCGAGCGAGCCACAGGCGACACACCCGGTAGAGAGATGACCCGAGACGGACGAAGTGTTCGCGCGGCGGACACCGCGCTGCGAGCTGCGTGCCTCCTCTTCGCGATCGGACTCATGGCCGGCTGCAGCGGCGGCGACGAGGGAGGCGCCGACACGGCCCTCGACGGCGACGTGTCGAGCGGCGACGCCACGGGCACCGACGCGGGGGACGCCGGCGATACCGAGGACGATGCCGGCATGGGCGACGCCAGCGAGGACGCTCCGCCGGCCGACGTTCCGGGCGACGGACCCGACGCCGTCGATGCGGGGCCCGACACGCCGGACGACTCTCGGCCGGACGTCCCCGACGCCGAGACCGACCTCGAGACCGACGGCGGACCCCCGGCGTGCAACGCCTGCCACGGCAACGACGACGGACCGGCCCCACCGTTCGACCTCTCCGGATCGTCGGACACCACGAACGTCGGTGTCGGCGCGCACCAGAGCCACCTGACGGAGTCCGACTGGCACGCGGCGATCGTCTGCGATGACTGCCATGTCGTGCCCGAGGACTTCTACGACGAGGGGCACGCCGACGACGATCTCCCCGCCGAGCTGGTCTTCAGCGATCTCTCGACACCGGCGGGGGGCGACACGCCGGTCTGGGAGGCGCCGACCTGTAGCGGGGTCTACTGCCACGGCGCGAGCCTGATCCCGGGCGGCTCCAACACGGCGCCGACCTGGACGGAGGTCGACGCGGGCGAGGCAGACTGCGGCACCTGTCACGGGCTCCCGCCAGACGCTCCGCACCCCGACAGCGACGAGTGCGCCGGGTGCCACCCGACGATGGCGAGCCGATTCGTGTTCGCCGAGCCGGAGCGCCATATCGACGGCATCGTCGACGTCACCGGCGGGCGCTGCGGTGGATGTCACGGCAGCGAGGCGAATGCCGCGCCGCCCCTCGACCTGTCGGGTTCGGACGACACGAGCGCGCGTGGGGTCGGCGCGCACCAGAGTCACCTCGGTACGTCCGATTGGCACGCCGAGGTCACCTGCGACAGCTGCCACCTGGTGCCGGCCGATCTCGCCGACGAGGGTCATCTCGACACCGATCTCCCGGCCGAGCTGACCTGGGGCGGTGTGGCGGTGGCCGACGATGCGGTGCCCGAGTGGGACGGTACGACGTGCGCGGGTGTGTATTGCCACGGTGGCACGCTCGAGGCGGGCGGTACCGACATCGAGCCGACGTGGACGGACGTCGGAACCGGCGAAGCCGCTTGCGACACATGCCACGGAATGCCGCCGGCGACCGGCACCCACCCGGACATCGCCGCCTGCGGGGCGTGCCACAACACGGTCGACGACGCCGGCGACGTCGCGGTGCCGGCGCAGCACATCGACGGGACGGTCGACTTCCGCTGACCCTCACGTCGATCGGCGCGACCCACGCGACGCTTGACGTTCGACCGGCAAGTCCGTGAAGTCATAGCGCTTCACAACTGCTGACTCGAGGGTGCGATGGCCGACGGAGACCGACGGCGGATTCGGGCGCCGCGCTGGGTGCGGCGTCTCAAGAACGTCGGCCGCGGCGCACAGAACGCGGTGGAACTCCTGCGTGGCGGTCGGTTCACCGCTCCCTATCGGGCGTCGTTCGACATCGTTCACGAGACCCACGTATTTCGCCTTCGCCACTACCGGGCCGACCGAAGCCCGATCGCTGGCGTGGGCTCCATTCTCTTCGTCCCGCCCCTGATGGTGACGAGCGAGGTCTACGACATCTCGCCGGAGCTTTCCGCCGTTGCGTGGCTCGGAGAGCGGGGATTGGACGTCTGGCTCGTCGACTACGGCAAGCCGGAATCCGAAGACCAGGGCATGGAGCGGACGCTCGACGATCACGTGCTCGCCGTCGACGCGTCGGTCGACATCGTGCGCGAGGCCACCGGGAACGACGTGCACCTGGCCGGGTACTCCCAGGGCGGGATGTTCGTGTACCAATGCGCGGCCTACCGGGCGGGAGAGGGGCTCGCTTCGTTGATCACCTTCGGCAGCCCCGTCGATATCCACCGCAACATCCCGGCCGTCCGCGACGACATCGCGGGCCGATTGATCCGGGGGGCGACAGAAGCGGTGAAGAAGCCGCTCGATCGCATCGACGGGCTGCCCGGGACCCTGACGTCGACCGGGTTTCGGATGTTCAGTGCTCGCAAGGAGCTCCAACAATTCGTCGAGCTTTTCGGCATCCTGCACGACCGCTCCGCGCTCGCCAAACGGGAGAAGAGGCGCCGTTTCATCGCCGGCGAGGGCTTCGTGGCCTGGCCCGGGCCCGCCCTCCGAACGTTCGTCGACGAGTTCATCGCCAACAACCGCATGACCGGTGGCGGGTTCGTCATCGGCGGACGCACGGTCACGCTGGCCACACTCCGCGTGCCCATTCTGTGCTTCGTCGGCGCTCGCGACGAGATGGCACGGCCGGCGTCGGTGCGCGCGATCCGCGACGCCGCACCGGAAGCGCAGATTCACGAAGTCGTCGTGCCGGCCGGCCACTTCGGCCTCGTCGTCGGATCGCGGTCGCTGGCGGTCACGTGGCCGACCGTCGCCGAGTGGATGCGCTGGCTCGACGTCGGTGACGACCGGCCGGTCTACCTCACCGAGGCGGCGCCGAAGCTGGTTCCGGAGCACGACGAGCCCGAGGAGGCTCCGTTCGAGGACGTCGATGTGGGCGTCGAGTTCTTCTACGACATGGCCACCGACGCGATGGACCAACTCTGGGGCCGGCTGGGCGACATGTCGCGCGAGGTCGGAGACACGCTCGACGTGCTTCGATGGCAGTTGCCGCGGATCGCACAGCTCAAGCGCCTCGGAGAGGACACGCGGATCTCCGTCGCCCGGGTTCTTGCCGAGCAGGCACGGGCGATCCCCGACGAGACGTTCTTCCTGTGGCAGGGTCGCGCCTTCACCTACGCGCAGGCCGACGAGCGTGTGACCAACGTCGCGAAGGGGCTCTGGTCGCTCGGGATTCGGCCCGGCGACCGTGTCGGCGTCTTGATGAGCAACCGGCCGACCTACCTGTCGATCGTCGCCGCCGCCAGTCGCATCGGCGCGGTCTCGGTGCTCTTCCACGCAGATGCGCGAGGCCGCTCGCTGGAGCACGCGGTGGGCGCCGCTCGTCCGGCCGTGCTCCTCGCCGACCCGGAACACGCCGCCATTGCCCAGGCCGCGTTCGGGTCCGGGACCGTCCAAGTCCTCGGGGGCGGTACGACCCGCGAGCTCGGGCCCGATGTCGTCGACATGGAGGCGATCGACGTCGGCGCGGTCGAGTTCCCCGACGATCTCGTGCTGGACGCCGGGCTCGGCGGCGATCTGGCGATGCTGGTCTTCACCGCCGGAACGACGGGTCTGCCGGCGGCCACTCGCATCACCAACCGCCGCTGGGGGCTGGCGGCGCTCGGTACAGCGGCCGGCTGTCGTCTCACCTCTGGGGACACGGTCTACTGCTGCCTGCCCCTGCACCACGCGAGCGCGATGCTCATCGCGGTGGGCGGCGGCCTGGTCGGCGGTGCGCGCATCGCGCTCGCGCCGCAATTCGCCGTGTCGTCGTTCTGGGAAGACGTTCGGCGCTACGGCGCGACGGTCGTCTTCTACGTCGGCGAGATGTGCCGGCATCTGACGAACGAGCCGGTCCGTGCCGGAGAAGATCGCAGCAGCGTACGCATCTTCGCCGGCACCGGAATGCGCGCCGACGTGTGGCGTCGCCTGCTCGAACGTTTCAACCCCGACCGGGTCGTCGAGTTCTATGCGGCGACCGAGGGCAACGCGACGCTGGTGAACTTCAGTGGACGGAAGATCGGTTCGGTCGGCAGGGAGCTCCCGGGCAGCCCGCCGCACGTCCTCGTGCGGTTCGACCGAACGACGGGTGAGCCCCTCATCGACGAGGACGGGCGCCGCATTCGATGCGACGACGACGAACCCGGGATCCTGCTCAGCCGCGTGCTCGAGGACGATCCGATCGGAGAACTCGACGGGTATGCCGACCGTGCGGCGACCGAGGCGCGGCTCCTGCACGACGTGTTCGAGGCGGGCGACACCTGGTTCGCGTCCGGAGACGTGCTCCGTCGTGACGTCGACGGCGACTTCTTCTTCTTGGACCGGCTGGGGGACAGCTTCCACTGGAAGGGAGAGGTGGTGTCGACAGAGCTCGTCGCGAACGTCCTCCGCGAGCTCCCCGGGGTGGAGTTCGTGGCGGTGTACGGCGTGCCGCTGTCGAGACGAGAGGGCCGGGCCGGATGTGCGGCGCTACAACTCCGTGACGGCGCCCGATTCGATGCGCGGGCGACGTTCGCTGCGGTCACGGACAACCTGCCGCCGGCGGCTCGGCCCGTCTTCGTCCGGGTGGTCGAGACCCTGGAGATGACCGCGAGTTTCAAGGTCGTGAAGGAAGGCCTGTGCAGCGAAGGGGCACACCCGCGAACGCTCGAAGGTCCGATCTTCTGGTACGACGAACAGGCCGGCGCGTACGCGCCGCTCGACATCGCAGCCTACGAGACCCTCGGGGGCTGAGGTCCGAGGCCGCTCATTGCTGGCCGATGCCTAGGTGGAGCTCGGCCCGAACGTGCACGTAGTCGGTCGATCCGGCGAACCGGATCAGGTCGTTCGCGATGTCGTGGGCGTCGACGCCGCCGACCACGTGCGGCAGATCGTTCACCGCTTCCATCGCCCGTACCAGGTCTCCGCAGAGAAGGAGCGCGGCCCGGTTGGCGCTGTGCTCGACCGCGCGCGGCCAGTCCTTCAGGTTCAGCGGCTGCCCGGTGGACATGTACTCGTGGACCGCCTCTCCCAGGGTCGACAGGATCTCGTCGGGTTCCCGCCGGATCTCGGTGTGCCAGGCCTGGATGGCCTCGGTGTCCCAGCCGGCGTGCATCGTGCCCGTGTAGAGAGACAGGCAGGCCTGCACGAGCGTACGGAGCGTCTTCTGCGTCAACGCTGACGCGAGATAGTACTCGTTGCGAAGCAGACAGGTGGCCCGTACCGCGCGGTACACGAGTCGGCGGTCGGAAGCGCTGTCGATGACGTCGTCGCCGATCAGGACCGAACGAAGCTCGGTGTTCGCGTTCTCGAAGCCCCGCCCCCCGTCGGTGCGGTAGAGCGCGGGCATGGCCACGCCGAGCACCTGGGCCGCGTAGTGAAAGAGGTTCGTGACTGCGCTCGGCTGCGAGACGTCGATCCAGTCGCGGCGGCGGTTCAGACCGAAGTGCTTCAGATCCTGCGAGTAGACCCGTCGCAAGGTCCCGGCGATGACCGCGAGCAGGCGCGTCGCCTCCTGGGACAGATCCGGGTGCTGGAGCATGCGCAGCTCGGCGCGCGACAGCCCTCGCGAGGCCAGAGGGACACTGGCTGGTCGATGCTCGCGGTAGAACTCGGTGGGGGTCTTCTCGCGATTGCCGAGGACCACCAGGATCGAGGCGGTTGTCCACGCCTCGTCGAAGCGGCGTTGGCGCTTGAGCGCTTGCAGGAGCAGGTGGTGACTGTCCTCGCGATCCGGCTTCACCCGGACGAGGGCCCGGTGTTGCGCGATGACGTCGTCGTCGTCCTTGCCCTCCGGCGGGTAGATGTCCGCGATCGCCTCGAGGACTTCGAGCGAGTTCGGGTCGTAGCGCGAAGCGAGCACGAATGCCGTGATCGCGTCGCCGGGGCGGTCCAGCCGGTCGCGGTAGATCTGCGCCAGGTTCTTGAAGAGCTGGAAGCGAAGCGCGTCCGCCGTGTCGTTCGTGTCTTCGGCGACCCGCTCGATCATCTGCAGATACGCAGCCTCGAGACCCTCCCAGTCCTTCGCGCCGACGCACATGCGGTCGATCGCCTCGAAGGCCTCGAGCTGTCCGGAGTCGATGTCGAGCAGCTGCTCGAACACCTCGATCGCCCGGTCGCGGTCGTCGAGCTGGTCGCGGTAGATCGCGCCGACGGTGAACAGGAGCTTGTTGCGACGAGCCTCGTCCTCCTCCAGGTCCGCCAGGCGGACCAGGATCGCCACGGCCTGCTCCCAACGCCCCTCACCGCTGTGTGTGTCGAGGAGCTTGTGCAGCAGCACCTTGGAATCCGGCTCGAGCTCGAGCGCGGCTTCGTAGGCCTCGATCGCGGCAGGCGCATCGCCGACCTCGCGGAACCCGTTGCCGATCTTGAGCAGGAGCTTGAGCCGCTCGACCGGATCGTCGGTCACCTGCAGGAGCGCCTGCCGGGCTTCGAGCTGTTCCCCGGGCGTCTCCACGGCGCCGGTCTCCCCGGCCAGGGCCTTCAGGGTCGGCTCGTGATACTCGTCGATGGCCAGCGCGCGTTGGAAGGTCGTGCGCGCACGCGCCTCGTCTCCGGCGGCCAGTGCCGCCTGCCCCGCGTCGAAGAAGAGCTGGACGCGTGTGTCCTCGTCGAACGACTCGAGATGCTCGCGGAGGAGGCGTATGAAGGCGTTGTCCGCGTCGACGGCGCGCTCGGTTCTGACGTAGAGCCGACTCAACGCCAGCAGGGAGTCCGTGTCGTCGGGGTCGGCGGCCAGCGCCCGTTCGTAGTGCGCGACCGCTTCGTCGTGGAAGCCCAGCAGCTCGTCGGCAACCGCGAGGTTGCGATGCAGCGAATGCGCCGCCTCCGCGCTGTCGTGTTCTGTCGTGTGCTCCACGAGCATGCGGAGCAAGGGCCTCGCGCGCTCCCAGGCTTCTTCCGCCAGGTACATGTCGGCCAGCGGTCGAGCGGCCGAGACCTGCTCGGGGTCGAGCTCGTACGCGGTCTCGAAGGAGCCCCGCGCGCTGTCGGCGTCGTCGAGATGATCCAGCTGAATGTGGCCGATGCGGGCCAGGAGCGCGGCCCGAGCCTGCATGTCCCGCTCGTCGTCGACGTGGGACAAGAGGAGCGTGAGCAGCGCCGACCAGCGCTCGGTGACCTCGTAGAGTTCCTCGAGGAGCGGGGTCACGTCGTCGGCATCGGGCAGGGTCTCGTAGACCGCCTCCAACGTTCGGACTGCGGTCTCCGGATCGGTCAGGCGCTGCAGCCGGGCGAGCTCGATCGTCAGACGCGCGGCCTCTTCGGGGTCGGTCGTCAGGGCGATCCGCGATTCGATGGCGCCGATCGCACCGGCCGTGTCGCCCAGCTCGAGCTGAATCTGCTCGACCGCCACCAGCGCCTCGGCGTCGGAGGGCAGGGCGCCGAGCACCGCGTTGTAGGTCTCGAGCGCGTCCCGAGGCCGCTCGAGGCGGGTCCGGTAGATCGCCGCCGCGGACATCACGTGGTGTCGCCACACGTCGTTGTCCTCGGTCAGCTCCGCGATGCGCATGTGCGTCGTGACGGTGTCTTCGAAGCGCTCCAACTGCTCGAAGATCCGGAGCAGGTTCGGCAGGCAGTCGTGTGCGGTCTCGTCGATGAAACGCAGCTGCTCGAAGGCCCGGATGGCGCCTTCGATGTCGTCGAGCTCGTTCTCGAGTACCCGGGCTCTCTCGGCGGTCAACTTCGCCCGCATCTCGTCGTCTGTCGCCGCGGCCTGCCACGACTCGAGGTGCTCGATGTAGGCCCCCCAATCCTCGTCCTCGACCAACATTGCGCTCAGCGCTGCGCGGGCGTTCTCGTGGGCGGGGTCGGCGGCGACGGCCACAGCGAACGCGTTCGCAGCAGCGCCCAGATCTTCGAGCGAGTCCCGATACACCGTGCCGATCCCGAAGTTCAGGTCGGCCGTCTCGGTATTCGACTCGGCGGTCGCCAGCCGTGCCTCGAGCAGCACCACCAGTTCGTGGGAGCGCCCGGCTGCCTGGTAGAGGCTGGCGAGCATGGCCGCGTCGTCCGCGCGACGCTCGAGCTGGTAGGCTCGCG
Source organism: uncultured Myxococcales bacterium (assembly GCA_964520965.1). Lineage (GTDB taxonomy): Bacteria > Myxococcota_A > Bradymonadia > REDH01 > REDH01 > CAZFPM01. Next base: position 16,694 of record CAZFPM010000050.1, read on the forward strand.
AGAAGTGGCGGATCGCGCGATCGGGGTCGCCGAGGTGGTCTCGCGCCGTCTGGCCGACGACGCGGTGTGCCGCGGCCTCGACCTCTGTGTCGAGCGCCATCGCCGCACGCTTCTCGGCTACCTCGGCCAGCGAGTCCCATTCCTCCGTGCGCGCGTAGATGGCCTGGAGCTCGCGGAGCGCATCCTCGTTCTTCTCGTCGTGCGCGATGATGCGGGCCAGGTACGCCTCGGCGAGCTCGGGCCGGTCCAGCTCGAGGTGGACCGCGGCGATTCGGAACGCGATGGGGGTCGTCGCGTCTTCCCCCTTCGCAGTGGCCAGCGCCGCGCTGGCACTCGCGAGGACCGTGACGAGGCCCTCCAGATCCCCGGAAGCGCGCCACACCCGCTCGGCCTGGGCCCACAGCCCCTCGTCCTCCGGGGTCTCGACGAGGGCCTTCTGCAGGACGAGTTGCGCCCCCTCGATCTGGCTCAACTCGCGTTCGTAGACCGCGGCCGCGCGCCGAAGCGTGGCGGCCCGCTCGTCCGGAGCCTCCAGCAACCCGAGCAGCTCGAGGAGGAGGCTCGCCACGGACTCCCAGTCGCCGGTGGCCTCGTAACACGACGCAAGCGTCTCGAGATCGGCGCGCTCGCCGTCGACGAGTTCCAGCAACTTCTCCAGGATCTCCGCTGCACCCGCCGGGTCGCCCAGATGGTCGGCGTGCACGTGCGCCAGCGCTCGAAGGAGGATTGCCTGATCGTCGTCCGTCTCCGACTCCTCGAGCTGAAGCACGAGGTGCGCCGCGACATCTTCCCAGCTTTCGTATTCCGCGTAGAGCGATTGCAGGTCGGTCGTGCACATGCGCGGTACTATCGCCGAGGCTCGACCCGGACGGCAAGTCCCGCAATGCCCCGCTCGGTTGCGCCGCCGACCCGGCGCTGGCAGCATGTCCGCACAGCCATCCTCACGGAGTCACACCCATGTCCGCAGAACTGCAGATCGAAGACCTCCTCGTCGGCGACGGCCCCGAGGCCGAGGCCGGCCGCGCCGTGTCCGTCCACTACACCGGATGGTTGACCGACGGCACCAAGTTCGACAGCAGCGTCGACCGCGGACGCCCGTTCGGGTTCACCCTCGGCGCCGGTCAGGTGATCGCCGGATGGGATCGCGGTGTCGACGGCATGCACGTCGGCGGAAAGCGCCGTCTCACGATCCCCGCCGTGCTCGGGTATGGGGACCGTGGCGCTGGCAACGTGATCCCACCCGGGGCCACGCTCGTCTTCGAAGTCGAGCTCCTCGGCGTGGGCTGAGCCGTCGGCGTGGAGCCGAACAACCGGATCCGTCGGGCCGTCGCGACTGACGTCAGTCGTCTCGTCTCGTTGCACCGCGCCCTCGTTGCCGACCAGGCCGCACGGAAGGGCGAGGACCGCAGGAACGCGGAGTTCGACGGCTTCGCGTACTTCGAACGGCGACTGCGCGACCCGCGCCGTTGCGCCTTCGTCGCCGAGTCGGAGGCCGGCGAGGTCATCGGCTATTGCGACGGCGTCCTGATCCCCTCCAGGCCGGCCGGCGGTGGCGTCCGAGGGGCCGTTGCCCGGTTGAAGAGACGGCTGAAGACTTCCGAGCCGCCACTGCTGTTGCCGCGCACCGAGGGCTACCTCGCGAACGTGTACGTCGAGACGGCGCACCGCCGCGAGGGTCTCGCGAGCACACTCGTCCGGATGGTCGTCGACTGGCTCGTCCAAGGCGGGGCGGAGGTCGTGCACACCGACACGATCGGGCCGAATCGTGAGGCTCGACGGATGTTCGAGTCGACCGGATTCGCCGTCTCCTCGATCCGCTTGACCTGGGACTCGACTCGGGGCGACTCCGGCTCCTGAGCGAGTGCGCGGTCGAGTCCGGTCGAAGGCCCGGCCGGGTCGGCCTCGGTGATGCAGGCCGCCGTGCGGCCGCCGTCGGCGCTCTGCCGGATGGTGGGCCGGTCGTCGCCGCGGGCGCTGTAACACAATGTGTGTTGCGACGTAACACATCGCGTGTTACAAGGTGGGTCTGGACCGAACAACCCCGCACAGGTCACCGTGAAAAGAACATCTCTCGTCGTGGTCACCCCGCCGAAGCCCTCCGCCGGAGCGTGCTTGGGGCACCTTCTCGGACGTCTGGGTCGCGGCGTGCAAGCGGGGGCTCTGGCGGCGGCGCGAGCCGTTGGTTGGGCCTACCACGCCATCGATCCCGACGTGCGCTCTCACATCGCGCAGCTCCCGGTCGTCGGGGCCAGCCAGCTCGTGCGACGCCCGGGCGCCATCGGTCCTCTTCCGGACAGCGGCGGGCGGCCCGTCGTCTTCGTCCACGGGCTGGCGGGTCACCCGGGCAACTTCGTCGGCCTTCGAGCGTTCTTTCACGCGATGGGCCGGACGCGGACCTATCTCGTCGACATGCGCGGGACCTCCGACATCGACGAGCTGGCGGCGCGTGTCGTCGGTGTCGTCGAGGAGGTTGCCGAGGTCAACGGCCTCGCGCCGGACGAGCGCATCGATGTCGTCGCGCACTCCCTCGGAGGGCTCGTAGCCAGAGTCGCGCTCCAAGATCCCGCGTGCTCCGCTCGTGTGCGCCGACTGGTCACCCTCGGCACCCCCCACGGCGGTACCCACACTGCGCGATTTGCAGCGACCCCGCTGACGCTCGACCTCCGCCCTGGCAGCGCGTTATTGCGCCGGTTGGAGTCGTCGGCCGCAGCGGATGTCGAGCGGATCGTGGCGTTCTGGAGCCCGGCCGACGTGTTCGTGCTGCCTGCGGAGTCCGCCGCTCTTCCCGGCGCGCGCACCATCGAGTTGCCGCGCACGACGCACTACGGATACCTGATGCGACCGCGCTGGTGGCGAGCGGTGTTGTGCGAGACGCTCGACGGCGTGCCCTCGCATGCGTCGGTATGACGCCAACTCGGACAGGGTCTTGGGGGGAGAGACGAGGGGTTTGTAGGATGGACGCCTCCAGTGTAGGTGAACACCGCACATTCCCCTTGTGCGGTGGCGGCCCCAAAACTAAGGTGAAGCGCGCGGTCGAATTGCGCGCCCACGCACGCCCCGCGCGAGATGCCCGGACCCTCCCCCATCGACAACGCGCACCGGAAACTGCGGGACTTCGGGCCCCGCGCGCTCGCCGCTATGGTCGGCGTGTTCGTCGCCGTCTTCGTGCTGGGGCACCTGACCCTCATCCCAGCGCTGCGCGACCACGGATTGCGCGATGCACAGATCCTCGGTCGCCTGGGCGTCTTGGAGGCGGGCCTGCTGCTGATCGCGCTCGGGATCGTCCTCGTCCCCGTCGCCTTGCGGTGGCGCGCGCTGGTGTTGGCGGTGGCCGATGTCGCACTGGCGGACGACGAGGCCGCCCCGGACGACGACCCGGCACCCGGCACCTTCGACGACCGTACACGTCGGCGCCAGGCTGAGGAGATCGGCATCGCCATCCTCGCCGACTCGGACGCCGTCTCCCGGCTGGCCGACAACCTCTACCGACGGGCTGGGGAGGTCTCGGGGGCTCTCGGGAGCGTTCCGTCGGAAGACCCTCACTTGACGGGGGCCGCCGTGGCCGAGTTGCGGGCCGTGACTCGCGACGCCCGGCTGTTGAGCGAGGTGGTCTCGGTGACGCGCGAAGATTTCGAGCCCGCGGATGAGCCGTTCCGATTGCGCGGGCTGATCGACTCCGCGACGGCCGAAGCGATCACTGCCGCCCGGGGGCGGGGACTGCCGGTCGACGTGCTCGTTCGCGACGATGTCCCGGACGTGCTCCGCGGCGACGCGGACAAACTGCGGGGCCTTGTTGGCCTGCTGGCCGATCACGTCGTCGAGACCACATCGTCGGGACCGATTCAGATCTGGGTTCGGGCGACGGTCGCCGAGGCAGAGGTCGATCTACAGGTCGAGGTCCGCGACGACGCTCCCGCGGCCATCCCGATGCGGCCGGGGGGTGTCGGTACCCGCCAGTTGCCGGACGCGGCGACCTCGGGGTTGGATCTCGACTCCGTCGCCGTGATCGCGGAACGTCTCGGTGGAAGGTTCGACATTCCCGCCTGGGGGAGGTCCGGACGTCGGGTCGTCATCTCGGTGCCCGTGGCCGTACAGGCCACTGGGGCGGTCGGCACGCCGAAGGACTGGGAGTTCCTCGAGGCCGTTCAGACCGCCGAGTGTCGGGTAGAAGACTCCCAACTCGTCTCCGAGGTCGCGCTTCCGTCCGTGCCCGGTGAGGCGCCTCCGGAGGCGAACGAGCCCCCCACCGGAGGTCCCGCGGCGATCGACGCGGTCGACCCGACATCCCTGTCCGACGATTGGGGTGTCGAGCTGCCGCCGGCGGTGCGGACCGTGCGGGTGCCTGCTTCAACTCCGCACCAGCCTGCCGAGCTCGTGGCGGACAGCTGGGATCCCGACGCCCTGACCCAGCCGATGCGCCGCTATGACGGCGACGCCGTGCTCCCGCGCCGCGCGGCGACCGAGCCCGCCGAGCCCGCCGCAGTCGCCGAGCCCGCCGAGCCCGCCGAGCCCGCCGCAGTCGCCGAGCCCGCCGAGCCCGCCGAAGCCGCCGAGCCGTCCGAAGCCGCCGAAGCCGCCGAACCTTCCGAAGCCGCCGAGCCGTCCGAAGCCGCTGCGGTGACCGACGCCGCCCCCGCGCAAGAACCCTCGGTCCGTCGGCCGGGACCGATCGACGACGCGCCGGTACCGCTGCCACCCGTCCCCGCCCAATCCCCCGCCCTTGGACACGTCGAAGCGCCGTTGACCCGGCCGATGCGAGCCATCGGGCACACCCTGCCGTTGACGCCGGTTGGCGGAACTCGGCCGTTGGATCCGATCCCCGTGGCAGACCCGAGCCGCGACGGTCCGCCCATCGCGCCGCGCTGTCCGTCGCTGACGGTGCCGCTCGGAGCGTTGCCTTCTCCGGCCGAGCAGGCTCCGGAGGTCGACACCCGCCCGGAGCCGCCGGAGGCTGTCCACGCCGCCGCGAGCGAGTCGGTGCCGCCCGTCGACCCATCGGCCGACTCGGACGCCACGACGCCCGTGTTCTCGTCCGGAGGCCGGCCGTCTGCCACCTTGGTCGTGCGCGGAGGCTTCGACCGGATCCTCGTCGTCGACGACGACGCGATGGCCCGCTGGTCGCTCTCTGGTCAGTTGTCGGTGCGCGGTCTCCCGACGGACGCGGTCGCGAGCGGCGAGATGGCATTGAGGTCGCTGCGCGACCGCCGATACGCGGCGATCGTGATCGACACGGACATGCCCGGAATGAACGGGTTCGAGATCTCGGCGCGGCTGCGGGCGACGGAATCTGCCGATGACCGTATTCCCGTCGTTGCCGCGACGATGGTCGACAGCGCCGACGAACGTCGTCGGTGCCGGGTCGCGGGCATGGACGCGATCCTGCTCAAGCCGACCGATGCCGATGAGCTCGCCGCGCTGCTTCGCGACCTGATCTCGGGCGCCGAGCGCGAGGTCGATCCTCGGGACTCCCAGGACGCCCGAGCCACGATGCCGGGGGACCTCGGCGTGTCCAACGGCGTGATCGCTCGACTGCAGCGACTGCAAGAGGCGACCGCCCAGCCGGAGCTGGTGCAGTCGATGATCCAGGCGTTCTTCGACCGCGCGCGCACGGCGTTCGACGCGTTCGAGATCGGCCTGGAGGAGAACGACCCGACCCTGGTTCGGCTGACCGCGGATCGACTGAAGCGGAGCTGCCTGACCCTGGGCGTGGCCCACATGGCGGCGCTCTCGGACCTGCTGAGCGAGACGACCGACTCCGGGCGCATGGAGAGGGCCCGACCGATCGTCGAATCGCTGCAGCAGGAGTACGAGAGGGTTCGTCCGATTCTCGAGCTCCGCGTGTGACCCCACCGGCGCTGCGGAAGATGGCGAGAGCGGTCCGCCTCGGGCGGTGGCTCGGTCCATGGGCGCGTGCCGGCGACGTGCCCGCGGGGGTGGAGCGGGAGCACAGGACCGTGGGCGCGCGCGACGGGGGTCAGATGCGGGCCTACCTCTATCGGCCCGAACGTCGGACCGCCGACGGCACGATCCTGGTCGCGCCGGGTGTCCACTACGACGGGCCGGACGACGTCCGATTGGATCGCCTCTGCCGTATCCTCGCCGGCTCGGGTCGCGTGGTGATCGCCCCCTTTCTGCGCGACTTTCTGGCGCTGCGTGTCGTCCCGCGTGCGGTCACCGATCTCGAAGACGTCTTCGAGGCGTTGTCGGCGTTGGACGACCTGCCCGACACGCGTCCGATCGTGTTCAGCATCTCCTTCGGGTCGCTCCCTGCCCTCCGTCTGGTCTCCGGTCGCAACAGCGAGAGAGTGGCTCGTCTCGTCGTGTTCGGGGGCTTCGCCGACTGGCGGACGAGCGTGGAGTACTGCCTGTCGGGGGACGACGGGCAGGGACGGTTCCACGGTCGAAGAGATCCGCTGAATCTTCCGGTCGTGATGATCAACGTGTGCGATTCCATCCCCCAGGCGCGTGCCCATGTCGATGAGCTCCGCGTTGCGTGGCGCGAATTCTGCGCCCTCACGTGGGGTCGGCCCGAGATGAAGGCCCCGGGCGCTGCGCTTCCGGTGGCCGAGGAGATCGCCGAAACGTTGGTGCCTTCGGCTCGCGAGATCTTCCTGCTCGGATGCGGAACCAGCGGTGGAGCCGGCGATGTGGTCGCCGCGGCGTTGGACCAGGGTGACTGGAGCCATCTCGATCCACGGCCCTGGTTGCACGGGGCCCGTTGCGCCGTCGACCTGATCCACGGATCGGACGACGACGTGATCCCGGCGACCCAGATGCGGGCGTTGGCCGACGCGTTCCCGGGACACGTCGACGTCCGGACGCACTTGACCGGACTCTACGGCCACACCGAAAAGGGCGGGCTCGGGGCGAGTCCGGCGGCGGCGACGCGGGAGATCGCGACCATGGCGCGAATACTGCGAGCGCTCTCCGCGTAGCATCGACGCTCCTGTCAGTCCCGGCGGCTTCCTTTGACGCCATGGGGAGGGCGGGCTAGATCCGAGAGGGCTCCAGCCTGAAGGAATACGACATGCGACGATCGCGATCGGACAATCCCCCGAGTCTCACTTTTGCCCTTTTGCTGGGCGCCTGCGCGGCGTTCGGCTCGTGTGGCGACGAGGTGGTCTCGGAGTACGAGGTCTTTCTGAGTCCGACGACCATCCGACTCAGCGCCGACGGGAGCGATGCGACGGAGGTCTCGGTCTCCGTGCTGGACCAGAACTCCGCCCCGCCGGAGTTCGGGGCCGCGGTGATCGTGTTCTGCGTCAACGACCGTGGTGAGCCCGCCGGCTGGATGGGCGGTCCGGAGTCGGGACAGACCAGGCTCCTGCTCAACCAGGTCGGCCTCGCCGGAATCGTGCTGAGCTGTGACGGAGATCCGGGGGCGGACTCCCAGCTCCAGTGTCTCGGCTCGTACGAGGGCGACGGCGCGACCGGCGCGATGCGTCCGATCAGCTGCGTTGCCGTGCCGCCCGAAGAGGATTGAGCACGTCCGGGCGTCCGGTGCGGTCAGGTGCTCGGGAAATCGACTCCGGTGAGGTCGGTGGTGGTCCGCCAGAGGCGTTCGCCGACCGCGTCGTTGCGGGCCCGCCGCGACGGCGTCGCGCAACGACACTTGGCGAAGTACGCGCCGTTGACGTCGGCGACCTCGGGGGCGGTCGCGAGGTGTAGGCTCGTCTCGGCGCCGCGCGCGGGACTGAGCAGAAGCGGGCGGCCAATGCGCATGAGCACGGCGAGGGCGCTGGGCACGTCCTGGCCGAACTCCGTGCCGACAACACCAGGATGCAGGCAGTTGGCCGTGACGCCGGTACCGGCCAGGCGACCGGCGAGCGCCCGCGTGAAGAGGATGTTGTAGAGCTTCGTGTTCGAGTAGTGGCCGAGCTGCGAGTAGCGACGCTCGCCCTGCAGATTGTCGAATTGAACGCGGCCCCTTCGATGAGCGCGGGACGCCACCGACACGATGCGTGCCGGGGCGCTGCCGAGAATCCGGGGAAGCAGGAGATTCGTCAGCACGAAATAGGCGACGTGATTGACGGCGAAGACCGTCTCGACCCCCTCGTCGGTCAGCGTGCGCGACGGCAGGGCGATTCCCGCGTTGTTCACGAGCACGTCGATGCGCTCGTAGGCGGCGGAGAGCTCCTGTGCGACTCGGTGGACCTGCGCCTGCGATGCCAGATCGGCCAGGTAGAGCGTGACCCGCGGGTTACCCGTGCCGTCGACGATCTCCGCCCGCGCTGCCTCGCCGCGCTCGCGACTCCGACAGACCATGGCGATCTCGGCGCCGGCGCGGGCGAGCTCGCGAGTGGTGACCAGGCCGATGCCGGCGTTGGCGCCCGTGACGATGCAGATCTTGCCTTCCATGACGAACCCCGGGCGCGTAGCGCCGCAAGTGAATCCGAACGTGCTCGTGATCAGTAGTGTGCGAGACTCCCGTCGCGAAGGACGTGCCGGACCGATGCGACGAAGACCGCGGCGGTGATCGGGACCAGAGCCGCCGTCATCGCCCCGAGCAGGAGCACCGACGCCCCGACCGATCCCGGCACGGCACTTCCATAGAGCAGCCCGCGTACGGCGTCGAGCGTCGGGGCGATCGGGAGCAGACCGGCCAGGGCCTCGAGCCACGGGGGCAGCAGCTCCCGGGGATAGAAGGCGCCGCCGAACAAGAGCGTCGAGAGCGAGATGGCGCGCGTGATGGGCTCCCCCTGCTTCAACACCAGGGTGGCGCAGGCCGAGATCAGCCCCAGGCACACGAAACTCGAGACGCCGAGGACGAGCACGGACAGGGCGCCGACCGCGCCGAAGAAGGGCACTCCTGTGCCCGACACCACCAGGCCGATCACCACGAGAAGGACCGCTCGGCCCAACGCCGTCAGCAGATCATAGGCCGGCGTCGCCACGAGGATCTGCCACAGCGACGTGCGGGTCATCACGCACGCTTCGAGCACCCCGTTGAGCTGGTAGTTCCGAAGCTTCGCTTTGAAGGCCGCCAGCGAGGCGTTGAAGAGCTGCAACACCGCCAGCCCGATGATCCCGAACACGAAGTAGTCCGGCCCGACGTCGAACTGCGCGGAGTTGCCCGCCGGGACCATGTTCGCTCCCAGAAAGAGCAGGGTGACGATCGCCACGAGATTGACCAGGCGGTCGACCATCATGAGCGGGTACGACAGGGCCTCGACGAAGCCGAGGTACAGGAACGCTCGGACCGCGTGCAGCAGCCCGGTCATGCCGACCTCTGGAATACCGCGTTCGCTTGCGCGGCGATCTCCGCGTACGTCCCGCTGGCAGCGATCGTCCCCCGGTCGAGGAGGATCACGCGGTCGCAGAACTCGGCCGCCTCCGTCAGATCGTGGGTGGCGAACAGGGCCCCGATCCCCTCTTCGGCGAGGCCGCGGATCAGGGTGTAGAACCGTTCCCGCAGACCGGGATCAAGGCCGCTCGTCGCCTCGTCCATCAGCAAGAGCTCCGGCGGGCCGAGCAAGGCGCGCCCGAGCCCGAGGCGTTGCTTCATTCCCGCGGAGTAGGTCCGAAACGGCCGATCGGCCACTCCGCTGAGCCGAACGCGCTCGAGCGCGTTCGCGATCCGCTCGTCGAGCTGGTCCGAGGGGATCCGCTGAAGCATCCCGAAGACACGCAGGTTCTCGCGACCGCTCAGTCGGTAGTTGAACGCGCGGTCGTCGCGAATGACCAGCCCGATCCGCCCCCGCGTGCCTCCGCTGAGTGCCGCCGGGTCGTGTCCGAGGGCGATGACCTGTCCTGTGGTCGCCGACAAGAGTCCAGCGGCGAGGCGCATCATCGTGCTCTTGCCGGAGCCGTTCGGACCGAGGACCCCCACGACCTCCCGTGCGCCGACGTTGAAGCTCACGTCCCGTAGGGCGTCGACCGAGTCGCGCGGGGCTCGTCCCAGTGTCAAGGCCCTCGCCATCCGGCCCGCGCCGCGAAACCGCTTGCTGACCCCCTCGAAGCGCAGGGGCACGTACACCTCGCGCGCCGGATCTCCCTCACCGCTCGTCACCCGTGACCCCACGAGCTACCGCCCGCAACGGGACGCCGCGTCGTTCTTCTCACCCAGTGGCCGCCGTTCGTCGGGATCAGACGACCGTGCTCGAGCTTCCGGAGAAGAGCGTCGCGCGCGAAACGGAACGCTTCTTCATGACCACCGGCTTCTCGTAGGGGCGCTTCTTGACCGGCTCCGAGATCGAGCGCGGCTGATCTTGACGCGTGTCCGTGTTCATTTCGGTCCTTTGTTTCGGCGGGAGGGCCGGGACTGGCAAGTACGGTCCACTCCCACGTTATTGCGAGTTTCGTGCCAATGCGAGCCGTGTCGCTCGCGTAAAACGGTGCCAGTTCTCGTATGTTCACGAACTTGGCGCCGCTCGTCAACAGATTGGCTGCCGATCTCGGATCGAGGCGCCGCGCACCGCTCTCTGATCGGGCCGTGACCTCACGCTGGTGATGCACGAACGGTGACGCGTTTTGTCACCGGGACGCCCTCGAGTGACGAATCTCGGCTCTCGTCGGGCTCGGCGCCCCGCCAGCAGATCCATCCCGATCGAAGTCTGCTATCGTCCCGCCTGGAAGCCGTGGCTCTCGGACCTTCCGCCACATCGCCCGTGCGCCGCAGGGCCAGTCTCGGACGTCACGCGTGGCTCTCGACACCGCGATCGATGCGACCACCCCTCGCCAATACGGACCGTCGCTTCTTGCTGCGGGCCCTTCCGATCGGCGCTCTCCGCGCTGATCTGCTGGCTGAAGAGGCGCGCGGCGTCGACGACTGGTCCAACGTCATCCGGCACGCCGAGACGTCGGCCGTCGCGCCAGCGGTGGCGCACGCCGTGTCCCACGCCGAGGTCGCGGCCAACGTGCCGAGCGAGGCGCGCGCCCGCTTGTCGGACCTGCTCACGGCCAGGGTGGCGGCCAATGCGTTGTTGGCCGACGACGTCGCCACGGTGGCGGCGGATTTCGCGCGCGAGGACGTGCGAGTGCTCGTTCTGAAGGGTGGCGCCCTGCTGAGCGCCGGCTACCCCGGCCCTTCGGCACGCCACACCGATGACGCCGATCTGCTCGTCCATCCGCGGGACCGGCGCCGCGCCCTCGAGCGGCTCGAGGTCGGGCTTGGCTACCGCATCGAGCCGCGATTCATGGAGGCGGGCGTCGACGGTCG
>CAZFPM010000050.1:27861-29232 GCA_964520965.1 uncultured Myxococcales bacterium
TTCGCGACGACTATCACGCCGCCGCCGTTCGTCTGTCGCCGCGGGGAACCGCGGTCGATCTGCACACCGAGATCCCTGGGACCGGCAGAGACCCGGAGACCTGGTTCGACGATCTCTGGAGTCGGCGCAGGGTCCTCCAGGTCGGGCGGGCCGAGGTTGCGGTGCCGTCGTGGCCCGATCTCATCGCCCAGCTCTGCGATCACGTGGTCGTACATCACGGTGCGCGGCCGCGGAACCTGGCGCGGCATATCGCCGACCTCTCCGTCGTCGGTGCCGACACCGCAGTCACGGAAGACGACTTCCGGGCGGCGAGAGACCTCGGTGACCCCATCGCGCTCGCCGTGTCTCTGGCCCTGGTCAACGCCGCACTCGCGGAAGGCGACCCGCCGGCGCGTCTCGCTGCCGTGTTTCCCCACCCGAGCCTCGAACGTGCCTACGACCTCGCTCTCGAAGTCCACGAGGCGCGTGCGCGACTCCGGCGCGATCTGGCCAACCCCAGGTTGCTGGCTCGCAAGCTCGTCCCGGTACGGGAGTTCGTCGCCCGTTCATATGGGGTCGACCCGGATGACCCGCGTCTGCCGTTCTTGTACGCTCACCGGCTGGTCACCTTTCGGTGGTTGACCCGGCGGGAGGGTCGGTGAACGGCGTGGCCCGCCTCGGCCCGGTGTCGATCAGGTGGCGATCGGCGCTGCCGGTCGACGTGTTCGGGCCCCTGGTCGCCGGGCTGCCGGACGTCGACCCCGAACGCCCGGCAGACCTGGATCTCGATCTCCGTCTCGCCACACGGCCGGCTCCGCGGCCCCGCGGCGAGTCGGCCTTCTTCGCGGACGAGATCGTCGGCTTCACCGACGACGGCTCGACGCGGATCTGGGACGGGTGGTCCCTGCTGACCGTCGGGAAGACCGACGGCCGCATCCGCGGCGAAGTGCACGCGGAGAGTCTCCGAGATCCGCACCGTTTCTCGACTTTGCCGTTGTTGATGGCGTTGTCCGTCGGGTTACGCGGGCTGGGGCTGTTCCAGCTGCACGCGGCCGCGTTACGGCTCGACGACTTCCTCGTGCTCGTCGCCGGGGACTCCGGGGCCGGAAAGACCACGACCGCGCTATCGCTCGCGGTCGCTGGCGCGGCGTGGGGTGGCGACGACACGGTCTTCCTCCACGCCGACGGCGCGGGCGGCGCCGCGATCGCCTGCGTTCCACGTTCGTTCCACCTCCGCGCACAGACGGTCCGCGCCTTTCCGTCCCTCGAGGAGCACGCGACCTTGCGGCCCGACGGCGCCGAGGAGCGTTGGGACCTCGATCCGCGTCGGGCGTTTCCGGACCGCGGGTTCCTTCGAGCCGGCACGCCGGACATACTCGTCTTCCCGACGGT
>CAZFPM010000051.1:0-14590 GCA_964520965.1 uncultured Myxococcales bacterium
CTGGAGCATCCCATCCCCAGGCGTCGGCTCAGCCACGGGAGGACCCCGTCGGCCGCAGGGGCGCCGGCTCTCCCGTCTCGAGCCACCGGACGAAGTCGCGGGCGATCTCGCCGTGATCGAAAGCGTACTCGCGCTCGAGGAGCTCGGCGACCGGCACGGCGTGGGCCTCGGCGGCGTCGTCCCCGGCCACGGGGACCGCGTCGGCGGTGGCGATGTAGGCCACGGAGACGGTGTGGCCGCGCGGGTCGCGCGCCGGATCGCTGTACACGCCGAGGAGGGTGTCGAGGCGGATGTCGATGCCGATCTCCTCCCGGGCCTCACGCCGGGCCGCATCCTCGCCGCGCTCGCCCGGATCGACGAAGCCGCCCGGCCACGCCCAGCCGTAGGGTGGGTACTTTCGTCGGATCAGGACGACCCGGTCACCTGGGAGCCGCACGATCGTGTCGACGGTGGTCGGGGGGGCGGGCGGTCGTCCGGCGGGGGTCGTCATGGGATCACAAATGCGGGGAACTTGAAGGCTGGCTGTGGTAGAAGCCGCGCCCGATGCACGAACCGGCCGACATCTCGACCCGATCGCCGACCCGGAACCCGCTCCTGCTGGTGTGGCGGCGCGTGATCCTCGAGCCGTTCGACCGGGTCGAAGCGGAGTCCAGGGCGCACATGGCGTCGGACGCCGGACTCCGGGCGAACCGGAAGGTGATCACGATCTTCGTGGTGTCGGCGATCTGCCTGACGCTTCTCGAGTACGTGGGCATGTCGAACCGATTCGGCACCCTGGCCCGCTTCCTGGAGATGATCGGGCTCGACGCGGCGGCGGACGGGCTCGAGCTGTGGATGTCGGACCAGCTGCATCGGCTCACGTACTGGGCTGTCGCGTGTGTGGTGTTCTACTTCGTCGTGCCGGCCCTGGTCGTCAAGCTGATCTTCCGGGAGTCGCTGGCGAGCTACGGACTCGGCTTTCGAGGGGTGTTCCGGGATTGGTGGATCTACGTAGTCTTCTTCGGCTGCGTCGCCCCGGCGATCTTCGTCGTGTCGTACGACGCGCACTTCCAGTCGACGTACCCGTTCTACGACATGTCGGTCGGCGAGTCGTTGTGGCCGCGGCTGTGGATCTGGGAGGGGCTGTACTTTCTGCAGTTCTTCGCCCTGGAGTTCTTCTTCCGGGGCTTCATGGTCCACGGACTGCGGAGTCGTCTCGGCTACTACGCGGTGTTCGCGATGATGGTGCCCTACTGCATGATCCACTTCGGGAAGCCGATGCCGGAGACGTTCGGCGCGATCATCGCCGGGATCGTGCTCGGATCGCTTTCGCTGAAGACCCGGTCGATCTGGCTCGGCGTGGCGATCCACGCGTCGGTCGCGTTGTCGATGGATTTCACGTCGTTGTGGCAGAAGGGCTTCCTGTTCTGACCGGACGCGTCCGAGGTCTCCTAGCCCCCCGGCCGGGCAGGGGCGGGCCGGGGAATCCCAGCCATCGTGCATCGTCCCGGCGGCGTGCCGTGGGCTGCGGCCAGGGGCGGGTTCGGGTCGGGTCGCGGGGCGCCTTTGGGGGTTGACGGAGTTCGCGCCCCGGTCTAGGTTCCTGCTCCCCTTTGGGGAGGTAGCCAAGTGGTAAGGCAATGGATTGCAAATCCATGTATCGCCGGTTCGACTCCGGTCCTCCCCTCTCACGCAGCGTCCAGGACGGTCACCGGCGCGCTCGATCCACCCCGGCTCGACCGCGGGGCGTGAGCGGCCGATGCCGCGACGCCTGGTCAAGGACGCCTCACCGCGCCCATCGGGACCATGGCTGAGACGAACGACACACCGCCCGCCACGCTCGACGGCGCGCGCATCTGGTTCGTGACCGACGGAACGGCGGAGGCCGGCGGCTGGTCGCGATCGTTCACAGATGCCCTCCGAGCCGCCGGGGCCGCGGCCGTCGACGTCCTCGGCGTGTCTGGGATGCTCGGCGTGACCGCCCGCGGCCTGATCGGCCAGGGCGCGGACAAGCTCGCGAGAACCCTGCGGCTCGCCCGGGCTGGAGAGCCGGACGCCCCGGCGATCGAGGCGATCCGGCGCGGCCGCCCGGATCTCGTGATCGTCGATCATCCCGGTGTGCTCCGCACGCTGGAGATCATCCGCGACACGACCGGCGTGAGCGTCGTTCATGTCGCCGTGGTCACCGCGCCGGGGGCGCCCGCAGAGTGGGACGGTGCGCGGGCCGACGCCTACGTGGCGCCCGACCGGGAGACCCTCGCCCGCCTACGCCGACCGCGGATGGCCGACATCGCATTCCAGATCGCAGGCCCCCCGGTCCCGGAAGGATTCGATAGGGACCTCGACCGCGAGGCGCTCCGAAAGGAGCTCGGCTTCGATGACGCGACGGTCGTGCTCGTCGACGCCTCGAGCATGGCGCCGGAGCTGATCGACCGCGTCGTCGTGCACTTCGGGACGGCCGGCGAAGCACTCCGGCCGGTCTTCTACTACGGACGCAATGCCGCGGCGGCCGACGCCTTGCGACACTTCGCAGTCGTCCACGGCGTTCGGGCGGACATGTTCGGCCACGTCGACTCGTACGAGGAGTACGCCGTGACGGCCGACCTGGTCGTGGTGGGCCCGGACAGCGCCCTCGTCAGCGGATACCTGGCCTTCGACCGGCCGGTCGTCGCGCTCGATGTCGGGTTCGCCGCCTCCGAGTGGGCGCGAACCGGGGCCGTCGTGTCCGTCGGCGACCCGACGGCGCTCGGCGACCTGCTGATGCGCGTCGCGGCGACCGGCGTCGACGAAGCGCACGCTCAAGCCGCCCGCGACGCCCTGGGACCCCGGCCGACGGCCGAGGTTGCCGAGGCCATCGGTCGGATCTGGGCCGCGCGCGACACGGTTCGGGGGACATCCCTATCGCTCCAATCCGCGACGTCCACCTCCTCGGAGGCTGCGCGGTCGGGCCGCTTCGAGCAGATCGGTGCGGGCGACAACGTCGACCCGGACATCGCGCCGCTGAGCCGTGCGGCCGCCAAGGAACAGCTCGCGGCCTTGATTCTGGACGAGCGGCGCGTCGAGGCCGAGGTGGGCGATCTCGGTCGCGAGCGAGACCGATGGTTCGAACGGGTCGCGCTCGCCGAGGAAGAGACAGACGCCGATCTCGGGGCGTTCGCGTCCGAGCAGGCGCGCGCTCTGACCCAGTCGATCGCGCGACTGAACGAGCGACTGAGCGGGATCCAGCGACAGAAGGAGCTCGTGCGTCGGCGTGCCGCGGCCGGCCAGAAGGCGCCACGGACGGAGGAACGGACGGCCGCCGGGACGGCATCGGTCGACTACGAGACCCGTTTCCGCGAGCTGGAGCGGCGCCGCGACATCCGTCGACTCCGGGAGCGGGCCGGAGAAGGAGAGTCCTGACGCGTGCGCCGTCTCGCCATCAACTTCCTGCTCGGGAGCGCCCTCGCGGCAGGGCTCCTGTGGTTCGTCCAGGCCGAGCTGCTCACCGAGGTTGCTCGAGAGGGTGAGTCCGGGTGGGCGGCGCTCTGGGAGGCCATGGGGAGCGTCTCCGTGGGGTCGCTCGCGGCGTTCGCGGTGGTGTTCCTACTCGTGCACATCGTTCGGACAGTCCGGTGGGTGTACCAGGTCAAGCCGCTCGGCGAGCGCGATACGGCCAAGGTGTTCGCGGTCTGCGCCGTCGGTTACGCGGCCATCGTCATCTTCCCGTTCCGCCTCGGCGAGCTGGTCCGTCCCTATCTGCTGGCCCGGGAGAGCGACGTCGTGACCTTCCCCGAGGCGATGGGAACGGCCGTCGTCGAGCGGATCGTCGACGGTCTCTTCATCACCGGGCTGCTCTTCCTCGCGGTCGCGACGGCGCCGCTCGAGGGCTCCGCGACCGTCCGCAACGCGGGGTGGGTGAGCCTCGGCGTGTTCTCCAGCGCCGCGTTCGGTCTGGTTCTGTTCGCCTGGCAGCGCCGGGTCGCCCACGCCCTGTTGGAGTGGACGTTCGGCCTCGTCGATGCGGCCGCCCGGCGTGTGCTGGGGCGGGATCCCGGTCTCGTCCACAAGGTCGAATCGCTGATCGAGGGTTTCTTCGCCGGCATTCGTTCGCTTCGCGCCGAGGGTGCGCTCGCCGGGTTCCTCGGGTTGACGGTGCTCTACTGGGCCCTCGACGCGGTGAGCATCTGGATGCTCGCCCGGGCCTACGGTATCGACATCTCGCTCCTCGATGGGTTCGGCGTGTTGGCGGTGTTGGTCGTCGGGATCATGATCCCGTCGGGACCGGGTCTGTTGGGCACGTTCCAGGTCTTCCTGAACGAGGGGCTGAAGCTCTACATCCCGACGGTGGCGATCGGCGCGGTGGCGCTGGCGTTCGCGCTGGTGATGAACATCGTGCAGCTGGTGCTGCAGGTGGGCTTCGCCTTCCCGTTCCTGCGCCGTGCGGGTGTGAGCGCGGGAGGATTGCTGGCTCTGCAGCAAGAAGCAGCACGGGGCGCGGGTGCCGAGGCGGAGGTCGATTCGTCGGCCGTCGGCTGAGGCTCTGCGGCCGACGTCGACCGGCCGGCGAGACGTGCCTCACCGACCTCGTTGTCTGGTGGGGAGCGGATTTGGTAGATTGGAGGACCCCGTGATCCAGGTGTCGAATGGTCGAGGAGAAGGAACGCGTCCTCGCCGAGCTGGCCGCAGCTCCGGCGGACCAGAACGCGTTCGCCGACGCGGTCATCTTCCTGGCCGCCGAGCGCGACTGGGAGAGCCTGATCTTGGTGTACCGGCAGTTCGCTGCCGCTCGTGACCACTCCGAGCGCGCGGCCGTCATGCGGGGCGCCATCGATACGTTGGAGGGATTGCTGGGCGAAGCGGGCGATCCCCCGGCGCGGTCTGCGATGTTGGTCGAGATCGGGAACATCTGGTCCCACGATCTCGGGCGGGTGGACCAGGCCCTGCTCAACTATCAGGCGGCTTTCAAGGTCGACCCCCTGAACGACGCCTCGATGACGCGGGTGCGGGAGATCCACGCGGATCAGGGCAATTGGGCCCTGGTTCGGCGCTTGTACAAGGTGCAGCTTCAGGTCGACCGCCCGCCCGCCGAAAAGGCGGCGCTCCTCGTCGAGTTCGGTCAGCTGATGCGAGACCGGTTCGGCGATCTCGACGCCGCCCGCGGGCACTTCGACGACGCGTTGGCGCTCGACCCGAACTACATCGCCGCCACCGAAGCGCTGGCGGGACTCGCGTCTCGTCCGTGGCAGCACGAGCTCGCCCGGCTCTCTGCATTACTCGAGTCGGCCGAGGGAGCGGACCGGGCGGCCGCGCTCTTCCAATATGCGGACGTGCTCGGATCCGACTCGCCGGAGGAGCACGAAGATCCGGCCCCCCTCGTGGAGGAGGGGCTGGCGTTGGACCCGGATTCACCCGAGGGGCTGGCAGTAGCGGCGAAACTCCGCCTGTCACGGGGGGACCACGTCGGCCACGACGACCTGCTCGAGGCGCTCGTCTCCGGAGAGCGGGCCTCCGGTGAGCAGCGCGTGAGCGCGTGGTCCGAGCTCGCTCGCACGCGTCTGGAACGCGAAGACGCGGAGGGCGCCGAGCGGGCCCTGCGCGCCGCATTGGCGGTCGCGCCCTCGGACGCCGGTGCTCTCGAGCTGGCCGGTCCGATCTTCGAGGCGCGTGGCGATACCGCGGGGCTGGTCGAGGTGCTCGAGGCCGCTGTCGCCCACCAACCGCACGGCGCCGCGCCCGTCGAACTCCACCTGGCGCTCGCCCGCGCCTACTGGCAGGGCCTGTCCGACGAGGAGCAGGCCGAGCGCCACTTCCGGCGCGTCCGGCTCGCCGACAGTCGCAACCGGGAGATGCTGGACTTCTACCTCGCCCACCACCGCGGGCGCGAGGATTGGCGGCGGGTCCTCTCCACCCTGCAGACCATCCGTGAGGCGGCCGAGCCGACCGAGCGGGTCGGGATCGCGGCAGAGATGGCGCGCGTCGCCGAGAAGGAGCTGGGCGATCTCATTCGCTCCGTCGACATCTGGACGTGGGTGCGGAAACAGGACCCGGCGAATACCCAGGCCCGTGCCGAGCTCCGCCGCCTCCTGTCGTCGGCGGCGAAATGGAACCGTCTCCTCGATCTGATCAAGGAGGAGATCGCAGCGCAGCCCGAAGATGCAGTCGACGAGATGATCTCTCTCTATCTGGAGATGATCTCGATCCTGCAGGAACATTTCGACCTCCCGGTGCTGGTCGGCAACGCATACACCGCGATCCTGGAGCTCGACCCTGCGCACCCGGCCGCCTCCGACGCGTTGATGGTCCGTTACGAGACGGCGGAGCGGTGGGCCGATCTCGTCGCGTTGCTGGAGCGGCGCGCCGACGCCACGCTCGATGCGGCGGAGCGCGCGGAGTATCTCAAGCGGTCGGGCATCCTGTGGCGGGATCGGCTGGAGAGTCCACGCCGGGCCGTCGAGGCGTTCGAGCGATCGAATGAAGCGGCACCCGATCCGGGGGTCGTCGACTCCCTGCGCGAGCTCTACCGCGCCAATGACGATCCGGCCGCGTCCCTGCGGGTGATGCGGGCCGGACTGCCCTCGATGTCCCCCGAAAAGCAGGTCCAGACCCTGCGCGAGATGGTCGACATCGCGTCGGACCGTCTGAAGCAGCCGGCGCTGGTGCTGGAGTTGACCGCGGATCTCTTCGCAGCCTCGCAGGGGGAGGACGAGGAGTCAGCGCGTTTCCTGCTGGAGCAATATCGGGCCGATGGTCGTGAAGGCGCGGTCGAGTCCGTACTGCGTGCGAGGGTCGAAGCCGGGGTCGATGATCCTGCCGTGCTGCGCGAACTCGCCGGATTGAGCGGGAGTCGCCCGGACGGCGCCGACGAGGCGATCGCCCTTTGGAACCGTCTGCTCGACAACGATGCCGAGAGCGCCGATGTCGTCGAGAAGCTCGGCGCGCTGCACGCGCGGACGGAGCGCTGGGACGAGCTGGTCGCGCTCGCCGATGCGCACGATTGTTGGGACCTTGCGTGGGACCTCATGGACGACACGGCTCGCGAAGGCCGGAACGTTCAGGTGTTCCGGCGAATGGCGAGCATCGCGGCCGAGCGGTTCGAAGACACGGCGCGCCAAACCCACGCGTTGGAGCGGGCTCTCGAGATCGTGCCCGACGACCTCGAGATCGCCGCGGCGCTGGAGCCCCTGTACGCCGCCTCCGAACGACACGCCGAGCGGGCTCGGGTGTTGGAGATCCTCCTCGGCTCCGAAAGCCCGGATCGCGTCCAGACGATCCGCAAGGAGCTCGTTGCCCTGCATGACGGACCTCTCCAGGACCCGAACAACGCGTTCGACTGGGCCGTGCTCGCCTGCGAGTCCGACCCGGGAGACGAGGAGCTGCGGGAACGCGGGACCGAGCTGGCGGAGGCGACCGGACAACAGGAGGCGTGGTTCGCTGCGTTGAAGCGGGGTGCAGCCGCGATGCCGGCATCGCCGGCGCGGTTGGAGATCTACCGGGCCCTCGCGCGCATTGCCGACGCGTTGCAGCGCTCGTCGGCGGACGCGATCGACCTGTGGGAGCGCGTGCGTGCCGAGGCTCCGGCGGACCAGGAGGCCCTCGATCGCCTCGTCGGACTCTACGAGCGCGACGGCGACCTCGAGGCGTTGGGTGAGCGACTGAACCTCGCCATCGACCACGCACAGGACGACGCCCAGCGGGAGGCGCTCGCGTTCCGTCTCGTGACGCTCGAGGTGCTCGGCGGCCGTGTGGAAGGGGCGTACGCCCGACTGCGCGCCCTTGCGGGTGGCGAGCCCGACGACGCCGAGCGGCTGCGCGCTCTTCGCGAGACGTTGGAGGACGCCGGCGCGTGGGAGGAGGTGGTCGACACGGCAGAGGCCGAGTTGTCGCGGGCAGAGGGCGACGCACGCCAATGGGCGTTGCTCGCCTCCGGACGCGCTCGGCTATTCAACCTCGACCAGATCTCGGCCGGCCTCGATCGCTATGCCGACGTGCTCGACGAGGGCGCGTCCACGCCCGCGGGCGCCGCGGCAGCCGACGACCTGCTGGTCTGGCTGGACTCTGGGCGGGAGCCCGAACGTGTGCTCGACCTGCTCGAACCGGCTCTTCGGGCCACGGAGCGTTGGAACGACGTCGTGACCGTGCTCGACGCGCGCGTCGGCACGGTGGACCCGGCCGCCGCGATCGAGCTACTTCGCGAGATCTCCCGGCTCGCGACGACGCGCATCGACGAGTCCGAACGCGCGTTCCGGGCTACCCTCGACCTGATGGAGATCGGACCGTCGGCGTCAGCCGACTGGGAACGCGCCGAGGAGTTGGCGCGCGGTCTCGACTCCCTCGGCGAGCTCGCGTCGGTCTGGGAGAAAGTGCTGGAGGTCGGTGAGCCGGGCACGGTCGACGGCCTGGCTCGGAGGCTGGCGCGGGTGCTCGAAGAAGACCTCGACCGCCCGGCCGACGCGCGCGGTATCTGGGACTCGGTGCGCGCAGAGGATCCCGGCGACCCAGACGCAGCCGCAGCGCTCGAACGCCTGCACCGGTCGTTGGGCGACGCCGATGGCCTCGCCGACGTCTTGGTGGAACGGGCCGCGCGGGCTGCGGGGGAGGAAGCGACGGCCCTGTTGCGGGAGGCGGCGACCATCTACGGCGAACGCCTCGGTGACCCCGAGCGGGCAGCCGAGCTCTACGAGGCGGCTCTCGAGCATTCCCCGGCAGACCTGGAGGCGTTCGCGGGTCTGGAGTCGACGTATCGCCGGACCGGCGACCAGGAAGCGCTGATCGGCGTCGTTCGAAGGAAGATCGCCGCATACCAAGACGAGCCCGGTGTAGCGGCCGACGCGCTGACCGTCCTCGGGGAGGCGATCGTCGAGGCACATGGCGACCTTCGTGCCGCAGCCCATGCGTTCCGGCGCGCCCTGGAGGCAGACGCCGGATACGCGTCGGCGTTGCGCTGCCTGGAGGCGCTCCTCGACGAGCCCGGCGTGCACGAGGAGGAAGGGCTCGCCGACCAGATCGCGCTGACGTTGCGCGTCGCGTACGATGCACGGTCCGATCTCGAGGGATTGATCGGTTTCTGCGAGAGGAGGCTCGAGCGCACCGACGACCCGGAGGAGCGCAGGAAGCTCCACCTGGCGACGGCGACGGTCCTCGAACGCTCCGCGGAGGACGATGACCGAGCGTTCGAACACCTGCGAGCGGCGCTGGCGATCGAGCCCGGGGCCGTGGAAAGCGTCGACCGATTCGAGGTGTTGGCGTTGCGTCTGGAACGCTGGGAGGACCTGGCGATGGGTCTGGAGTCGGTCGTCGATGTCGGCGTCGAGGACGCTGCGCGGCTGGCGCACATCAGGCACCGTCTCGCCGAGATCTATACCGACCGGTTGGGCGAACCCGAAGAGGCGGAGCGGCACCTCGAGGCGGCGATCATCGACGACGGCAGCGACCGGGTGGCGATGGAACGCCTGGAGGCACTCCTGCGCGACCACGGGAGCACCGAGGACCTCGCCGCCGTGCTGTCCTGGAAGGCGGCAAGCGGCATCGAGGCGGCCGACGCCGCGGCGGCGCTCCGCGAAGCGTCGGCGCTCCTCCGTGAGGTCGATCTCGAGCGCGCTGCGGATTGCGCGATCGAGGCCTATGCCGTGGACCCGTCGTCCGAAGAGGTGGCCGCCGACGCGGAGGTGTTGCTCACGGAGCTCGAGCGGTGGGAGGACGTCGCGTCGCTCCTGCTGCTGCGCGCCGATCGGGCAGAGGGTGACGCGGTAGCCGAATATCGGCGTCGGTGGGCCGAGGTCTTGGAGGAACGCGTCCGCGATCGGCCGCGAGCGGCGGCCGCCTACAGGACGGTGCTGGATGTCCGCGCCGACGACCCGGTCGCGCTGGCACGACTCGACCATCTGTACGGCTTGCTCGTCATGCCGAAGGAGCACATCGAAGTGCTCGAGCAGCGCCTGGAGGCGGCTGCTGGAGCCGACCAACTGGCCCTTCGGTGTCGACTCGCGCGAACGTTGCACGAACAGCTGGCCCGGTCCGATACGGCGCTGGAGCAACTCGAGCAGGTGCTCGCGACCGACCCATCGTCCCGCGAAGCCCTCGGGCTTCTGGAAGGGATGATGCACGAACCCGCCCCACCGAGGCGCGCGTTCGACCTCCTGCTCTCCAGCTACGAACAGCGCAATGCGTGGGACGCCGCCGCTCGTCTCCTCGCCGGCGCCGCCGACCGTGCTTCGGGCAACGAACGCGTCGCCTTGCTCGACCGCGCGCGGAAGATCCACGAGGAGGAACTCCGCGACCCGGGCGTCGCATTCGCCCTGGCACTCGAGGCCTACCGTTCGACCGGCGGCGAGGAGGAGAGGCGCCGCGAGGTTCATCGGCTCGCTGCCGCCGTCGACGGGTGGGCAGCGCTCGAGCACTGCCTCGAGGAGTTGATCGAAGCCTGCGGGTCGGGTCCGGAGCGCAAGGCGCTGATCCTGGACGCGTCGAGGATTCTGGCCGATCACCTGGGCCGGCCAGACGATGCGGTGCTCCGTCTGCACGACGTGTTGGCCGCGGACCCGGCCAACGTCGACGTGCTGCGCGCGCTGGACGAGGCGTACGTGCACGCAACCGAGACCGGGCAGCACGCTGCGGTCGTCGACGCGCTGGTCGACATGACCGAGACCGAAGACGAGCGGATCGCGCTCCTGCGTCGTTCCGCGGCCCTGCACGAGGCCGACATCGGGGATATCGACGGCGCGATCGACCGCTATCGCGCCGTCCTCGCGTCGGATGGGGAGGACGAGGAGTCGCGGGAGCGCCTGCGGGTTCTCCTCCGTCGTCGCGAGGATTGGCCCGCTCTGGCGGCTCACCTTGCTCAAATGGCGGCGAGCGCGGCCGACGAAGCGTCGTACGTCGCGTGGATGCTGGAGCTGGCCGCCCTGCGCGACGAGCAACTCGGCGACCCGCTGGGCGCGATCAGTGACCTCGGTCAGGTCTTGGAGCGCGACCCGTCGAATGAACGTGTCCGGCGTCTCGCCGAGGCACTCGCGGGTCGACATGGCGACGACGAGGCGGTGTTCGCGGCCGTTGCTCCCTGGACGCTGGCGGAGCTCGAGGAGCGCGGTGATTGGCACGGCGTCGCGGAGACCCTGGAACGTCTCTCCCGGTTCGGCGATGCAGAGTCTCGCGCGTCTCATCTGCAAAACCTGGCTGCCGCCTACGAGGAACGGCTGGGCGATCGGGAGCGGGCGTTGTCGGCGTGGGGGAGGCTGCTCGAGCTGAACCCGGAGAACGACGGCGCGCGGACGCGCGCTCGGGCTCTCGCTCACGCGCAGATGGCGTGGGAGATCTACTCAGAGATCCTCGGCGCAGCGGCACGAGCGGCGGAGGACCGCACGCTGCAGGCGAGCTACTGGGAGGAACTCGCGGGGATCGAGGACCTCGAACTCGGACGGTCGGCCGAGGCCATCGTCGCTTGGACGCGATGCGCCAGCCACGATGCGGCCCGCGACAGGGCGCTGCTGGCGCTCGGTCGTCTGCTTCACCGTGTCGGCGACCTGGACGGATTGGCGAGGCTATATGGGGAGGCGGCCGAGCAGACCGAAGGGGAGCGCGCGGTCACGCTGGCCCGGAAGTCGGCCGCGGTCCACGTGCATCTGCGCCACGATCCCGGTGCCGGAGTCAGCGTGCTGCGCGACGCCCTCGACCGGTGGCCCGACGACGCAGGGCTGCGCCGATCGCTGGCACTGATGTTGCGGGCAGCCGGTCGATGGGACGAGTTGGCCGATCTGCTTCGCGCGAACGCGCGGGGCGCCGAAGACGCCGACGAACGCGTTCGCTCGCTCGCCGAGCTCGCAGACGTCGAGTCTCGCGAGCTGTCGGATACCGCCGCGGCGGCCGAGTCCTATACCCGCCTGCTCGACGACGAGAAGTGGGGCGAAGTTGCTCGCGACCGGCTGGTCGACCTGTTGCGTGCGTCCCGGCGCGAGGGCGAGGCGTCGCCGGTCGCCCTCCAGGTCGCCGAGACCTTGGAGCCGGTGCTGCGAGAGCAACGCCGATGGACGGCGCTCGCCGACGTGCTGCAGATTCGGGTGCTGGCGGCCGCCGAGCCAGACCAGACGCGGGCGCGACTCGTCGAGCTCGGGGCGTTGTACGCCGACCTGGCCCGCCGACCACGGCCGGCGTTCGATGCGTTCCAGCGCGCTCTGCTCCTCGCCCCGGACGACGAGGAGATCGCCGAGCGTTTGCGCTCGGCCGCCGGCGCGGTCGGAGAGCCCGGCCTCTTGCGCGAAGCGCTGGAGCACGTGGGCCGGCACCACCTCGACTCCCCCGCGGGGGTCCGCCTGCTGGTCGAAGCCGGCCAACTCGCCGAGTCTGAGGGGCGGTACGCGGATGCCGCCCGGGCGTTGCGCGCCGTCGTCGACCGCGACCCGTCCCACGTGCCGGCGGCCGATACCCTGCAGCGTGTGCTGCGTGCCAGCGGCGACCAACCGGTGCTGATCGTCATGATCCGCGAGCGGATCGGCGAAACCGACGACCCCGAGGAGCGCGCCACCCTCCGGCACCAGCTCGCCGATCTGCTCGCGGAAGACGGCGCCGAGCTCAGCGAGATCCGCGAGGTCTACGAGGAGCTGATCGCGGAGCGCCCCACCGACGCATCGGCGCTCGACGCCCTCGAACGGGTCACGCGCGAGCAGGAGGACTGGGAACGGCTGGCATCGGTGCTGGCCTCCCACGCGGCCGTCGCGGTCGACGCCGCCGAACGGCAGGCGCTCTTCGCCGGCCTCGGCGCCGTCCGTCGCCGGCGCTTGGGCGATCTCGCCGGGGCTGCGGAAGCCTACCGACGGGCCGCCGACATGGACCCGGACGATGTCACCGCCTTGACCGAACTCGTCGATGTGGAGTCGGAACGCGGACAATGGCCCGCCGCGGTCGACGCGCTCGATACGCTGGCGTCGCGGGCCGAGGCGCCGACGCTGCGGAACGAGTTCGCGTTCCGGGCCGCGCGGATCGTGATCGACGCGCTGGGGGATCGTGTTGCCGGGGTCTCCCGTCTGGCGGCTGTCGTGTCGGAAGATCCCGACTACGAGCCGGCGGTCTCGTTGCTCGGGGAGCTCGTGTCCGAGGAGGACTCCGCGGAGGCAGCCGCCACCGCGTTGGAGCGCGTATGGCGCGCGCGCGGGCGCAGCGGCGAGCGGCTCGAGGCCCTGGAGGTCGTGCTTCGCCACGCCGAGGATCCGGAGGTCCGCTTCCGCACGCTCACGTCGATGGCGACGATCGCGAAGCAGGAGACCGATGATCCGGAGGCCGCCTTCAACCTCCTCTCGGCGGCCTTGGAGCTGCGTCCGGACGACGCCACGACGCTCTACGCGCTACGCGAGACGGCCGAGGATCTCGACGACATCCCCCGCCTCGCCGACGTGTTGGATCGAATCTCGGAGAGTGACACGGGCGCTGTCGCCGCCGTGTTCCTACTGCGATTGGTCGGCGACCTGTACCGGACGCGGTTGAACGACCCCGTCCAAGCCGCTCGGCGGTATCAGGCGCTGTTGACGCTCGCCCCCGAAGACGAATCCGCCCGCAAGGCCCTTGCCACAGTGCTCGAAGCTTCGGGCAACTGGGACGCCCTCGCCGACGAGCTCGACAGGTCGTTGCGCAACGGCGATGGCACGCCCGTTTCCTCGACCGCCAACCGACTCGCGGCGATCAAGGCCGATCACCTCGGCGACACCGAGGCGGCCATCGGACTCTTCGCGGAGGTGTTGACGGCGAAGCCGGGCGACCGGGAGGCGCTGTCGGGGCTGGAGGCCTTGGTCGACGACCAGCGAGCCACCTCACGTGCGTTCGACATTCTCGAACAAGGCCTGGAGAAGATCGGGGCCTGGGCGAGACTCGCAGCCGTGCTCGAGAGGAGAGCGGCCGACGCCGAAGGCGACGCGGCACGCTCGGCAATCCTCGCTCGTCTCGCGGCGATCGAGCTTCAACACCTCGATGACGCCGATAGCGCGTTCGAACGCTGGCTCGCGGCGTTCGCCACCGACCCCGCGGACGCCGGGATCCTGGACGAACTCGTCGCGTTGGCCACTGACGCCACGCGTGCCGAACGTCTCATCGACGCGATCGAAGAGGCGGTCGGCCTGATCGACGAACCAACCCTCCAGGGAGAGCGGCTCGTCTGCGCGGCGTTGTTGGCAGACGAGAAGCTCGGCGATGCCGAGCGCGCCGAGGGCCTCCTCCACGACGCCGTCCGAGCCGATCCCGACGCGGTCGAGCCACTCACTCGATCTGTCGCTCTGCTCGAGGCCGAGGAACGATACGACGAGGCATTTGCGCTCGTGTCCGAGACGGCGACGACGGCGAACGATCCGGTCCGACGTGCGGAGCTGCATCGCTGGCGGGCCCGCATCGCCGAGCACGGATTGGGCGTGCCGAGCCTCGCCGAGGTCTGTTTCACGGACGCGCTTTCGCTGGAGCCGGACGACGTCGACGTGCTGCAGCAGCTGGTCCGCCTGGCCACGGCCCGCGAGGCGTGGGTCGATGTCGTCGACCTCCTCGATAGGGTCGCCGGCTCGGCGACCGCGAGCTCGGTGCAGGTGCAGGCGCGGCGCGAGATCGCGCAGCTCACCCGCGAGCATCTCGACGACCCCGATCGGGCCATTGCGGCATGTCG
>CAZFPM010000051.1:14600-25138 GCA_964520965.1 uncultured Myxococcales bacterium
CATGTCGGGACCTGCTCGAACTGGCGCCCGAAGATCCGGGTGCGCTCGCCGTGCTCGCGGACCTTCTCGAGGAGGCCGAAAACTGGCACGAGCTGCTCGATGTGTTGCTGCGCCAGCTCGCATTGGGGCCGCTGCCGGCCGAGGCGCGCCGGATTCGGCTCGAGATAGCCACGCTCTATCGCGAACGCTTCGACGACGACGACGAGGCTCTGGCCATGTTGCAGGAGGTGCTGCGCTCCGACCCGGACAACCGGGATGCGAAGCACGAACTCCGCGAGATCCTCGTCGCCAGCGAGCGCTGGCCCGACCTGGTGGCGTTCCTTCGGGGAGAGCTCGGGGGCGGCGACGTCGACCCGGTCGAGACGCATCTGCAAATCGCAGATCTCGCGGAATCTCGGCTCTCCGACGCGTCACTGGCGGAGTCGCACCTGTCGGCTGCGCTCGCAGCGGCACCGACTCTCGCGGCGCCGGTGTTGGCTTTCTCGCAGTTCCTGCACTCCGCAGGCCGAGTCGACGAGGCGATCGCGCTGCTCAGCGAGTCGCGCGAGCGTTTCTCGGACCCTGTCGAGAGGGCACAGGTCCTCTTCGCTGCCGGTCGCCTCGCCGATGACGCGAACGACCCGGCGTCGGCGCTGGTGAGCTACGAGGCGGCGTTCGAGGACGACCCCGGCGTCGGCGGATTGCTCGACGTGCTCGAAGGGCGCTACCGGAGCTCCGAGAACTGGTCCGGAGTGCAGAACATCCTCTACATCGGCGCCGAGCGGGCCGATACCGATCTCGCGGTGGAACGCTGGCTACGGTTGGCCGACCTCGCGGAGCGACACCTCGACGACACCGAGTTGGCTCGGGCCGGCCTGGTGCGCGCGCACGAGACGGCGGGTGTGCGGCCCGACGTCACGCCGCGGTTGGTCACCGTGCTGATCGCCGACGGCGATTTCGCCGAAGCGATCAGAATCGGTGAGGCGGCGCGGGAAAACGCCGGTCCGGCCGGACTGAGTGGCTGTCTCTCCGACCTGTGTTCGTCGCTGGGGGTCGCCTACGAGAACCGGGGCGACGACGACCTCGCGGTGGAGAGGTACCACGAGGCGGTCGCCGCGCAGAACGACCACGTGGGGGCGTTGCTCGCGCTCGGTGCTCTGCACCTGCGGCACAGCCGGTCCGAGCAGAGCCTCAAGGCGTATCAGTCGGCGTTGATCCACCAGGTCAACATTCGCGACCGGGCTGCGAAGCTGCGCCTCTTCCACGACCTCGGGCTCATCCGCATGGAGGCCGGCGACATCGACAAGGCGCGGGACATGTTCGAGCGTGCGCTGTTGGTCGAACCCGATCACCAGCCGTCGATCGACGCGGTCGAACGCCTCGACGAGGGCTGAACGCCGAGGTCAGCGTAGCGTTCGGTCGCTCGTGCTCAGAATCGGAGTCCCCACTCGCCGCGGTACCGCAGCCAGTCGTAGACCTTCTTGCCGGTGACCACGCCCCCGGCTAGGACAGCGGCGATCCCGAGGAACGGAACGCCGGCCGAGAAGCAGAGCGCGCCCGCCCCGGCGGTCAGCAGCCCGGAGGTCAGGGCGCTGAGCCCCTTTCGCTTCGCGTTCGCCTTCACGAGCTCGCGTCCCGTGCCCATGGTCAACCTCGTTCGTTCGCGGCCTCGTTGCCGCAAGAGTTCAAGCTAGCACCCCTGCGCCCTCAGGCAACACGGACCACCAACAGTCCAGCAATGCCGTCCATTCCGTCCCCAGGCTTTGCCGCCGTCAGGTTGCTCCCCAAACGCGCCCTCACCCTCGGCGCCGGGCGTGCCGCCGCGGTCCGGATCCCGGTCGCGCTGCGGCGCGGCATCTACGGGGTGTTCGCGCGGGCCGTCGGCGCTGACGTGCAGGAGGCCGAGCTGCCGCTCGAGCGCTATCCGACGTTCAACGACTTCTTCTCCCGGAGGCTGCGCGATGGCGCCCGCCCCTGGGCTGCGAGCGGCGCTCTGGGCGCACCGGCCGACGGCCGGCTGGACGCCAGCGGACACGTCGAGGCCGGCCGCCTGATCCAGGCAAAGGGCATCGACTACGCGCTATCGGACCTGCTTGCTGACGTCGGTCTCGCCGCCCGCCTCGAGGGTGGGGCTTACGCGACGGTTTATCTGAGCCCCGCCGACTACCACCGCGTTCACGCGCCGACGTCGCTCCGCGTCGACCGGGTCCGTCACATCGGTGGCGAGCTCTGGCCCGTCAACGGGCTGTCGGTCCCCTTCGTCGATGGGTTGTTTCGGCGCAACGAGCGCGTCGTGTTCTCCTTCGAGACCGAAGACGGCATCCCGGGTGCACTGGTCATGATCGGAGCGACCGTCGTCGGTGCGATCACCGTCGCGAACACGGAGGTTTCGTTCGTGCATCGACACGACCGGACTTCGGACGAGCACGTCTTCTCGTCGCCGTGGCGGGTCGCCGCCGGAGGCGAGCTCGGCGCCTTCCTCCTGGGATCCACGGTCGTGCTGGTCGTCGGGACCGCGGACCGGGGTTGGGAGCTCGCCCCGACGGCCGCCTCGGGCGGCCCGACCGTGGTCGGCTCGCCACTCTTCGTCCCGACGTAGGTCCGAGCCGCCGCTCGACCGCGATGCGCGACCATCGAACGGCCGTTGGGGACGCGCAACGCGTGGGTCTGCGCCGGCGGAACGCCTGCCGCTAGCTTGAGGGTGACGCCTTCGTCCGCTAGGCTGGCGCCCGATGACCGACACGACCGAAGACACAACAGAGGGGCCGTCGACAGCGCCGACGGACCGGACGAGCGATCTCCCGCTGGTCGTGCCGGGCGTATTCGAACCCCATGCAATGTTGGACGCGGTCGAGTGGGTGAAGGACTGGGTGCCCCCCGGTCCGGGGCCTGGCGGCCGTGCTTCATTGCCGGACCCGCGAGACCTCGCCGAGCGCAGGTCAGCCGGCTCCACCGCTCCCCCGATACCGCGGCCGAGCCGTCCGAGCCGTGCCGCGCCGCCGCCCACGCCGCAGATCGCGGTCGCCCTTGGCAGCGCAGCGATCCCCGACGGTCCGGCGTTCGACGAAGGCTCGAAGGACGAAGTCGGGGCCGCAGAACGTGACGATGTCGATGCGTTGATGACCGACATCCTCGCGACCGATGATGACCCGTCCGGGGAGCGCCGGGTCACGCGCGGGGATTGGTTCGCCGAGGTATTCGACGAAACGTACCTTCGCTTGCTGCCCGGCAACTTCTACCAGCGGACGCTTGCCCAGGTCGACTTCATCGAGAAGGTCCTGCGGCCCGACCCGCAGGCTGAGATCCTGGACCTGGCATGCGGGTATGGACGCCACACCATCGAGCTCGCCGCGCGCGGATACCGAATGGTCGGCGTCGACAAGGCACTCTCGTTGCTCGAACGTGCGCTGCACGAGGCTCAGAAACGGAGCCTCGCGATCAAGTTCGTCCTCGGTGACATGCGGGAGCTCGACTTCAAGTCGGAGTTCGACGGGGTCATCAGCTTGCACACGTCGTTCGGGTTCTTCGACGACGAAGTGAACGCCCAGGTGCTCCGCGGCGTGTTCGAGGCCCTGCGTCCAGGCGGGGCACTGCTCCTCGAGCAGTTGAACCGCGACTGGGCGCTCGGTTACTGCCCGAAGCGCACTTGGTGGGAGGCCGACGGCCTGCTGGTCATGGAGGACGTGACGTTCGAGCATCGAAGCAGTCGGCTCCGGATCGAGCGCTCGGTCGTAGACGAGACCCAAACGCCGTGGGAGCAGCACATCGGGATCCGGCTCTATGCGCTCCACGAGTTCTGTGACCTGCTGAGCAGGGTCGGGTTCGAGGTCGAGTCGGTCAGCGGCGATTTCGCCCACGCAGGCGCGTACG
This sequence comes from uncultured Myxococcales bacterium, assembly GCA_964520965.1. Lineage (GTDB taxonomy): Bacteria > Myxococcota_A > Bradymonadia > REDH01 > REDH01 > CAZFPM01. The sequence goes on from CAZFPM010000051.1 coordinate 18,450, forward strand.
TGGGCCCACGCAACCGCCACCTGATCCTCGTTGCGCGAAAGCCTGCCGCGTAACGGCGCCTGCCGCGTAACGGCGCCTGCCGCGTCGGCCGTCACCGGCGGGCTACTCCGGAGCGTCGGCCTCTTCGACGACGCGAGGGCTGACGCCGGTGCCCTCGATCTCCTCGGCGACCAGAAGCCCGTCCTCGGTGGAGATGAAGCCGCGGGTCTGCTGTTCGTAGCGCCCGCGCATGACGTAACGCTGTCCGGGGGTCAGCTGCGGCTCGAACCAGCTGTGGTCGTACCCGGTGACGAGCAGGCGCTGCCGTGCACGCAGGTTGTCGACCAGGTAGAGATGGGGCCGCAGACAGCCGGGGAGGATCGGATCGAACTGCGCCTGATCAGCGATCGGAGCAGCCATGTCGGCGACCTCTCCCTCGACGCCTCGTGCCGCCTCCTCGCACTCGTACACGGTCTGGAGAATGCCGGTCACCGGGATCCACTGGCCGCGGTGCTCGTCCCGGCGCAGCATCAATCCGGAGATCGAGTACGACCCGTCGTCGTACACGGCGGGTACGTCGACGAGGTCCAGGTTGGGTACGGGCGGGAGGTTGACCTCCACCGGCGGGAGTTGGTCGCGACGCGACCCGCCCTCGGGGGGAGTGGTGAGGGCGGCGAATTGCTCGCAACCCGCCAGCAGTACAACGAGCCCGATTACCGACGGTCCGACGATACGCACGGTGTCTCCTCGGTGGCTACTTCGACTTGCGGGGGCGCGTGATCCGGAGCTTCGCGCCCCCGACCGTCTGGTCCTGCAGCGCCATCATGAAGTCCGGTGCGTAGTCCGCTCGCACGTGCAGGATACTGTGTCGCGCGTGGACTTCCAGCCCCCCGATGTCTTCGATGTCCAGGCCGGCCGCTTCGACGAGCAGCCGTCGGTACTCATCGACATCGCCGACCCGGCTGGTTCCGGCGCTCAAGCGCAGGGGAACGAAGGTCACGTCGGACTGCGCGGCGATCGCCGGAGACGGCCTTCTGGGCTTGGACGCGGCGGCGTTCGGTCGCGCCTTTCGCTTGCGTGAGTTCGACTCCGCGCGGTCGGCCTTGTCCTCGGTCGCGGCCTCGGCACGTTCGGGTGCGGCGTCGGTGGCCTCGGGCCTCTGCTGCGCGGCGGGCTCCGCTTGTCGGCGGCCCGTCGCGGCGTCCGGCTTCCGCTGCTCGTTGGCGGCCGTCCGGAAGCGTCCCGGCTCCTTCCGACTCTCCTCGAGCCGGGCGTCTGCGCGGGCGGCCTGCTCCACCGCTTCCGTCGTCATGCCCAGGGCCTCCGCGACGGCGCGCGCGCCTCGCCAGCGTCCCCGACGTCGGCCGGGGTTGGCCGCGAACCACTCGTATACGGCGTCGTCGCTGTCTCCCGAGAGAGTCTCGGTCCTCCCGGTCTCATCCGGTCGGGCGACCGGCTCGGGGGCCGGTGTCTCGAGTCGCGCAGCGGTCTTGCGGCGGGTCCTACGCGGGCTGGCGGGTGCCGCGGCGGCTTCTCGGGGCTCGACGCCGGCGTCAGGAGCGTTGGTCTTGCTCTCGGAAACGCTCGCCGTATCGGGCTCCTCGGGCGGCGCCTGCGCGACGGGGGTGTCGTCTCTACCGGTCTCGGGGGCCGGAGCGGCCTTCGCCTTCGTCTCGGTATCGCGTGGGGCCGGCGGCGCTTCGGCGACGGCCTGGCGTGGGGCGCTGGTGGCGAAATGCGCGATCAGCTTCGCGATGATCCGCATACCGTCAGCACGTTCCTGAAGGCGCCGCGCCAAGGGGATGTGGCCCGCGTAGGGCAGGTCGGCGCCGCCGTCGAGGCCGGTGAGGACATGGTCGATCGCTGCGTCGGCGCGCACCCGGGAGAGCTCCTCGTTGGTCGGCACGGTTCGCGGGTGGAACTCGAGCTTGTAGAACTTCTCGAGCGCGTGGAAGACGCTGATGTCGCTCGGCGCGACCAGCGAGTAGGCGACGCCGGCCTGACCGGCACGCCCGGTGCGCCCCGTTCGGTGGATGTAGACGTCGGGGCTCTCGGGCATGTCGTAGTTGATGACCGCCGGGAGCCCGCTGATGTCGATGCCGCGGGCGGCGACGTCGGTCGCGACGAGGAACTTGATCTCGTCGGCGCGCATTCTCGCGAGCGCGGCCTCGCGCTCACGCTGTGAGAGGTCTCCGTTGAGCACGTCGACCGGGATGTCCTCCTGCGCGAGGGCGTCGGTCACCCGGAAAGTCGCGGCGCGGGTGTTCGCGAACACGATGGCCCCTTGCTTGGCCGACGAGTGGACGAGGCGGCGCAGAGCCTCGAGCTTCTGCGTCGCCGTGACCTTGAAGGTCTCGTGCCGAACGTTCTTGGCCCCGATCTGGTCGGAGCTGACGTCGACGGTGACCGGGTCGCTGATGAAGCTCCGCGCGACGCGCATGATGTCGTCGTTGATCGTCGCGCTGCACAGGAACGACTGCCGCTGCTCGGGAAGGTGGGAGATGACGTCGAGCACGTCCTTCTCGAAGCCCATCGACAGGAGCTCGTCAGCCTCGTCGAGGCCGAAGAAGCGTACGTTTCGGAGCGTGATCTTCTTGCGCCGGAGCAGGTCGAGGAGGCGTCCGGGCGTGGCGACGACCGCTTGAGCGGTCTCGAGCGCGTCGTACTGGGCCTGGAAAGAGGTCCCGCCGTAGATGGCAGTGGCCCCGATGCCATGCGGAGCGCCGAAACGCACGAACTCGTTCGCGACCTGCTTCGCGAGCTCGCGGGTGGGCGTCAGGACGAGCATCTCGACCGTGCCGGGGTTGGCAGCGATGGTCTCGACGGCGGGCCAGACGAACGCGGCGGTCTTCCCGGTTCCGGTCTGGGCTTGGATGATGACGTCGCTCTCACCGAGGAACGCAGGCACGCCCTCGATCTGAACGGCGGTGGGGGTCTCGAAGCCGGCATCTTCGATGACGGCGAGGGTAGCCTCGGAGAGTCCGAGGCCGGCAAAGGTCTTGATTGTCATATTCGTGATTCCTGCAAAAAGCAGTCGGACGCCCGTGCGCGTCTTGCGCGGCGGAACGTCGGGTGGATTGGCTCAAGCGGGCGCCGTGTCTCTCTCGCGAGGGGCAAAGCGCAGTGACCGATCGGGGTCGTTCGAAACGACGCAGCGGGCGGTGACCAGCGCTGGTTGCCTGCCTCTGAGCGGACGGCGACGCCTGCGCGAGCCATTGGAATTGGGATGCAGCGGGTGGCTCCTTTCGGGTTCGGGCCAGCCCCGGGTCGAGCGGAGAGGCTAGAGGTCGAAGTAGCCCTCGAAGGTCGCGATGATCACGCTCTTCGGGGTCTGGAAGACGTTCTTGCCGCCGGCGGCCACGAGGTTGTCGCGGTTCGAGCAGTCGTCGAGGCAGATGATCGGCGCCACCCGGTTCGGTCCCGGGGGCAGGTCGATCGCGGCGTAGGTGCCGAGGATATTGGTGTCGGGGCGGCCCGGAAGCGGGAGGCGATCGTCGGGGTTGCCGTTGAAGTACGACAAGACCGAGCCCTGGTTGTCCGAGATGCCGACCGTCGCGTGGACGATCGACCATGGGTTCCGGTCGTCGGTGCCGCAGTCGCGGATCGCGCCGGCGACCGCGCCGTGGGTGTCGTCGATACCGCCGGCCAGGCCGACGGCGGGCGGGATGGTGGCCCAGGCGCCAGCGGAGACGGCGTTGGCGTCGATGCGGACCGAGCCGTCGTCGCGCACCAGGTCTCCCCGCGTGTACAGGCCGTACTCCCACGTGTCGCGCCATCGGTTCTCGCGTCCGGAGACCTTGAACGCGAAGCGCCAGTTGGTCGGCACGCCGTCGATCTCGTAGTCGGAGATGCCCTCGGGATCCTCGAGCGCGGCGTCCTCCTCGTTCTCGGTCGTGCGCGTGTGCGCGTGGATCAACGTCTCGACATCGTCGTCGGCGAGTCCGTTGGCTCGCAGTCGCTCGACGCACGCGGCGCGGGTATCGGCGTCTTCGATCGCCGTGCAGTAGCCGATGAACTGATAGCAGGAGTCGAGGGAGTCGATGGTGAAGGCGTCCCCCGTCGACAGCTCCATCGCCTCTCCGGCGGCGGCGACCATCACGTCGTTGACATCGGTGGTGTCGGCGATGAACTCCTCGCAGCGGCACGGGTCGAGCTGCCAGCAGCCGATGTAAGCATCCTCGTCTTCGTCGGCGAGCAGGTTGCACTCGTGGTTGACCAGCCAGGGGATGAGGACCTCCTCGTCGTAGATCGACAGGCAGAGGCCCGTCGTGGGCGGGCCGGAGCCGAAGCGCTCCACGATGCCGGTCAGGGTGATGTCCCGATCGTCACCCGCCGGTTCGAAGAGGCCGGCGTCGCTGGTGTAGCAGGCCGTGTTCGGCGACTCGTCCATGTGCTCGACCGGCGCCTCACCCTCGTCGTCGGAGACGTAGGCAGACTCGGTCGGCGGGATCACGCAGACGTGGAAGACACAGACCTGTGCTTCGCCGCGCATCGGCTCGCAATCGTCGTCGGTGTCGCACTCGTAGAATATCGCGGCCTCATCGAACCCATCGCCGCCGCCCGTGTCGGTCTCGGTGTCGCCGGTGGCATCGCCGGCCGCGTCTCCGGCCGCGTCTCCGGCCGCGTCGTCGGTCGCGTCGTCGGTCGCGTCGGTCGTCGGCGTCGTGTCGCCGGTGTCGTCGCCGGTGTCGTCGCCGTCCACGGTGTCGGTGCCGCCGCCGGTATCGGGGTCGGGGTCGGAGCCGAACTGGTTTCCGCTGCTGCCGCTGCAGCCGGCGATCAGGAAGGGAAGGGCGGTCGTGACGATGAGGAGGATTCGCCGCATGGGTGAGCTGCTCGAGAACATGAAAGGATGAGGATCTCTGACGTGGCAGCGCTATTAGCCGTACCCCGCCTCCGGTTCAACCCGTTTTGTCGTCGCTACGGGCATTTGCGCGGGCCGGTAGGGGGGTGCCGACGGGGCCCGGCGCGGTCACTGCATTTTGCTTGACCACGGCAGGAGCACGCCGCTATATACCGCGTCCCTCCGGCGCGCCAGCCCGGATACCCACAGGCGCTTAGCTCAGTGGGAGAGCACTTCCCTGACACGGAAGGGGTCGGCGGTTCAAATCCGCCAGCGCCTACTCGTATCGGCCTGACGGCCGCGCAGACCCGCCTCGCTGGAAGCAGGGACGCAAGATGCCCAAAATGAAGACCAAGCGAGCCGCCGCCAAGCGGTTCAAGATCACCGGCACCGGCAAGATCAAGCGGCGCCGGGCGTACAAGCGGCACATCCTGACCAAGATGTCCGCCCACCGGAAGCGCCGCCTCGGCACGCCCGCGATCATGGATCCGTCGGACGTGAAGCTCGTGGCGCCGCTGCTTCCCTACCGCAAGAAGTCCTAGCCACTCTCGACGTCGTCAGGGTCAAGTCGGTCACCTCCGCCCCTGCCGCGTCCACTCGGAGAACATCATGGCACGAGTCAAGCGTGGGTTTCGCGCCCGCCGTCGGCGCAAGAAGGTCCTGAAGCTCGCCCGCGGGTTCCGCGGCGCGCGTTCGAAGCTCTACCGCACCGCACGCAACGCGGTCTTCAAGTCGCTCTCCTACGCATACCGCGACCGGCGGGTCCGCAAGCGAGACTTCCGGCGCCTGTGGATCGCCCGCATCAACGCCGCCACCCGGCAGCGTGGCGTTCCATACAGCCGCTTCATCTACGCGCTCAAGCAGTCGAACATCGAGATCGACCGCAAGATCCTCGCTGACATCGCCCTCCGCGACCCGGACGGCTTTACCACCATCGTCGACGCGGCTCGTCAGTACGTCTGATTCGCCTGCGCGCCCGTCGACAAGGAGGCTTCCCGGACCCCGGGGAGCCTTTTTTCGTTCCGGTGCGCCCCGGTCGCCCGACTGGCGAACCACTCATGACACTGCTATCGCGCCCTTGCCCGAGCCCCTGCCCGCACCCCGACCCCGCCCCATGGACGATCTGAACCGCAAGCTGGAGCAGCTGGTCATCGACGCCGGCGACGCGTTTGCCGCTGTCGAGGACGAGGACACGCTCAACCAGGTCAAGGCTCGCTTCGTCGGGAAGTCGGGCGGGCTGACGGCCCTCATGAAGCACATGAGGGACCTCGACCCCGCCGACCGGCCCGAATTCGGACGCCACGTCAACGAGGCGAAGTCGCGCGTTGGCGATCTGCTCGAGGCTCGGCGTGTCGAGCTCCGCGACGCCCGGCGGCGTGCCGACCTGGCCCGAGGCTACGTCGACGTGACCCTTCCCGGGCGACGCCCCCCCCGAGGTGCCGTCCATCCGCTCAGGCGGGTCGAGCGCGAGATCGTCGGCGTGTTCCGCGCCATGGGCTACGCGGTCGCGACCGGGCCGGAGGTCGAGCACGACTTCCATAACTTCGAGGCGCTCAACTTCCCGCCCGACCATCCGTCGCGCGACATGCAGGATACGTTCACGGTCGAGGACGGGCGCATCCTGCGCACCCACACCTCGCCCGTGCAGATCCGGACCATGCTCGCCAACGAGCCGCCGATTCGGATCTGTGCGCCCGGCGCGGTCTACCGATGCGACACGCTCGACATGACGCACAGCCCGAACTTCCACCAGGTCGAGGGCCTGGTCGTGGACGAGGGCGTGACCATGGCTCACCTCAAGGGCAACCTGCAGGAGTTCGCGAGCCGGCTCTTCGGGAAGCGTCTCGAGATCCGCCTGCGGCCGAGC
>CAZFPM010000051.1:25148-29069 GCA_964520965.1 uncultured Myxococcales bacterium
CGAGCTTCTTCCCCTTCACCGAGCCGAGCGTCGAAGTCGACGTCGAGTGCCCGTTCTGCGAATCCGGCTGCCGGATCTGCGGGGCGACCGGATGGATTGAGATTCTGGGCGCCGGCATGGTCGACCCCAACGTGTTCGCCGCCGTCGGGATCGATTCCGATCGGTACACCGGATTCGCGTTCGGCATCGGGATCGAGCGCGTCGCGATGTTGAAATACGGCATCGACGACATCCGGCTCTTCTACGAGAACGACCTGCGCTTCCTGGCGCAATTCTCCTGAAACAGGAGCTGTACAGATGCGCGTCAGCTGGAACTGGCTGAAGGACTACGTCGACGTCGACGGGCTCACGCCCGAAGAGGTGGCCGAGCGTCTCACGATGTCCGGAATGGAGGTCGAGGGCGTCGAGACGATCGGGAGCGACCTGGACGGGGTCGTGGTCGGCCGTGTCCTCGCCTGCGAGTCGCATCCCGGGGCGGACAAGTTGTCGGTGTGCACGGTGGACGTCGGCGCGTCCGAGCCCCTGTCCATCGTCTGCGGCGCACCCAACGCCGCGACCGGGATCGTCGCACCGGTCGCGCTCGTCGGCGCGACCCTGGGCGGGACCTTCAAGATCAAGCGCACCAAGATTCGCGGCGTCGAGTCGCTCGGGATGCTCTGCTCGGCGTCCGAGCTCGATCTCGACGAGGACGCGTTCGGGCTTCTGCTGCTCGATCCCACCGCCGACCCCGGTACCCCGATCGCCGACGCGCTGGGGCTTCGGGATGTCGTGTTCGACATCGGGCTGACACCCAACCGGGCCGACGGACTCTCGATCCGTGGCGTCGCCCGGGAGGTCGCCGCACTCTTTGGCCGCAACTTCGTCGACCCTCCGGGCGTGACGATCGCCGATCTCGCGACCCCCGGCGCTCCCGATGTCGCCGACATCGTCTCGATCGACATCGACGATGCCGAAGGGTGTCCGCGCTACGCCGGTGCCGTCGTCCGGGGACTCCGGATCGGCCCGGCGCCGGGCTGGATGCAGCAGCGGTTGCGCGCCGTCGGACAGCGGCCGGTGAACAACATCGTCGACGTCACCAACTACGTGCTCTTCGAGCAGGGCCAGCCGCTGCATGCGTTCGACCTGCAGCGCGTCCGCGGCGGCAGGATCGTCGTTCGGCGCGCCCACGACGGCGAGACGATGGAGAGCATCGACCACGTCGAGCGTGCCCTCTTGCCCGGCGACCTGATGATCTGTGACGCCGTGGGCCCGGTCGCCATCGGCGGCGTGATGGGCGGTGCGGAGTCGGAGATCGCCGACGACACCACCGACGTGTTGATCGAGTGTGCGAACTTCGAACCCGCGTCGATCCGACGCACTTCGAAGCGGCTCGGCATGCACACCGAGTCGTCGCATCGATTCGAGCGAGGCGTCGACGTCGAGCGGATCCCGCTCGTGATGCACCGGACCATCGAGCTGCTCGTCGCCACCCAGGAACACCTGGGAGCGACCTGCGAGGTGCTGCCCGGAATCGTCGACACGGTCGCGAAGCCCTACGTTCGCGAGGTGATCCGGCTTCCGATCGGCATGCCGGAGCGGATCCTGGGCCAGGCGCCCCCGCGCGACGAGATGATCGCGGCGTTGGAGCGACTCGGCCTGGAGGTCGCGTCGGAACCGGAGGCGCTCGTGGTCACGGTCCCTGCGTTCCGTCCGGACCTGGAGCGACCGATCGACCTCGTCGAGGAGATCGGCCGCCTCGCCGGGTTCGATCGCCTTCCGGCCGCGGACCTGCACGGCGCCCTCGGGCTCATCCATCGCCCGCGGACCGATGCGCCCGTCGACCAGCCGTCGCAGCCGATCCGATCGGAGGCCGAGCTCGACGCCTGGGATTCGCTGCGTGACGCGGCGGCTGAGGCCGGGCTCTTCGAGGCGGTCACCTGGGCGATGGTGGATCCGGAGCGGACGCGTGCGATCGTCGGCGACACCGAGGCGATTCGGCTGCGCAACCCGCTCGGCGAAGAGCGGTCGGTCCTGCGTCGCACACTCCTCGTGGGGCTCCTCGACGGCGTCGCGTACAATCTGACCCGAGGCGCTGATCGGGTCGCGCTCTTCGAGCTGGGTCGGGTGTATCCCCCGGTGCAGCCGACGATCGAGAACGTCGAACCGGTGCGTCTGGCGGCTGTGGTCACCGGCAGCGCCGGCACCGGGTGGACCGCCGACGCCCGCGACGTAGACGTCCACGACCTGGTCGGCATGCTCGACTCGGTCTGCGTTGCGATCGGCGCGAGCCTGTCCGTGCAGTCCGGAGAGGCACCCCGCTGGTCCCATCCGGGGATCTCCGGCGTGGTCGAGCTCGACGGGACCCCGGTCGGTTGGATCGGCGCGTTGCACCCGTCGGTACTGGATGTGTGGGAGATCGAGCAGCCGGTGTTCGGGTTGGAGATCGAGATCGGCGGCGTGCTGGAGCGGGAGCCGGTCGTCCAGGAATATCGGCAGATCTCTCGGACGCAGTCTTCGGTGCGGGATCTCGCGATCCTGGTCGATGCGGGTCTCCCCTGGCGCGACGTCGACGACGCTCTCGTCGGGTTCGAGCACAAGTATCTGGAGTCGCTGGATCTCTTCGACGTGTACCAGGGGCGAGGCGTCGAGGACGGCTCCCGGAGCCTGGCGATCCGGGCGACGTACCGGAACCCGAAGGACTCGTTGACAGACAAGCAGGTCGACAAGGCGCAGGCCTCACTGCTGCGCCATCTGGAAGCCCGCGTCGGTGCGCGCATCCGGTGAATCTGCTCGTGGTATCGTCGAGAGGCGACTACCCGGTTGCATCGTGAGCGCGGGTTGGCTATAGAGTGCCTCCGCTTGCCCTAAAGGGTTGAAACAAACGCCATTTTTCCGAAGATCGAGATGGGCCGGACGACGACCAAGGCAGACATTGCGGAAGCGGTGTACGAGAAGCTCGGTGGCTTCTCCAAGCGCGAGAGTTCGTCGCTAGTCGACGATACCTTCGAGATCCTGAAGGGGGCGCTGGCTAACGGCGAGAAGGTCAAAATCAGCGGATTTGGCAATTTCGTCGTGCGCTACAAGAAGCCGCGCATCGGACGGAACCCGCTGACGGGCGAGGAGATCACGATCTCGGCACGCCACGTGGCGACGTTCAAGGCGTCGCCCGTGCTCAAGGGCCAGGTCAACAACTCGGTTCCGCGCCGCGACGACTGACGGCGCGTCGTGCTGCGCGCCCCGGTGCGTAGGACCGAGCCGGGTATCGTCGGGGAGCATGCGGGCCGGTGATCGCTGGCGGCGCGCGCGGAAATGGCGCGCGTCCCGGTGCTCGCTTTCCAATCGAGCACCGCTGTGGCACCATCACCGCTTACCCGAACGTAACCGGTAGAGTGCCGTGGGCACCACGATTCCCGACAAGACCTACTTCAAGATAGGGGAGGCGGCGTCGCTGGTCGGCGTGAAGCCTTATATCGTCCGGTATTGGGAGAAGGAGTTCCGTGGACTCCGACCGTCCAAGACCAAGTCGGGCCAGCGGCTTTTTCGGCGCAAGGACATCCAGCTCCTCTTCGTGATCCGGGCGCTGCTCTACGAGCAACGGTTCACGATCGAAGGTGCACGACGTCGGATCAAGGAGATGGCGGCAAGCGGGCTCGCCGTCGAGGACATGCTCGAAGCGATGGAGCGGCCGTTGCCGGCCGCCCCCGATGGGCAGGGCACGTTGCCGATCGGTGATGCGGGCGCCGCTGTCGATGAACTCAGAGGGGAGCTCGATGCCGCCCGCAGTGAGAGCGCGCGAGCAGAAGCGGAGCTGACGTCGGTGCGCGAGGAACTCTCGCGTGCAACCGCAGCCCGGGCTGAGCTCGACGAAGCACTCTCGGCTGCCCGGCGCGACCTGTCCACCGAGGCCGACGCCCGGGCGCAGCTCGAGGTCGAGCTCGCGTC
>CAZFPM010000052.1:0-15693 GCA_964520965.1 uncultured Myxococcales bacterium
CCAGGCCACTGTCGCCTCGGGCTCGATGCCCCGCCGACAGCCGGTGTGGGAGGGGCCCGAGCGCGCACGCCGCTACTTCACGAACGTCCTCTTCGGCGGGCACGGCCAGAGCAGCGACGGCGAGCCCTATGCAGCGTTGGGCGGCGGACTGCGTCGGTGGCGTGTCGCCGTTCCGCACCAAGGGCGCTGGCGAAACACCATCCCGGCCGCGAGCCGCAACGTGTGGATCAACTCCGCAGACATCGAGTCCCTGGCGGCCCGGGTCGATCGCTTCGAGGAGATCATGGCCACCGTGACACCGGCGGAGCAACGCGACGTGCTCTTGTCGGTCATCGAGTCGAAGCGTGACCACCTCTCGCGCTACCCGGCATCCTGTTCGGCGCGGACCGCGCGCGAGGAGAGCTTCGAGGCGCTCTACACGCTGATGAGCGACGAGTTCGGTCAAACGCGCCAACAGGTCGACGAAGAGTACCGCACCCTCGCCGACTACGTGTTCGCCGAGCTGGAGTACGACCAGTCCCGCACCTGCTGCTGGAATTCGTCGACCGCGGACATGTACCGCATCGTCATGGACTACAACCGGGAGCAGCAGCAGGACGCTTGCGTGGAGCCGACGGTGTTCATGATGCGAGACGGCGGGTACTCGGTGTTCAAGACGTTCGCAGAGGCTCGTGGCGAGGGTCACCTGTGGCGCCCGTGGAGCGCCGACGAGCCGTGCCCGCAGGAGAACTCGGTGCGCACCGATACCGAGCAGTCCCACGATTGGACGGCATTCTGCAGCCTCGGTGCCATCGTCGACCCCGAGCCCGACCCGGGCACCGTCGCCGACGCTTGCGCCGACGGAAACGATACGACCGGCACGGCCACCGTCATCGACGGCGGCGCCGACGGCCGCATCTGCTCCGGCGACGAAGACTTCTACACCTTCACGGTCAGCGGCACCGCGAACGTCGCCATCCAACTCTCGTTCTCCCACGCCGACGGTGATCTGGAGCTCGAGCTGCGCGACGCCAGCGGGGACTCGCTGCGATCCTCCACCAGCGGATCCGACGACGAGCGCATCGAGAAGCAGCTTCCGGCCGGCACGTACTACGTCCGCGTCTGGGGCTACAGCAACGCCGCCAACGACTACACACTGACCATCGCGGGCCTTGGCGGTGGGGGCGGCGGTGGCGGCTCGCTCCCCGACCCGGAGCCGGGCACGGGTGACGGCAACGACACGATCGAGACCGCGGAGCCGCTGGATCGCGGCGCATCGGTCTCGGGGACGATCGACGGCACGAGCGACCAGGACTTCTACCTGCTCGACGTCGGCGACTACACGGTCACCATGACCTACGACCACAGCGCCGGCGACCTCGACGTAGCCCTGCTCGACGCGGGCAGTGATCAGATCGACGTGAGTCAGGGGACGAGCGGCACCGAGACGATCTCCGTTTCGAGCAGCGCGCCGACCTTCCTCCGCGTCTACGGATACAGCGGCGCAACGGGTTCATACACGTTGACGCTGCAGTAGACCGGGCGCCGAGCCCGCTCCGCACCGACGCTTGCCCACGGCTGGCCCGAGACATCCCCCGGGTTCGGTCGCGAGGCGCGGTCGTGGCGGGCGGCCGGCGCGGGCGGTCGCTCGTATTCCGGGCGAATACGAAAACCGACGCTCCGGGCGTTTAGCGCTTGCCTTCGATCGGGCCTCTGACGATGGTGAGCGTGTCGACACTCGATCCCCGAGGACACGATGAATGCGCAACTCCGTAACGTGCTGGTCACCTTCGCCGCGTGCCTGCTGATCGCGGGCTGTGATACCGAAACCGAGTCCACCACGGGTCCGGCCGAAACCGGCCTCCAGGGCGACGCGGGTTCGACGGGCGGCGACGCGTCTGACGCGACGACCACCGATGTCTCCGGAGGCGACGGGACGTCCGGCGACGACACGTCCACACCGCCCGACGACACAGGATCCGGCGACGATACCGGCTCCGGCGACGACACCGGTTCCGGCGACGACACCGGCTCCGGCGACGACACCGGTTCCGGCGACGACACCGGTTCCGGCGACGACACAGGATCCGGCGACGACACCGGGACCGGCGACACGGACGACTTCGACGGCGGCAGCGCGGACGCGGCCACGAGCGATGACGTCTCGCTGCCGGGCGACCACGACGGCGAGGGCGGCAGCGGCGCCGGCAGCGCCGGTGCAGACTGCCCGTCAGAAGACTGCGAGCCGATCGACGTCCCCGCGGGCCAGCTCACCGCCGGCGAGTGGAACGACCTCGCCAACTGGTGGTTCTGGACGGGCCTCTTCGAGCCCGACGAAGACGGTGACGAGTGGACCGAGATGGAGCGCAGCTGGGGTTTCTACACCCGGAACCGGATCGCCGTCGACGTGACGCTCGCCGATGGCACCATGGTCTCGGACGCCACCGTCGAGCTCCGCGACGCAGAGGAGACTGCCGTATTCGTCTCCCGGACCGATCGGCAGGGACGCGCAGAGCTCTTCCCGGCACTCTTCGGCGGCGAGGCGACCAGCTACACCGTGGTTGCTGCATCCGGCGATTCCGAAGGGGCGCTGGGCGACGTCAGCCCCCGGGGCGACGAGCCCTACACGATCGTTCTCGACACCGCTGGTGAGGAATCCGCCGTCGTCGACCTGATGTTCGTCATCGACACGACGGGCTCGATGGGCGACGAGCTCGTGTACATCCAGGCGGAGCTCGCCGACGTACTCGCCCGGGTCGAAGAAGCCTCTGCGGACCGCCTCGAGCTTCGCCTGTCGTTGGTCTTCTACCGCGACGAGGGCGACGAGTACGTGGTGCGTTCGTTCCCGTTCAGTGAAGACATCGACGAGGTGCAGGGGTGGCTGGCCGCGCAGTCTGCAGCCGGCGGCGGCGACTTCCCCGAGGCCGTCCATTCCGCCCTGGAGTCGGCCCTCGACGAGCACGCCTGGAGCAACGAGGCCCGGGCTCGTCTCCTCTTCCTCGTCCTCGACGCGCCACCCCACTCGGAATCCGAGGTACTGGAGAGCGTCCGCGGCAGCGCGGTGAGCGCGGCGGCGATGGGCGTGCGCATCATCGGCCTGTCCGGCAGCGGCATCGACAAGCCCACCGAGTTCCTCATGCGCATGCTCGGCATCGTCACGGGAGGCACCTACACCTTCCTGACCAACGCCAGCGGCATCGGCGGCGACCACCTGGAGCAGAAGCCCACGATCGGCGGCTTCTCGACCGAGCTGCTCAACGACCTGCTGGTGCGGATCATCACCGAGCGCATCGAGTAGGCCGCCGCCCGTCGCGGCCGCTCATCGTCAGCGCCCCAGGATCTGCTCCAGATAGATCTCGCTCGGGCCGCAGAATCGGGTGCTGCTGAAGTCTCCCAGGCCCGCGCGCTCGCCGAAGGGACGGTCGATGCCGCCGTCCATCAGGCAACCGGCCTGATCGAAGGGGTTGTGGTAGACGTTCGCCGGCCCCCAGGGGTCGGCGAGGCCGAGGCTGTGGCCGATTTCGTGGGCGGTGGTCTCGCCGATGATGTTGCCGAGCCCGCGGATAGCCTCGGCGACCTCGGCGAGGCGCGCGGGGTCGTCGCCCTCTCCGCGCACCTCGGCGAGGGTCGCGGGGCGATCGCGCACCGGATCGAAGATACCGTCGAAGAGCGGGTCCTCGGGCGGGGCGCCGTCGGGCCGGCTTCCCGGCAGGCCGGGATCGGCGGACCAATAGAGGAAGTTCTCGATGAACACGCCGCCGTAGCCGGCGTAGCCATCTTCCTGGGTCTCCGCGTTCGCGCCGCCGATGCGGTCGAAGAGCCGCAGGTTGCCGACGTCCTTGCCGGGGCTGTTGTCGTACCCGAGCAGACCCTTGCCGTTGGGGTCGGGGCCGCCGATCTCGACGATCGAGTATCCGATCGGCGCGAAGTCCTCCGGCGGCTCGGTGCGGACATCGACCCGGAACAGGCGGTAGATGTCCGTGACCCGGGCCGCCACCTGCGCGATGACCTCGTCGCGGGCCGACGTGAGTCCGAAATGCGCGAGGCTGGCGTCGAAACCCGGCAGGAACCGCAGCTCGACGACCTGCCTGGGCTCTTCGACCGTGAAGTTGAGCGGGGTGGTCAGGCCGACGAACGAGTCGAGTGGGCCGACGGTCTCGACCGTGACGTCACCTCGGAACTCGCCGGCGCGCGCACCGACCCACGCGGCGACCAGCGTGCGCTCGATGACGGCGGGTTCGACGACGAGGCGCAGCGTCGACCCGTCGACGAACTCCGGCACGAGGTCGACCGCGCCCGGGGTCGATGATCCGCCCGCCACCGTGAACACCCCGTCGAAGGTGAGCAGGGTCGCGTCCGCGCTCCCCGACCCGCCCACGAAGCCGCCGCCGAGCACGTGGAGATACTGCCCTACCGACGCAGACGGCGGGTCGACGTCGAACACGGCGGGCGGCTCGATGTCGAAGCGGAGCGCGAGCGGCGCGGTCGCCGAGGTCGAGCCGTTCGCCAGGGTCGAGCGCAAGGCGATCGTGCCCTCGAAGACCCCGGCGCCGACCCCGGCGAGGGTGGTGGCGAGGATCATCGCGCCGCGGTCGCGGGCCAGGCGCTCGACGGGGACGACGGACAGGTCGGCACTCGCCGCCCGCGGCGCGCCCTCCGCGGGCGTGAACGTTCCTTCGAGGGCCGCGACCAGTTGGCCCTCCGACTCGAAGAGGAAGCCGTCGCCGTCCAGGGTGACGAGCTCGTTCCAACGCACCCGGCCGAACGGCGCGGCGCCGAGGGACACCGGGAGCGCGTCGGCAACCTCGATCGACAACGGCATGGCAGGGCTCACGCGCTCACCGGCGCGCAGCCGGGCCTGCAGGTCACGCCACCCGAGGCCGACGCTCTGCACAGCGCCGGCGGTGAACATGAACTCGGCGATGGAGCCCTCGAGGTTGGCGAGCGGCAGGGCGAGCTCGCGCCCGCCGTTCTCGATCACGAGGGTGAGTGGATCGTCGACGGCGTCGATGCCCCGGCCTTCGACGCGCACCACCGATCCCTGAAGCAGCGGCGCCGGGGTATCGATGGAGAGGATCTCCAACACCTCGCTCACCTCTTCTTCGCGCCCGCTGGCCGCGCTGCACGCGGCGACCAGGAGGAGAAGGAGCGTCGCGAGGCGCGCGTTCATTCCGGCAGGCACACGAAGACGAAGCCCCCCTCGGCGCTGTCGACGAAGTCGCACGAGTAGGAGAGTCGGCAGAGATCGTCGCCGGCGGTGCAGTCCTGGGCGCAGATCCACAGCCCGCGCTCTCGCACGCATTGCTCGCCGGCGCCGCAGGCGTCGAATTCGTTGCAGTTCGCGGCCGCGCAATAACCGCCGGGCATGTCCAGGCAGACCCGGTCGCCGGCGCACTCCTCGGTGAACACGCAGTCGGCCCCGACGGCGCCACGGCCGCTCTCCCAGCATGCCCTCCCCTCGGCGAAGCGCTTGCACTCCTCGCCCGACCGGCAGTCGGTCCGTGATTCGCAGACCTCGGCGCAGAAGCGGAAGAAGTCGCCCCATTCGGACTCCGGGCAGATGTGGCCCCGGGGGCAGTCGCTGTCGTTCTCGCACACGTCCGACTCGCATTCGCCGTCGTCACAGACCGAGCGCAGGGGACAGGACGACGTGTCGGCGCACCCCGAGGTCGAGCCGACCGTGACCATGCCGGTGTAGCTCCCGGACGCCCCGCCGAAGCCGAAGATGCGGAGCACGTGCACGCCCCCTCCGGCGACCGTGCTGCTGATCTGCTCGCGTGAGGTGGTCGTGCGAGACGCGCCGACGAGCGTACCGTCCGGACCGAGGAGCTCGAGGTCCAGGTCTACCGCGCGGCCGTCGAACTCGATCGATGCCGTGATCGTCGCCACATCGGGCACGTCGAGTGCGATGTAGTCCTGGTCGCCGGAACAGATCACCCCGCCGAAGCTTCCGCCACCGCTCAGGCTGCGCGCATCGTCCCGGGTGCTATCCGGCTCGAACGCGTCGTTCTCGCACAGGCAATCGAAGGGCGTGGCCGTGACCGTAAGCTGGTAGTCGTTCTGCGCCGGCCCGAACCCGCGGACCAGCGCGAAGACGGCGTCGCCCGCGTGCACGCAGGTCGATATCTGCTCGATGTCCGTGAGGCCGGCGCTCACGCCGAGGATCTGTCCGGCCGCGTCGACGACGTTCAGGTCGAGATCGCCGTTGGCGTCGACGAACTCGAGCACGACGTCGACCTGCGACGCGGCGCCGGGCGCGATGCGGAAGTAGTCCGAATCGTCGGGACAGATGGTGGCGGCGATCGCCGTGTTGATCGGCGACGCGGTCGACGGCTGATCGTTGTCCTCCAGCGCGTCGTCGGTGCAGTCGCCGCCACCGCCTCCGTCTCCCGAGCCGCACTGCTCGGCGACATCGCCGCAAACGCCGGCGACCTCGCCGTCGGTGGTGGTGATCTCGCGGCAGTCTTCCGGGCCGAGGCAGACCGCGCAGGCCGCGACGCAGCGTCCGCCGCCTGCGGAGGCCGCGCAAATTCCCGTCTCGCACTCCGTCGGCAGGGCACAGGGCTCGCAAACGCCGAGCACGCCGGAGTCGTTGCCCGGGAGAGCGACGAAGGACCTCAGCGGAGATTGGCTCCGATGGTCACAGGCGGCCCCGGCCGCGTCGTCGTTGTCGGTGGCGCTGACCACGTAGGAGACCGTGAGCTCCTGGCCCTCGATGAGGCCGAACGAGGGGATGCGGGTGCCCCACTGGCGACCGTCGGCGATGAAGGTCGTCTGGATGAAAGTCGTGATGTCGGGATTGGCGGGGTCGTCGACCCGCTCGGCCGTGTAATAGAGAAGCGGCGCGTCCCGCAGCTGACCGTCGTCGGTCACGTCGACGACCACCGGGTAACCGCCCGCCGATGCCAACCGCGCGCCCGGTTCGGGCTGCCGAACCGAGATGACTGGCGGGTCCCCCGGGCAACCCTCCTTCGGCGGGGTCTGCAAGACGGCCACGTAGTCGTGCACGACGGGTGCATGATCGTGATCGTCGGCGACGAGGGAGAGTGTCCAGCGCTCGGACACCGCGACCTGATCCGTCGTGGGACACCATTCGAACTCGCCCTGCTTCGGGCCCGTCGTGTCGAGGCGGGCACCGACCGGCGCGGAGACCGGGATCGAGAGAGACACGGAATCGGAGTCGTCGTCCCGGATCTCGACGTCGAATCGGACGCATGGGTCCCGGGCCAGATCGAACGCGCCGCCCGCCGACGGACGGAGGAAGACCGGCGCCGAGTCGGACGACGACTCGACCGTGATGATCACGGACTGTTCGCTCGACCCGCCCTCGAATCCGATGCGGAAGACCAGCTCGTGCACCCCGACCTGGCTCGCCAGGGGAACCCAACGGAACTCACCGCCGCTCGGCGTCCCCGCGAGCGTCGCCACCCGGTCGATTCCGGGCACCGACGGGGCCTCGTAGGAGAAGTCCAGCGACTTCCCGGACGGGTTGTCGACGGTGAGCGCGATCACCAACGTCTGGTTCACCGCCACCGACTGGGGGGATAGCGGAAGGAGCTCCGGCGCGTCGTCGCCACCGGCTGCGACGCACGCGGTGAGGGCGAAAAACGCGACGCACGTCGCGAGAGTCTGCAGGAGGCGGCAGGGATAGTGGCGCTCGGAACGCGTGACGCCGTTCATCGCTCTGGGGAGACTACGGGTCCATGTCGATCGCTTCGACGCCAGGTAGCCTAGCGCACTCGGCGCCCGATTTCCCCGTTTTGAGCGCTCCCGCAGCCTCGAAGATCCCGCGTTCGCCAGCCAGCGCGCTCCGGCGGCGGCGATTTCGGCGGCCTCAGGGGAAGGGGTAGCAGCCCACGTCCGTCGTTGCGCGCGCGTTGTTGTCCTCGTCGCACTCGCTGACCTCGAGGTCGGGGTCGACGACGGCGCGCACGGTGAACGGGGGGTCGGGCGCGTCCGGCGGAATCGTGACATCGAACGAGATTGTCTCGGAATCGCCGGGGAAGAGGCGGGTCGTCGTGGCGACGCGCTCCAGCCCGAGCTCGACACCACCGGCATCGATGAAGACCTGCACCGGGACCCCCGGGGGCACGCTGAGCGCCCCGTCGTTGGATACGATCACGGAGATCCGCAACGACTCGAGCGGGCAGGTCTCGCCTGCGAGGCGCAGGGTGTCGACCGAGAGGTCGGGGGCGTCGAAGACCCCTGCCGGTTGCACGTTCTGGCGGTAGTTGTTGTAGCGGGGATTCGACCAGTTGCGCTCGGTGATGAACGGGATCGTGCCGTCCTCCTCGACGTGGGTGATCGAGTAGCCGTGCTGGTTCCAGACCCGCCGTGTGCGGACCCAGTTGTCCGAGCGGTCCTCCCACACATCGATTCCCGGCCGGCCGCCGCCCCAACGATTCTCGGGGATCACGACCTCCGCGTTGCCGTCATTGTCGACGTCCGCGATGACCGGCATTTCGATCCGGGTGTGGCTGCCGTGGGTCGCGTCGTCGTAGAGCACCGCGCCGGTGATCCCATCGAAGATCCGGAAGTTGCGCTCGTCGGCGTAGACCACCTCGGCGCGTCCATCGCCTTCGAAGTCGAACACGCTCGACCCGGTGGCCCGACTGGAGCAGTCGTTGTTGGCCACGCGCCACAGGATGTTCCGCTGTCGGCACCCCGCCGCCTCCCAGTCGTCTCCGGAGCACGTGTTCATGTCGAGGACGACGTAGAAATCCGCGGATGCGGTCCCGATCTCGGGGAAACCATCCCCGTCGAAGTCGGCGACCGTCGGCGGCCCGGACTCGTTGCTCGCGCAGTCGTCCCTCGGAATGCGGGCCTGCCAGATCAACTCGCCGTCGTGCTCCCACACGAAGACCTCGCCGCGCCGGACGGCGACGAGCTCGCCGAAGGGGTCGTCGTCGAAGTTCCCGACGGCGTTGAAGCCGTCACAAGGCAGGCTGCCGCCGCAGCCGGAGTTGCTGGTCGTGTAGTCCCAGGTCCACAGGACCTCACCGTCATGACCGTAGAGCGTGTTGCCCGCCATGACCTCCAGGAAGCCGTCGAGGTTCACGTCCGCGACCGCCGAAGTGGGTCCGAGGAACGCGTTGTTTCCGATGCCGCCGTCACCTTCGGAAGTCTCGATGCCGTCCCAGAGCAGTCGGCCGTCGTCGCCGGCCAAGACCACGTTGCCGATCACGATCTCCGGTGCACCCGCGGCGTCGAGGTTGTGGATGCCGATCACCGCACCGCCGCGCGTGTGCGATTGCGACGGGTAGTCCGGGTTGGTCCAGAGCACGTCCCAGTCGGACCCGTCTTCGGCAGCCCGACTGAACGCGACCGTGCCTTGCGGAGCGCCGCCCTGGCGCATGATGGCCACGAGCTCCGGGACCCCGTCGTGGTCCAGGTCGCCGGCTGCGATGCCGACGTCGTTATTGAGCTGCGGCTCGTCGATGGTGGCGATCGTCGTCATCGTCCCGTCGTCGTTGCAGCCGCCCCGCACGACCCTGAGAGCCCCGGGTCGATTGCAGCAACCGTTGTCGAGATCGTAGCTCAGGAACGCGATCTCCGGGTCGTCGTTCTCGTCGGTCAGGCCGTCGCCGTTGTCGTCGGTGAGGTTGATCACGACGGGAGTCGCGACGACGTCGATCCAGCCTCTGTGCGGGTCGTCGGGACCCGGCTGCCACCGACAGCCAAGGCGTGGATCGAAGTCGCCGACCGGGGGGACGAACTCGCAGGGCGGAACCACGGCGCGCGGGAGACAGATGCCCAGCAGCGGCTCGCAGATCTCGTCGAGCGCGCAATCCTCGGTGAACGCACAGAGGTCGCCGGGCTCGGCGCATGCGTTCGCGTAGCAGATCGCCTCGCCCGTGCAGCAGAGTTCGAGCTCCTCGCCGCACCGCTCGCCCTCGTCACAGCGGAGCAGGCACTCGCCCTCGACGCAGGCCAGCCCCTCGTCGCAACAGGAATCCCGGCAGTCGCGCCCGATGTCCGGCGCCTCGTCGATCTCGCCGTCGCAGTCTTCGTCGCGCCCGTCGCAGGTCTCCAGCGCGCCGGGAAAGACCTCCTCGAACGCGTCGTCGCAATCGTCGTCGTTCTCGACCCAGTTCGGGGGCGCCTCGCAGGCGGCGAAGGGCAGGGTCTCGGGGTCGCCGAACCCATCGCGGTCGGCGTCGCGCCAGAAGTCCCGGCGGCTGGCGACCGCACCGGTGCAGACGATGTCGTCGGTTCCGTCGCAGGTCCAGACCCCGTCGCCGCACACGCCGCAAGGCTCTCCCGGCGCATAGCCGAAGTGCCGACACCCACCGCACCCGTTGGCCGGACGCCCGCCCGGGCAGGGGCCGGTGTCGGCGTCCTGAGGCTCCGGGGTGTCGTAGACGATGTCGGGCAGGGGCACGTCGGGACTCGTCTCCTCGACCGCGTCGCCCTCCGTGTCCGGGGTCACGGGGGTGTCGCCGGGCACGTCCGGAAGCCCGGCGTCGCTCCCGCCGTCCGGAAGACCGGATGCATCGAAGTCGTGGTCGACGTCGCTGCCGATCGTCGCGTCCGGATCCTCGAGGCAGTCTGGCGTGTTGCACCGGACCGACGATGGGGCGGCCGCGTTGCAGGCCCCGATCAACATCGCGGCGATCGAGAGAGCAGCAATGGCCAGAGTCGGAGAGGAACGACGCATGTACGGTCTGGTCGGGGGTTTGCGCCATACTCCCGGATCCACCTCGCGAGGTAAAGCAACGATGGCCCGGCTCCCCGCCCGGTCCCCCGCTCCAGTCGTCGGATCAGCGTCTGTCGAAGTCGTCGAAGCGGGAGCGTCGAACGCGGCTGGCGCCGGCGCCTGGTCGCTGCGTGGTCCGATGGAACACCAGGTCGCGGCGGCCGCTCTTCATCTCGAGCTCGTCGTCGGAGAGGAAGCCGAACTGCTCGTCGAATCGCATTGGGTACCGCCGACCCGGCATCTCGAAGCGCAGCGTGAAGTCCTCGTCCGATCGATATGATTGCACCGAGTAGGTGCCGGTGATCTGCTCTCGCCTGCCGAAGACCCAACCTCCACCGTCGAAGCGATCGCCGGGGCCGAAACTGAGCTGGACCACGGCCTCGACCCGGTCGTGGTCGAAGCGCTCCGATGTCGTCCACACGCCCTGGAGGCGCATCGGAAGCTCGCGCTGCGCCCGCGTGTTCGGAACGACGTAGAGCGCGGTCGGCTCATCGACGTACTCGCCCGCCGACGCCGTCACCCAGGCCGCGCCCAGTGGACCGAGGGTCGTGGCGAGACCTTGCTCATCGACTGTGACCCGGTCGGGGTTCAGGGAGTGCCAGGTGACCTCGGTGTCCATCGTGAGACCGTAGGTGTCGTACACCGTCGCCGACAAACGCTGTGTCTCGCCGACCTCGACGCGCGCCGCTGTCGGCTCGACATCGATTCGGCCCGGTATCCGTTCGGGAACCGGCGCACGGCCCGGACGGACAAAGTCCGAGGCGACCACCTCCTTGGGCCCGGGCACTCCCCCTCTCGAGTCTCGGAAACCGAAACCGTCGCACGCCGCCAACGCGAACAAGAGCGCGACGATGGTGCCGCGCTTCGCGATCTCTGCCTTCCCTGTCGTGGTCATGTTCCACCCATACGCGACACCGCGCGGTTGACTCAACTGGCTTCGCGAATCTCGCGCCACCGGAGGCCGAAGGCAACAGCGAGAAAGAGCGCGAGGTTCATCCAGATCAACGCGTGCACACACGCCGCGCGGCCCGCGCGAGTCGAGACCACTGTGACCTCTCGCTCGGGGAGTCGACGACGGGCTTCGGCGCGGCGCGCGTCGGCCAGTTCGATGCCGAACGCGTGGTCGATCGGGCTGATCGCCATTTCGTCGTTCATCGCGCTACAGAGCGACCGACAGAGCGGCGCCTCGGTCGGGGGAACG
The DNA here is from genome assembly GCA_964520965.1 of uncultured Myxococcales bacterium. Classification (GTDB taxonomy): domain Bacteria; phylum Myxococcota_A; class Bradymonadia; order REDH01; family REDH01; genus CAZFPM01. The sequence goes on from CAZFPM010000052.1 coordinate 11,877, forward strand.
ATCGGAACGGGAGTGTCCCCGTCGGGTCCCGGGAGTACGCATTCCGGCGTCCGGACGAGGGTCTCGCCATCTGATTCGAGGCACTCCCGTGTCACGGGCACGTAGCGGGCTTCCGTCCCGTCGTCGTGAAGGAAACAGGTCCATTTCGACCCGTCATCCTCGACATCGAAAGCGTTGCAGAGCGACAGGATGTCCTCGACATCGTCGCGCGTGCAGGGCAGGTGACCGCGGAAGCCGCAGACCTCACCCGTGACATCCATCGGCTGCCCGTACTCGACATCGAGGATCGCCTCGAAGCCCCAACGGCTCGCGAAGAACCCGGGTACCACCTGCCGACCCAGCGACCACGGTCCGACATCGCCCAGGTGGGGCATGTCGGGCAGCGGCAGGATCGCGCCGCCGAGGACGATCTGGGGGATCAACAGGATGGGGACGAACGAGATCGCGGCCGGTGGACGCCGCACCACGGCCGAGACCAACAGCCCCATACCCACGCCTACGAGCGACACCAGGAAGAGGACCCCGAGCATCACCGTGAACGACCCGTGGAGGTCCAGGACCGGGTGGAGGATTGCCAGCATGACGGCGCACTGCAGCAGGCACAGCCCGCCGAGCACGACGTACTTCGACAGCAGGTAGCTCGCCCGCCGTACGCCAGCGCGCAGCTCGCGATGGTAGATCGGCCACTCGCCGACGATCTCGCGTGCCGCGTTGCTGCAACCAAACCAGATCGCCGACGCGACCACGAGGAAGAGCGCCGACGGCTCTCGGGCCAGGCCCGAGAAGAAGGGCGCCGCCTGCGACTCGGCGCCGAAGACGGTCAGCAGGAGTGCGATGATCGGCGCCTGGGCGAGGAGGATCCCCGTCTGTTGCTTGTCCCGCCACTTCACCAGGCAGGCTCGCTCGACGAGGAAGACGAGTTGTTGCGCGATGCTTCGACGCGGTGCTGCGTCGTCCTCCTCGCCATCGACGAGCAGACCGTGGGTGTCCCGTTCGAGACGGTCTTCGACGTAGATGCGTCTCTGTGTGCTGGTGGCGTACCTGGCCGCAAGACGTTCGGCCACCTCGACCTCGGCCTCGGCTCGCGGCAGTCCGGTCGACTCAGCGACCTCCGCCACCTCGGTGTGGATCGGGCGCAACGCGTGCCCCGGGTCCGAGAGCACCTCGTCTCGGCGGGGTCCCTGCGCGTCCGGGTTGAAGAAGAGGAGCGAATCGGGATGCGCGGGGCCGTAGAAGACCTGCCGACCGCGGACGACGTAGAGCACGTTGTCCAGGTGTCGAAACGCTTCGATCGACGGCTGGTGGGTGGTGAGGACGATGGTCTTCCCGGCGTTGGCGAGACCTCGCAACAGCCCCATCACGGCGTTGGCGTCTTCGGACGACAGGCCTGAAGTCGGCTCGTCGAGCAAGAGCAGGCCGGGGTCGGTCAAGAGCTCCTGGGCGAGGTTCACGCGCTTCCGTTCGCCACCCGACAGGCCACTCTCGATAGCGTCTCCGATGAGATTGTCCGATAGCTCAGAGATACCGAGAGCCCCGAGAACCTCGTCGATGCGCAGCTCGAGGTCTGCGTCGGCCAGGCCCCGCAGTCGACCGGTGAACCGCAGCGACTCGCGGACGGTGAGCTGGGGGAAGACGATATCCTCCTGGGGCAGATACCCGAGCGCACGCTGTAGGACCCCGCGGGCGGCGTCTGTCGGTCGCCCGTTGACGCGAACCTCCCCCGGCGCCACCGGGTCAAGCAGCCCGGCGAGCACCTTCAGAAGCGTGGTCTTGCCGGCCCCGGACGGGCCCATCACGCCCACCAGCTCCGTCGGATATACGGCGACGTCGATCGGGTGGAGAATCCGGTTGTGCGCCGACGCGTCCCACGCCACCCGCCTCGCCTCGAGCACGAAGTCGACGCCGTATCGACGTTCGACCTCCGCGTCGGACGCGACGAACCGGAACCGATAGCTGCTGCCGAGCCGGATCTCGGCATCGCGCGCCACCGGCGCCAGGGCATCGACCGCGTGTTCGTCCACGAAGGTGCCGTTCGCCCCGTGGTTCTCGATACGCAGGAAGGCGCCGTCGCAATGCACCACGGCGTGGAAGCGGGAGACCGTTGGCACCGCGACCTGGACGTGCGGCACCCCCTGACCGTACCCATGGGGCGTCGGTTCGACCCAGTCCGCCCTCCCGAGCGTGAACACCCCGGAGTGGCTGGGGAAGGGAATCGTGTCGACCGCGTCGGACCGTCGGGCTACGCGCCCCGGAATGCTGCGAAGCGACAGGCGATAGGTGCCCAGGAACAGGACGTCGTGGGCGTCGAGGAAGAGGCCGGCTGGGATCTGGTTGTCGTGCGGACCCACGCGGACCGGGGCGTCGCCGGTCGGCCAGACCACGTAGCCGTGGCGCTCCTCGACCGGGTGCAGCGTCACGTGCCACTCGGCGGCCGTCCCTTCCGGAAGGACGATGGTGTTCGCCGGGTGCGAACCCACCGTGACCGCGTCGGGCAGGCCAGGGTCGAGGCCAGGCAGCTCGCCTCGTCGGGCCATCCGACGCCTCGATTCCAGCCGATCGACGAGGTCGGCATCGAGCACCAGCGCGTAGGCGCCGAGCGTGAACTCGTCGCCGACCTGCAGCTCGGCGCGGACCACCGGGCGTCCGGCGACATGGCTTCCAGCCTGTGAACCGTAGTCCTCGAGAACGAAGCGGCCGGCCCGCTCGACGTGGAGCGCCGCGTGCCGTGGCGACACGGTCCGGCCCAGGATCCGGACGTCGCGCGAGGGGTCCGAGCCGAGCGTGAGCGCGGCTCCGCCCCGTGTCGGCCAATCTCCCCGCGCGCGGGGTTCCGCGACCGGCGGAGCGACCGAACCCAACGCTTCGGCGCCCGCGGGGACCCGCTCGGACTCCGCCCGGTCGCCGCTGCGGTCTCGAGCGCCGGTCAGGAGCGTCGGCGCAGTCGTCGTACCGGCGAGCTTCTCCAGGTGGCGCGGGGCGAGCACGAACTCGACATCCGATCCGAGCCCGACGACCGGCGGCCGCTCGGGGGGGGTGTCCGGGCGAAGGAGAACGACCCGCCCATGCGTCGGCACGCGCTCCCCATCGATGCGGGTTCCGGACTCGCTGCCCAGATCGACGAGATGGTAGGCCTCTTCGCCAGGATCCCATCGGATGCAGCAATGTACGGGCGCGACGTCGGGGTGGTCGACATAGAAGTCGTTGACGCTCTCGCGACCGAAGTAGACCGCGTTGGGATCCTGGTGCGTCATTCGGCCGGCGGGGGCATCAAAGAACCGTCCCGGACCGGCACGTCGTGGCACGAAGGGTGGGCGGTGCCCATCAAACCCCCGTCAGTATCGGTCCCGAGACGACGAGCCGGGCCGCGCCCTCGGCGAGCACGATGGCATCTCGGGGATCGAGTCGGTAGGCAAGACCGGGTACGAGGCGTTCGTCGTTGACGAACGTGCCGAACGACGAGCGCTCGTCGCGGATGAACAGGTCGCCGTTCGCCACCCACAGGACGAGGTGGCTGGCCGATATCCCGTTGCGGCGACCGTCCGCGAACTGGCCCGGGACACGCACACGGACCTCGTCTGCCTGTGCACTCGGCTCCCGCCCAACGACGGTGGTGTGCTCGGTCACGTCGAAACTCTCCGGCACACCGGGGAGTGATTCCGCGCAGCGTACCCGCCAGAGCCGCGAAGGGCCCGCGACGCCTTCCCGGGGCTCGAGGAAGGCGTCCGGGCCGACGCGAACACACGTACCGAAGCCGACCTGTCCGTCGACCGCGAGGGGAGTGCCATCGACCGTTGGCTCCGAGCCCACCACGGCGTGT
>CAZFPM010000052.1:15703-28353 GCA_964520965.1 uncultured Myxococcales bacterium
GGCGTGTACGCGGACGACCCAACGCTCTTCGTCGAGCGATACCCGCGCAAACGAGTCGCCGGTCTCGACCATCGACGACCCGACTCCGCTATCGGTCTGCTGCAGATAGACGGTGGCGGCTCCGATCCGGACCTCGACCTGTCGTCCGCCGAGCTCGACCGCGACATGCGGTGAAGACGTCACGGATCCGTGTGCGCGCAATCCCGGCGAGTAGTCCGACGCGGCGCCGGTGGCCGGTCCGGCTCCGCTCGGCGCAACATCGAGGGGCGGGGTCTGGCTGGCTTCGGGTGGGCCCGCGGGCGACGGCTCGACTGTGAAGGCTGCCAGACCCTGGCGCCGCAAGACCCCGACTCCGATCAGGGCGATGACCATCAGCACGGCCCCCGCGACGATGACGGGTACGCGCGATTCGTCTTCTGCCGTCGACGCGGAGTCGACCGCCGTCGAACCCGCGGACGCGCTCGGCTCATCCGGCTCGTCCGTCGCGTCGCGCTCGGCCGGCCGGTACGCCCCTTCGGGAGCCGCGGTCGCCGACGACGATGCGGCGATGTGCAACAGACCGGACGCACAGAGGACCAACAGGACAAGCTGGCCGATGGTGGAAAGTCTCGCGCCCATGGCTCCCTACGTGAACGGTGCAGTCGTGGGGACGATCACCAGGAGCACCCAGTCGGTGTCGCCGATGGTGATGCGAGCCGGGGGCTTGATGCGCTCGGCGATATCGACAGGCTTACCGTCGACGAGAGTGGGGTTCGTCGACGCCTCCGCGGGCTGCACGGTCACCCGGCCGGAGGACGCGTCGATCACGATGGAGCACTGCTGGAACGAGCACTTTGGATCGGCGAGCACGATGTCCCGTGCCGGGTCCCGGCCGAGCTTGGTCTTCCCGTCGAACAGGGGGTGGAGGGTGCGCCGGTCCATCGACACGAGGAACCCGGCGACCTGGCGACGGCCGGAGTATGCGCCGGTCCCCGCCAGCGCGGGCGGCGGAGCGACCAGCGGGAGCGGGTCGTCGGGCAGATGCAGGACGGTCCGGTCCGTGGGCTGCTGCAACGGCGCGACCGCCGGGGGTGCGCACTGCACGTCGGGCGGCTCCTTCTGGGCGACCGGCGCGTCGGGGGCCGGAGACGATGCGACCGGCACTTCCGACGCGCTGCCGGCCGGTAGCGGCGCCGTCTGCTCAGCCGGCGCACCTCGGGCGGTGGGGCCGGCGGCCGGCGGCGGCACCGCGTGTTCGGCGTCCGTGTCGGTCCGGGTGACCGGGCTGCTCGGGGCGCCGGGAATGGTCTGCGTGCTCCCTCCGCTCGCGGGGGGCTTCGGCCAGGCAGTGGGTGACGGAGCGAGCTCCGCAGCCGGCGCCGGGGGCTGTCCGGTCGCTGCTGGAGCGGGCTCCCCTGGGGCGTCCGACGCCGACCCGCTCGGCTCACCGCGGTCCAACACGGTCTCCGTGGGGCTGTTTCCCCGGGGGCGGGGGCGCTTCCATTGGATCTTCCTACTCATCGCGCTTCCCTCGTCAGAAGAGTTGTCGCGTCGCGGGAACCCGGCGGGAGAGGTTCGTGGTTCCCACATAATAGAGTCCGGCCTGATGATCCGGGAGACGAGTCTGGATCTGGCGACGTACCCGACACGCCCGGACGTCGGAATCGGCGTGGGTCTGCAACACAGCCACCATCGCGTCGACCATGGCGACGAGCGGATCACCCCCTGCCCCGGGCCGGCCGGCCGGCCCCGAACGAACGAGCAATTCGGCGTAGCGTGCGGGACTGTAACCCACAGCGAGCAGCCCTTCTACGGCGTACCTATCCGACTCGTCCTCGATCTCCGACGAGTACGGTTGCTCCGCCAACCCGATGAGGGCCGACAAGGCCAGCTCGGCCGGGGTCCCGGTCGCGCCGAGGTCGCGAATCACCTCCGCAGCCGCAACGCTGTGGCGTCGATCGATGTGGGCGAGTTCGTGAGCGAGCACCCCGGCGAGCTCCGCTTCGTTGCGCACCGCTTCGACCATCCCCGTGTACACGTAGATATGACCGCCCGGCACCGCGAAGGCATTGACCTCGGCATCTTCGATGACATGCACCTCCACCGTGAGATCGCTGCGTTCCAGCCGGTCGACGAATGGCCCGATGACGGCGGTCAGGTACGCCTTCAGTGGGGCGTCCGTGTCCACGCGCCCTCGATAGGGAGAGTCGGGACTTCCGATGAGCGAAGCGTGGAGCGAGTTGCCCCACCCACGCTCCTCGGCCGAGGACAGCGGCTCCCGCGAGTCTCGGAGCGTCGTCCAGGCTCCGAATATCGCCGAAGAGACCACATCGACGGCCTCCGCCTCCGATGCGCAGGTGGTCTCGCGAGCGCCAAACGCGAGCCGGGCGCGCCGATCCACCTCAGACGCCCCGACCATCGGATCCAGCGGTCGAGACCTCTGCCCTGGTGGCGGGTGGTCGACGCCCTCGCGAATGCGTGAGAACCCCTCGGGTGGTTCGCCGACCGGTGCCGACGCCCCGAGCGCATCGGCGGTCTCGTCCGCGCGATCCCCGACCGCCAAGGGATACGCGCCGCGACCCTCCTCGCGGGCCGACTCCGGCACCGACCGACCGGCCTCCCCGTCTCGAGCGTCGGCCCCAAAGCCGACTGCGCCCCAAGCGACGAGACCGGCGCCGACGAGGAAGAGTCCCCAGAGCGAGACCATGGCTGAACGCCGCCGTGCGACCGCCGTCGGACGTGTAGAGCGCCCACGTTTCATGGACAGCGAATGTATCCCAGCCCGATCACACTGTCATCAGGCCCGCCGGGCGCCGACGCTCCTCGGGGCGCGGCGCTCTTGACTGTGCTCGGCGCGGCGCGGACGATCGACTTCTTCGGACACTGCCGTCACGCCGCGAAACGATGCCCATTCCCCCGCTTCCGCTCGGAACCGTGCTGCGAGCCGACGCGGCGGGTGCGTGCCGCTATCGCATCGAGAAGGTCCTCGGATCGGGCGGTTTCGGAATCACATACCGGGCGCTCGACACCGCGCTCGATGCCACGGTGGCGATCAAAGAGCACGGCGTTGGCCTCTTCGCCGGGCGCGACATGTCCCGCGGGGTGATCGTCCCCCACAGCGAGCACGTCCGCGACCACGAGAAGGGTGTGCTACGCTTCGAGCAGGAGGCGCGGCGCCTGCACCGGATCGTGCACCCCAACATCGTGCGCGTGGTCGATGTCTGGCGGGAGCGCGGCACGGCCTACTACGCGATGACGTACATCGATCGCGCACAGCCGCTCCCCGCGCCGAATCGCGAAGGGTGGGAGCGTTGGCCCTGGGTGCGGGTGGCCTTCGTGGGGAAGCAGGTGCTGGCAGCGCTGTCAGCGGTCCACGACGCCGGCTTCATCCACGGTGACATCAAGCCGGACAACGTGCTGCTCGCGAAAGACGACCGCGTGGTGGTCATCGACTTCGGCACCTCCCGAGACGCAGATGAGCTTCAGCGCACCATCACGACCCTTGCGTATACCGTCGATTACGCCCCGCCAGAACTCATGGACCGTGCGCGCACAGCGACCGGTGGCCCCTGGAGCGACCTGTACTCCTGGGCCCTGACGGTGGGCGGGCTCTTCGTGCAGCACCCGACGGAGTCCGGCGCGCCGGTCGACGCGCGGACCCGGGACCTCGTCGCCGGGCAGGGACACCCGGACTTCTACGCGGACTGGCGGGGCCAGTGTGTCGCCGCCGGGGCGCCGAACGAGTGGGCCGATGCACTCGAACAATGCGTGAGTCTCGATCCCGAAGCGCGGCCCCGCGACGCTCACACGCTCCTCGACTCGCTCGGCGCACCGGAGGCCCGCGTCGAGCGCTCGCGGCATCAATGGCGCAAGAAGCAGGCTCCGCGCGCCGCTACTGACGCCGTCCGGATCGTGGGCGGCTGGCTCGCCGATGGCATTGAGACAATACAACGGGGCTTCGCGAGATCGCTCCCCAAGTCGTCCGCGGAGTATGCGGCCGCGCCGTTCTGGACCAATGGGTTCTGCGGGGGGCGCCTGTCGCGGCTTCGCTACACCGTCCTGCTCGCACTCGTGCTCGGCGTGGCGGCGTACGCACGAGCGATGTTCTGGACTCCGGTCGAGGAGATCGTCCTCTTCGCCGTACTTCCGGTGATCCTGACCGTCGCGACCATCCGTCGGGGACACGACTACGGGATGACCGCCGCGGTCACGCTGGCGCTGTGCGTCGGCACCGCCTTCGTCGTGCCGGCGGCGCTCGGCTTGAGCCTGGGGTCGACACCTCGAGCGAACACCTGGGGCGAACCTCCCGGTTCGCGGTCGCGGGGCAAACGTCCGGCGCCTGCTCAAGTGCCCCGCAAGGTGCCGGCTGCACGCGGCGAAGGGGACGCCGCCGCGCGCTGACTGCGGCCCATTACTCCTCGACAACTCACCCGGGATCGGCTTTGGATCTCCCAGTCCCCACGCCCCCGACGACCGATGATCCGCCGCCCGCTCGCCGCGCTCGCCGCGCTCACCGTCGCGACCGCCCTCCCCTCGGCCGCGCCGGGCCAGCCCGGCCCGCCCTACGTCCCGGAGGACAACGGCAATCACACGGTCGAGTTTCGTGATCTGACCGCCGTCGATGGCGGTGAAGGAGAGATCGTCACGATCGAGGGCGCTGGAGGCCTCACTGGCGGCCTCGGGAGCGTCGGCTACGGGTCCGGAGGGGGTAGCGGGGACACGCCGAGCGGCGACGACGACGACGTCGAAAACCGATGTGACCAACTTTTCGAGGCCGACGCGATGAGCGCCGCCCAGCGGGCCGAGTTCGAGGCCCTCGACTGTGGGCTCACGGCGGTGTTCCTGGGAGACGACCCGTCCGTCGGCAGCGTCCTGCGCGCACTCGACGCAGGGGACGAGGAGATCGCCAACCTGTTCGGCAGCGGCGAGTTCGACAGTCTCTCCACTACCGGTGGAGTGGAGGGCCTGTACGGGGTCGGCGGGCTCGGGCTGTCGGGCTCCGGCGAGGGGGGCGCCGGCGTTGGTGTCGCTGTGATCGGCGCCCTCGGCACGCTCGATGCGCCCTACGACCCGCTCTTCGGCCTCGCGCCACTGCGCACGCCGGTCGACGCGACACCGTTGCTGGTGGACTTCGAGGTGTCGTCGCTGGCGGTCGCCGGCGCGATCAGCGAGACCGACACGCGTGCCGCGCTCGCCGATTGGATCGACGGATTCGGCGATTGCTTCATCGAGGGCGACCCGAGCACGGGGAGCTTCGGCATGTCGCTGGGGGTCAACGGTTGGGGGCACGTCGACGTCACCGAGGTGACCCGCGACCCGGACGGCGGCAACGGCGAGATGGTCGAATGCCTGGAGATCGTCGGATACGAGATCTACTTCCAGTCGCCGGAGTCGATGTTGGAGACCGCAGTCGACGTCGAGATCATGTGGTCGGCGACCGAATAGCGGAGCCGTCGGCCATGCGCGCGAAGTAGCCCCGGGTCGCCCGAATGACCCGCGGCGCCAGGATCAGCGTGGCGATCATGTTGGGGAACGCCATCAGGGCGAACGCGGTGTCCAACAGGTTGACCACGACGCCGGCGCTCCAGACGGCGCCGACGAGCAACATGGCGACGAAGAAGAAGTCGTAGATGCGGGCGCGCTCGACGCCGAAGAGGAACCCGAAGCACTTCCGCCCGTAGTACGAGTAGCCGAACATCGTGGAGAAGGCGAAGAGCACCACGACGAGCATGAGGCCGGCTTTACCGATGGCGCCGAGGGAGGTCTCGAACGCGAGGAGCGTCAACGAGACCCCGCGAACGACCTCCATCGACCACACCGTCGTACCGAAGGTGCCGAGCGTGGCGTCAAAGGCAGCACCGATCGCGGAAAACGCCCTGACTCCTGCCGTCGACCAGGCGCCCGTGGCGAGGATCGCGAACGCGGTCAGCGAGCAGACGACGACCGTGTCGACAAAGGGCCCGATCATCGCGACGAGGCCTTCGCGCACGGGCTCGTCCGTCTTCGCGGCGCCGTGCGCCATCGGGGCGGTGCCGATTCCCGCCTCGTTCGAGAACGCGGCCCGTTTCACGCCGGTTCGAATCACCATGATGATGGTCACGCCCGCGGCGCCGCCGAACGCCGCCTGCGGGTCGAAGGCCGACCGGACGATCAGCGAGATCATCGCCGGAACCTCGCCGATGTGCATCAGCACAATCGCCCCGACGAGGACGAGATAGACGACGCACATCGTCGGGACGAGGCGGCTGGCGACCTTGGCGATGCGCTGCAGTCCGCCGAGCACGACGACGGTGACGACCGCGGTGGAGACGATACCGGTCGTCCACGGGCTCACGTCGTAGGCCTCGACCAGAATCTCGGCGAGCTGGTTCGTCTGGAACATCGCCAGGCAGCCGATCATCCCGCAGATCGAGAAGAGGACGGCCAGGAAGCGCCAGCGCGGTCCGAGCCCCTCTTCGATGTAGTACATCGGCCCGCCCTGGGGCGTGCCGCGGCTGTCCGTGCCGCGGTAGAGCACGGCCAGGGTGCAGGTGAAGAACTTGGTCGCCATGCCGACGAGCGCAGCGACCCACATCCAGAAGATCGCCCCCGGCCCACCCTGGCTGATCGCCACCGCCACGCCAGCGATGTTGCCCATTCCGATCGTCGACGAGAGCGCCGTCGACAGGGCCTGGAAGTGCGAGATCTCGCCCGGATCGTCCGGGTCGTCGTACTTCCCGCGGAGCACCTCGACCGCGTGCGCCAACCCGCGGAACGGCACGAAGCGCGAGTAGACGAGCAGGGCGGCGCCTCCGACCAAGAGGAGGACGACGAGCGGCGTGCCCCAGGCGAGGTCGACGGCGACCTCGAGAGCGCTGGCGATGGTTTCCATGGGCGCGATTGGTACCACGGCCCGGCGGCCAAGCCCACCGCCAGCGGTGGAGACGCAGCCTTCCCCCGCCAGCGGGGGAAAGCGGAGCAGGGGGGGAGCCGCAGTCTACCGCTGACGTCGTTACACAGCCGTCCCCCAAAAGTGGGGGACAGCGCAGCGAAGCGAAGCAGGGGGGGAGCCGCAACCTACCCTGCACGCGGGGATCGGGGTGGATTGCCTGTTGTGACGGCCGTGCTAGAAGGGGCGGGGCACCCACTGCCCCACTGGATCCATGCGCTCACGATTGACCCTTGCCCTCGCCCTCGTCTTCGCGGCTTGCAGCTCCGACGCTGGCGGCGACGACACGGATGCTCCTGATGCCTCTCCCGATTCGGCAGCCGACGACGTCGGGTCGGACACCGGCCCCGACGCGGAAACGACGCCCGACACCGACACCGACCCGTCGTCCGACACCGACACCGACGCCCAAGTCGACACCGAGCCGCCCCCGGACCCCGTCTACTGGTCCGACGAGCTCACCGAGGTTCTCGACGATATCGACTGGGTGTACGGCCCGGAGGGCGAGCAGATCTTCGCCTTGGGGCTCAGCACCGGCCACGGAGGCGCGTGGGACGGGGTCTCGGGGCCCAACGAGTGCGACCGGGAGACCGGGGTCGGCTTCGTGGGCGACGCGCGCGACATGGGCCGCGAGGCGTCGGCGGCCGGCGCGAACTTCTTCTACATTTGGAGCTACCGCGACACCTGGACCGACTTCTCCGACTTCCCCACGCGCCCCTACGGGAGGTTCCACGCGGGGTGGGGCGTCGACCGGCCCCGCGAGCAGGACGTGATCCCGGTGATCTACAACGGCTTCGGCGAGCGCGACATGGGCGAGGAGGGGCGCGAAGAGCGGGTCGCCGAGATGGAGGCCGGGTTCGCCGATTGGGCGGCGCGCGAGGGGCAGTTCTCACCCGAGAACATGCCGAATCTGCCGCCGTACGACGAGCTCCCGTGGATGTCCTGGCACCCGACCTGGCGCATGACGAGCGGCGCGGAGACGGAGGGCCAGGAGGGACTCACCGACGCGATGGCCGAACGTTTCGCGCAGGCGACCAACATGATGATCGGCGACTCGTACACCTACGTGGTGAACCGCTTCGAGAGCATCCTGAACGAGTTCACGGGGCAGCGCGGCGAGGTCGACGAGGGCTACGAAGACTGGCTCGACTGGGACGACCCCGATCACCACAGCTACTTCACCGCCGCCTGGGACATCGTGTACCGCACCCGGCGGTGGGCCCGCGAAGGCACCGTGAGCTGGCAGTGGATGCAGGGCTACGGTTTCGACACCACCATCGGCCGGGAGATGTGCGAGGACGGGAACAGCGACGCCTGGGCCAAGGGTCCTTTCCCGAGCTGGGCCTACCTGCGCAAGGAGATCACCTCGACGATCGTCGCCGGCGGCACCGGGATCATCTTCTTCGGGTACATGAAGAACCTGCCCGAAGACCGCGACGTGATGAACCGCATCTTCCGATCGCTCTCCTCCGAGGAGGTCTACGGTCCGGCTCTGCTGAGCCCGCGTCTGGCCCTCGAGGAGGACGTGCTCTTCACCGGCGAGGACGGGCGCGCCCACGTGATAGCGAAGTGGGACGAAGCGTCGCAGACCGCATACCTCATCATCGCCAACCCCGGCGCCCACGTGACCGAGGTCGCCATCGAGTTCCCCTGGTCGCTGCGATCCGCCGAGCTGCTCGACTGGAGCGAGACCGTCTTCGCCGACGATGAGATCGTGACGACGCGGCACCGGACGGTACACGTCGCGATGCCGCGCGACGACGGGGCGATCGTGCGCGTGCATCCGCTCTTCGCGCCGTAAGGACGCGCCTCTCCTCAGTCGTCGAGGTATACGACGACGCGATCGTGTGCCGGAGCCGGGCTGTCCGGGCGCCGGAACAACCACTCGAGCAGGTCGCGGACGAAGCCGAAGAGCGGCACCTCGCGGGCGACCTCGTCGCGGATCTCCTCGCGCTTGAGCTTGAAACCCCAGTGGCTCTCGCGGGTGTTGCGCTCTCGCTCTCGGAAGTAGTTCTCCAACGGTTGGACCTGGATCTCGAACATCGCGTCCCACCACTCGAGCGACGACTTGATCGCCGACCAACCACTCCGCTTCCCGGTCGACGGGTCGAGGTAATCCTTCGTCTCGACGATCAGGAACCGCTCGGTGTCCGGTCGGATCGGCACGCCAGCGGAGGCGCGACGCTCTCGCGGCCACGTGCAGTCGGCGATCGCATCGTGGACCTGGTAGGCATACTCGGCATCGTCGACCACGATCTTCAGACCGAAGATGTCTTTCACGAATCGGCTGAACCGGTTGAGCTGCCGATCGTGTTTGACGATCTCGTCTATCCGGAAGAGCTCGTCGACGACCTTGTTCCAGATCTCCTCCTCGGCCTTGATCCGACTGATCATCTTGTGGATGCGATACCGGTTCGGCAGCTCCGGCTCGTACTCGACGTAGTTGGCGACGAGGCGGGGCGCCTCCCAGGTGTCGCCGACCCGGTATCGAAAGTTGGCGACCATCCGACTGCCCAGGGCGAGGTCGGTCTGGGCGAAGAGCTCGTCCGGGGACAGAGGTTGCCGGATCGCGAACCGCTGCCCATCGATCGGCAGCTCCGCGACGACGACGCTGGTCAGGACGTAGGGCGACTCGTAGAGCTCGGCGCAGACCAGGTCGCAGAGACGATGCAGCTTGGCTTCGCCGCGACGGATACTGGCCAGGAACTCCTGCTGAACCCGCGCGATCCGACCGCGAGAGAAACGAACCTCGATCGGATCGCCATTCATCGACGCCTCGACGCGTTCTCGCATCGACGACAGATCCCGGATCAGCTCGTGAACGGACGCTTGATGCGTAACCAGGGCCAGCGGCGAGGCGAGCTCACGCGGTTGGCTCATTCGGGCATCTCGAAGGTGAAGCGGAATACCATCGACAGCACCGTCGGCAGCGGCTCGTCGATCGGGAGGCCGAAAATCGATTTGAGCAGGTTGATGACTCCAACCTCGTCGATCCCGCCGGAGTTGACCACCAGGTCGACGAGCGATCGCGACGGGACGTCGCCGGCCAGGGTCGCGTCGGAGAGCGACTCCACGTCGCCGGCCTCTGCTCCGAGCGCCAATGTCACGTGCGGCTCGAGCACGGACAGTGTCCCCCAGACCTCGCCGGTCTGGCTTCGAGCCACCAGGTTGAACACCTCGGCATCCCCCTCCCACGAAGCACCTCCGCGACTCCCCTCGAAGCGGGTCTCGGTCGTCGCATCGGGCAGCCGGTTCTGGTTGAAGTCGAGCGAGATCGTCACCGCCTCGTCATCGCCGCCGAACCCGCTCAGTCCGAAGAGCACGTCCGGCATGAATCCGGCCAGGGTCTCGCTGGCGATCGGACTGTCCGGTTCGATCAGCTCGGCGAGATCGCCGCTGGTCACGAAGATGCGGTCGGGAGTGGTCTCCCAGGCCTCCTCGACGGTTTCGAAGACGAAGGCGATCAGGTCTTCGAGCTGATCGTCGCGGCGGGTCCAGAAGTGGGCTGAGCTCGTCTCCGCCAGGTAGCCGAACGGATAGGAGGTCATCGTCTCGGGTTTGTCCCGCGCGACCAGCGCCAGCGGGTAGCGGTAGCGCGACTCCGCCGCTACGAGCATCGCCGACACATCGTCGGAGGTCGCCCGAGCGTCCGCGAGGTGCGCCTCCGCGTCGGCCAGGGCCGCCTCACGCACATCCGGATCGGCATCGTCGCCGCGCGACCGCTCGACCACCCATCGCCTGACGTCGGCGGCGCCTTCGTAGAGCGCGATCGCGTGCTCGATACGCCGCAGGTACACGGTCAGACCGTCGTGCAGCTCCCGATAGAGGACAGCGCTCGCCTCGTCCGACTCGCCGACGGGCGCCGGCAGGTCCTGGAGCACGAACTCGTAGTCGTAGTGGATCGCGTGGAGCCGGGCGAGGTCGCCCTCCTCCCAGGCGGAGAAGGCCTCGTCGTCCCAACCGACGACGTCCGAAAACGGGATCTTCGGCCGTCGCGCCAGGATTCCCGCCTGGATGCCGAGTTCGTCCTGGCGGCGTTCGCCGGCGAGGTAGAAGAAGATGAGCGGGTCTTCGTCGAGGAAGTGTCGGCGCTGCAGCGCGGTCCAGGCGTCGAGCGCGACGGCGACGGCCGGTCCGTGCTCTCCGTACATGGGCGCGATCCAGGCGAGGTAGTCGCTCCACGACACGTCGCGGTCCCACGTGGCGCGGGTCAGGAAGTGGTCGTATTGCCAATATGTCCACTCGCGACCGCTGGTGAACGTGATGTGCCCCTCGACGTCGTGGTCGGGCAGCACCTCGGCGATGTCGTGGGCCCGGGTCCAGCCGGTGATCGGCAGCACGAGCGGCAGGTTGATGTCGAACCCGAGCCACCACGAAGACTCGGGGAAGTAGATCTGGGCCCGCTCTCCGTCGGCGGCGGCCAAGAAGTCGACCTGCTGCGAGAAGTCCTGGCACCCATACACGGGCGCCGGGTGCGCGAGGTCGTAGAACATCGTCGTGTGGACCCAGGCCCCGACGTCCTCGCTCGCCTGGAGGGGCAGGTGGAAGAAGAACCCACCCTCGTCGTCCTCGAGGTCGCAGGTCGTGTGGATCCACGCGAAGTGCCGGACGTCGCTCTCGCCGAGATGGTCGGCCGTCTGGTCCAGCCACCGGAGCACGTCGGCGTCGGCGGGCTTGGTGAACTCGCTGGAGCCGATCTGAGTCACGACGAAGTCGAAGCCGGCGTCGACGAAGCGATCGAGCGCCGCACGGAGCTGCGCCTCGTCGTCCTGATCCGACTCCTCGACGATGAGCCGGAAGTTGTTCTGTTGCTGGTCGACATAGCTGGTAACCACGCCGACGCTCACCCCCCACTCGTGCGCCTCTTCGATGATGTCGGCGATGTACGGAAACCAACCATCGAGCTCGACGGTCTTGAGCATGTGCCAGGTCATCGCGTTCTGGCGATTGCGCGCAAGCCAGCGGATGTAATTCGAAGCGAAGGACCGGTGCTCGTCCGAAGGCCTGAGGTAGAAATCACTGGCCGGGATCGGATGTTGTGTGTGCTCGTGGAATCCGCGCAGCGCGAAGCCCGGCAACTCCGGCGTGCCGTCGTAGCCCAGGGGCAGCTCCAGGCTCTCGTCCGCTGGTGGCGTGAAGGTCTCCTCCGGATGGTGATATCGAACGCCGAGGTCCTGGGCGACGTGATAGAGGCCGTAGATCGCGCCGATGTCGGTGCAGGCGTCGAGGTCGATGCGCGGCAACCCGTCCGGGTCCGCCGCGAGCGCGTAGCCGCCGTCGCCGAGCTCCTCGCACCGCTGTTCCGTCCGGATGACGATCGCCGGCCCATCGGTGCCGGGATCGGCCGACCGCTCCGCGCCGAATCCGTCCGCACCGGAGACGTCGCGCGCGGCCGCCAGGACGTCGTTGCCGGCCTCGATCAAGGTCTCGCTGGCATCCACCGGCAGGTAGACGCCCAGCGCGAGCGCGCCGTCGCCGCCCACGAGGCGCGGTGAGGGGTCGGGTGCGGCCGGACCGTCACCGCAACCCGCGGCGATCGCGACCAGGAAGACGAAGGACAGGGTCGGGCCTCGAAGGCGCATGCATCGTCGGGGTGTCGGTCAGTGAAGCGCGAACATGATGTACGACCGGGAGCGCTCAGGTCCAGCCACCCAGATGCCGTCCCAGGGCGGTCGCAAAGTGCGGGCCATCCGCCACGACGAGCTCATCGAGCGCCTGTGCGCCCTCGTACCGCGACCGCGCC
>CAZFPM010000053.1:0-28186 GCA_964520965.1 uncultured Myxococcales bacterium
TTCGGTGTTGTTTGCCCTGGTAGCGGTTTTCTCCCTCTGGGCCTGTACTGGAGACAACGCGTCGGGGTCGCTGACGTCGGGGACACCAGACACGACCGCCGACGCGCCGGATGCCGACGCGATCGATGGGGGCGGCTCCGGCGACGCTGACGTCGAATCCGACGCCGACACCGATGTGCCACCCGGCGACGCTGACGCTGACGCGCCCGATGATACTGAGGAAGTCGACGAATCCGATGCCGACGCTGACGTCGATGCCGACGCTGACGTCGATGCCGACGCTGACGTCGATGCCGACGCGCCCGACGCCGACGCCGATGCGGACGCCGATGCGGACGTGGAGACCGCGGACACGGATGCCGACACGGATGCCGACATCGTCGACGAAGAGACGGACGCTGACGCTGACGCTGACGGCGACGCTGACGCGGCGTCGGTCTGTGGCGACGGTGTGCTCGACGAGGGTGAGGAGTGCGACCACGGCGAAGCCAACTCCAACGAGGTACCCGACGCCTGTCGCATGGACTGCCGCAACCCGTTCTGTGGCGACGGCGTGGTCGACGCCGCCGAGGAATGTGACGGGGAGCCCGGCGTCGGTTGCGACGAGTTCGGATTCCCGCATGGCGTCGTCCTCTGCACCGACTGCAGCCACGACGAGGCTCTGTGCACGGACGAAGAGATCGTGGTCTGTGGCGACGGTGTCATCGGCGCGGGTGAGTCCTGCGACGATGGGAACGCCGAAGACGGAGACGGGTGCACGTCGTTGTGCCAGCTTTGCACGGACGACGACGCCGAGGACGACGACGTCCCCGAGTTCGCGGCGGCATTGACCACGACCGAACCCGTGTCGCGGGTGTTGCAGTCGGGCGACGAGGACTACTTCGAGATGTTCTTGCTGCCCGGTTGCGCCATCTACCTCGACGCGACGTTCTCCCATGCCGATGGCGACCTGCAGCTCGAGGTCGTCAACATCGAGGGCGAGGCGATCGGCGAACCCGGGCACACCGACACGGACAACGAGCGTGCGATCTTCGCCCCGTCCGGGTTCATCGGCGGCACCTTCCACGCTCGCGCATATATCGACGGCGCGGGTGCCTGCGTTCCGTACACGCTCGTCTGGAACTGCTTCGATCCCGACGCCTAGCAGCGTTCGGGGAAATGGGGACCGAGCACATCGAGTGCGAGGGCGCCTCGGTCGAGAAGCGACGAGAAGCAGTGGCAGGCCCCACGCTTAGAGGAGCGACGCTGAGCGAGGTGACCTCGGACCGAGGGGCGAAGGGAGCATTTCCCCGATCGGTGCTCTCGGTCGCCGTTTCGGCGGCACTGACCGACCCCACGAACAGTCGACGGCTCGGCTCAGAAGCCGGAGAAGTTCGGCTTCCGTTTCTGGAGAACCGCCTGCATCGCTTCGTGGGTGTCAGGGGCGCCCAGTCGCTGGATGAAGGTGTGCCCCTCGTCCGCCAGGACGGCGTCGATGTAGCGCCGCGTATGCTCGCGCAGGAGACGCTTGCTGGCGGTGACGGCGCCCGGCGCCTTGTCGGCGAGCTTTCGCGCGGTCCCGAACGCCGTCTCGAGAAGCAGCTCGGCGGGGACCGTCCGGTTGACCAGCCCGATCGACATCGCGGTGGCCACGTCGAAGGACTCGCCGAGGAGGAGCAGCTCGGTCGCGCGCTGCATGCCGGCGAGCATCGGCAGCAAGAGTGAGGACCCCGCCTCCGGAGTCACACCCAGGTTGACGAAGGGCATCCGGAACATCGCCCGGTCGGTCGCGTAGACGAAGTCGCAATGGAGCAACATCGTGGTGCCGAGACCGATGGCGGGGCCGCTGACGGCGGCGATGATCGGCTTCTCGGCGAAGGCGAGCGACCGGAGCAGGTGAAACACCGGCGCGTCGAGCCCGGTCGGCGGCTTGTGTACGAAGTCCCGTAGGTCGTGGCCGCTCGTGAATGCGCTTCCGGCCCCCGTCAACACCGTGGCTCGCACCCGGTCGTCCTGCTCGGCCTCTCCGATAGCCGCGACGAACTGGCGGTACATCGCGGTCGTGAACGCGTTCTTCTTCGCCGGCCGGTGAAAACGGATGGTCGCGATGCGATCATCGACACGATACGCGACGTGACCGCTGTCGGGCGCTTCTGTCATCGGTCCGGGATTCGAGAGGAGGGGGCGGTCGCCTCGGCGGCGAGCGTGCGGACCACGCCACCGAGCAGGGAGGCTAGCGGCGCGATGCCACCGCCGCAACCGGCGACTGACGCATGGGCGATCACCGGCCGCTACCCGGCGTGCCGGGTCGACCGTCGGTCGGCGCCGTCACGACCGTGAGGGGCTGGGGCAGTACCCATTGCGACGAACGTGACCCATCGCCACAATGCCCTGGTTGTCGTGGGTGGACATCGCGCACGAGACGAACCCAGGACCACGTATGGAGCGGGCATGACCAGTATCGCGCGAACACTCCTGGCCGCATCGATCGCCGTCGTCTTCGTCGCGGGCTGCAGCAACGAGGTCCAGGACGAACCGAGTGCCGAGTGCGCCGCGCCCTGCGTGACTCCTCCGGCGCCCACCTGCGATGACACGGTCGCCGTCACATACGAAGCGACGGGTACGTGTGTACTTGGCGAGTGTCGGTACTCCACGCGGCGCGAGGACTGCGAAAACGGCGGTGGGGTCTGCGTCGACGGGGTCTGCGAGTCGGGGCCGCCGGTGGAACTGTGCGCCGCCGTCGTCTGCGACGCCCCGCCGGAATCGGCCTGTGACGCCGCCGTCGCGGTCACGTACGACGCTACCGGGACGTGCGAGGTCGTCGATGGGGAGCCGCAATGCCGGTATGACGAACGTCGCGACGATTGCGGCGACTCGGGTGAGATCTGCGCCGCCGGCGAGTGCATGGTCAACAGTCTCTGCGCCGATGTGCGCTGCGACGATCCGCCGGCAGACGGTTGCGACGGGACGATCGCCGAGCAGTGGTCCGCAGAGGGCGTCTGCGACGCCGGTACGTGTTCGTACAGGCCCGAACGGGTCGACTGCGCGGACACCGGCCAGCTCTGCGTCGACGGCGCGTGCGTCGCCGAAGACCTGTGCGCGGGCGTGGTATGCACCGAGCCGCCGGAGGACAGCTGCGACGGTGAGACCCTGGTCCGCTGGCGCTCGAACGGAGAGTGCGCAGGTGGGGTCTGCGACTACGTGTTCGACCGCATCGACTGCACGGTCCGCGACGAGATCTGCGAAGCCGCGCGATGCGCCGAGCCGGGGCCGTGCGATCGGGTGATCTGCGACCGTCCGCCCGCGCCATCGTGCCGGGGCGATATCGCGCTCGGGTACGACGAGCCGGGAATCTGCGAAGACGGCATCTGTAGCTACCCGCCCATCGAGACCCGGTGCTCGGACACCGCCGAGGTCTGCATCGACGGCGAGTGTTTCGAGCCAGACGCGTGCACCGGGATCGTGTGTCGGACGCCCCCGCCAGCAGAGTGCCGTGACGAGGTGGCGATCGGCTTCCCGACCGAAGGGACGTGCTCGGAAGGCACCTGCACCTACGAGCCGGTCGAGACCGACTGCGCGGCCGGCGGCGACCGGTGCGTCGACGGCGAGTGCGAGCCCCTGGACCTCTGCGCCGGCGTCTCCTGCACGAGCCCGCCCCCTGCGGAGTGCGACGCTTCCACGTCGATCGTCTCGTCGCTGCCGGGGGCCTGCGAAGATGGCGAGTGCTCGTACTTCGTCGTCGAGGAGGACTGCACCGCGATCGGTGGCAGCTGCGTCGACGGGTTCTGCGAGACACCCGATCGATGCGCAGAGGTGTCGTGCGACGTCTCCCCGCCGGGTCGATGCGAGGGGACCGTGCTCGTCGAGTATTTCGGTCGCGGCCTCTGTGATCCGGATACGGGCGAGTGTGATTTCTCGACCGTCGAGGATCGCATCGACTGCGCTGATGCGGGCCTGATCTGCATCGCGGTGTCGTGCCAGGGCCCCGGAGCGGCGTTCGGTCCGGACGAGCTCCTGGTCACCGAGTTCATGGCTGACCCCGCGGAAGGGTCGAGCCACCAATGGGTCGAGGTCCGTGATCTCGCCGGCGGGGGCGAGCTCGGAGGGTTGGTGATCGAGAACGCCGGCGGCACGCTCTCGTTCGAGGTCCCGCTCGGCACGTCGATTCCCGACGGGGGAGTGGTCGTGTTCGGGAGCACGGCAGATGCTGCCGACGGCGATGTCGACGTCGTGTGGGGGGGGGCCGAGGTGCTCGCCTTCGACCCGACCAGCGACGCGGTGGTCCTGCGGGGTGTCGACGAGATCGACCGGGTGGCCTACGACGCGACGTGGCCCTGTTCGACCGACGTCGCCTGCATGCTCGGCGCCGAGAACCTCTTCGGCGACAACTCCGACCGTGCGGCGTGGTGCGCGGCGGTCGACGAGGCCGGCGGCGGTTGGTTCGGGACCCCGGGCGCCGCCAACCCGGCCTGCGTCGCCGTGTTGGCACCCGGAGACGTCGTGATCAACGAGCTGATGATCGACGGTACGTCGCGCCCGGGCGGTCGCGAGCAATGGATCGAGCTCCTCAACACGACCGACGAACCCGTCGATCTCTCCGGGCTTCGGCTGGAGACGGAAGAGACAGAGGTTCTCGTGCCGTGGGGCAGCGTCGTCGGGGCTGGCGACTTCTTCTTCGCGACCTATGACGACCTGGCCGGCGGGGGCGCGGGCGACCTCTGGTTCTTCGACGAGCTGATCTTCGCCGTGGACGGCGACACGCTGACCCTTCGGCTGGCCGACACGGTCGTCGACACGGTGGACTTCTCGGCAGGGAGCCCGCCATGGCCCTATGCGGCGGGTGTGTCCATGCAACGACGCGCTCCGACCGCCGACGCATCGACGCCGGCAGCGTGGTGTGCCGCGGTCACGTCGTACTCCTCGGCGGGGGTCACGAACCAGGGAACGCCGGCCGCGACCAACGCCTGCGACTGAACCCTGGGCTCACCGTCGAACCGTGGCATGACACACGGGTTCAGCGCTCGATCGTCAGGTCATCGAGGAACCCGCTGTCGAGTCCACTGGAGAAGTTGATCGTGTCGAAGACGGCAGCGCCGGGTCCCGTGATCGTCAAGATCGGCGGCGCCGAGGCCGAGCAGTCGTAGGTTGCATCCAACAGCTGCGCGTCGACCGGCACCCCATTGTCGTAGATGTCGTAGCCGAACGCTGGGAACGGGCCGAGCGTGACAGCGAAGAACACGTCGACCGACGACACGTCTCTGCCGAGGTCCACGGTGGAGACCACGAAGATGTTCGTCCCGTAGACCTCGGTGCCCGAGGAGCGACAGTCGGCGCTTCCGGGATTCCCACAGCCGATCCCACCCGATAGCAGCGCCCCACAGATCCGGAAGCTCGAGGGACAGGAGCCGTCGAGTGAGTCGTCCATGTCGACGGTACAACGACGAGCGCTGCCAGTTCCCGCAGCGCAGGAGAAGCCGGTGGGAGCCGCGCCCAACAGATCGAGGTCGGCGTCGGTGGCTCCGCCGTCGGCGAGCACGAAGTAGTCGTCCCAGTCGGTGATCGTGCCGTCGGACTTCCAACAGCTCGTACGGTGACGGGTGTCGTTGGCGCCCCAGGAGTCCGAATCTCCGGTGATGCCGACCCGGTCGAGTATCGCATTGCCGTCGTTGCGGTCGCGGAGAACGATCTCGTCGTTGCCATTGAAGCTGAGCGCCGACGACGATGCCGACTGATCACAACGACCGGCGCCATAGGAGCCGCTGGAATGACAGACGGTCCAGGTGTCGCCGGCGGCGAGGGTGCCGCCAGAGAGAGTGAGCGACGCGCAGCTGGTCGTGCCGCCGTTGGCGTATTTGCAGATGTCGTAGTCGCCGAGATTCACGGGGTCGGAACCGCAATTCCAGACCTCGACGGCCTTCGTCCAGCCCGACCCCTCGACGTATTGCGACAGAAGCAGGCACTCGAAGGGCGGCGGACCGGCGGAGGTGACCGTCATCGTCCCCATGTCTTCGACGGCGGCCATCAGCGCCACTTCGCCGCAGACCCCCCAGGTGCTGCCGCCGTCTCCCGAGAAACGGATCGCGGTGCGGTAGCTCGCGGCACCCGGCAGCGTGAACGTGGCCGTGTAGAGGTCGTCGTTGCCGATGCCTCCAGTGAGAGCGCCCGCGATCCGGGTGAACGATCCGGGTGCAGAGCGCGGATCGGGTAGCGGTGCCCCCGTGTCCTCGACGTACATGAACTCGGCGAGGAAGTCCGGGCTCGCGTCCGGCGCGCCGCCCGTCAGCGGAGTAAGGTCCGGCCCCCAGACCCGCATCTCGACCGAGACGGGATCGCCTTCGGTTCCGCTGAACGTGCGATGCGCCTGCATGTCGCACCAGCCGATGGTCGCGGTGTTCGGCTGAAGGTGGCCGGCCTGGGGGATCTCGTAGGCCGCTGGTGGCGTGGTGCCGTCGGCGTCGCAGTAGGTCCAGGTCTGGCCGCCGTCGCCGCTGAAACGGTAGGCGGTGTCATAGGGTGCAGCCGTCGTGGTCGGCACGGTCAGGGGGTACAGGTATTCGTCGTTGTTGCCGCAGGCCACGCACGGGCCGGGGTTCGACACAGCTTCGTCCCATGTCCAGGCACCTCCGGTCGGGTCGGTGCCATCGGGGCCGTGGCCGAACTGGGCGCGGATGTTCGCGCGCTCCTGCGTGCCGCCCGGCTCGGTGACGCCGGCCACGAAGATGCGGCCGAAGAAGTCCTGGGATTGCCCAGCGAACGGCACCGGCAGCCCGTCGCCGGTGAGGGTGTCCGGAACGTGGGCCGGCCAATCAAGGGAGCACCAGCCGATCGTGTAGTCGGCATCCATGTCGAGCTGTCCGGCGTTCGCCGGCTGATAGCCGTCGGCCGACCCATCGGTCGAGGCTTCCGAGCCGATGCGTCGGTCGCAGTACAGGCCCCAGGTCACCCCACCGTCGGCCGAGAAACGCATCGCGAAATCGCGGGCGGTCCCATCGGTCGGCAACGTGATCGTGGACTGGTACTCGTCGTGTCCCGGGAAGAAGTCGACGGAGCCGTTGTCGTAGCTGGTGTTGGCCTCGCCGTCGAACCACGTCCAGCCAGCACCCGGGACACCCGGGTCCGACCCGTCGGGTCCGTAGCCCGCCTGGGAGACGATCTGCGGCGCGGTGTCCGTTCCGTCGGTGGTGTCCGAGAGGCCGGGGATGTCGACGCGTCCGTACACCAGGACGTCGCTGCCCCACCGTTGGTCGACGAGGTCGAGCGGAGACTGGAGGCGGCACCAGTTCAGGGCGTAGCAGGGAACGTTCGCGAGGCCCGGCGTTCCGACCTTTGCAGCCGAGCCGTAGGTCACGGCCGGCAGGTTCGAACACCAGGCGACGGCGAGGTCGTTGTCGACCGTGGACGTGCGGGTCGGGAGCAGGGACATCGACCGGCCGAGGACCACGTTGGCCTGCGGATACACGACGCGATCGATCTCCGTCCCGCCGCAGGTCAGCACCACCTCGTCGACGGTGTTCGCGAGGACGAACCCGTCGTAGACGTAGTCGTGGGGGACGCCGAAGTTGAGCCCGGCGTCTCCGGAGGCCGCGAGCACGGCGTAGCCCCCCGCAGGTACGAGCACCGACGCCGCGATCGTATGCGTGTCACTGCCGAGGTCATGTAGCACGCAGCCGGCGAGATCGAGCGCCGCACCCCCGGGGTTGTGCAGCTCGACCCACTCGCCGTTGCCGTCGTCTGGACTGGCCGCGCGAGGCATGATCTCGTTGATGATCAAGTCTCCTTCGACAGCCGGCGCCGTCGCTGCCCCGGCGATCGCCAGCGTGGCCGCATTGGCGATCTGGTAGCCGTTCTCGGAGCCGTCCGCGCCCGCTCCGGCGTTCGTGTCGCAGTAGGTGAACGCCGTGCCGTTGTTGCCGGTGAATCGGTAGGCGACGTCGCGCGTAGTGCCCGGGGCGTCGGGGACGGCGAAGGTCGCCTGGTATTCGTCGTATCCGGGTTCCGCGGCGTCGATCCAGGTGCCGTTCGCGGCGGCCGTGACCCAGGTCCAGCTCGGGTCGGCAGCCGGATCGGTGCCGGTGTCGCCGAAGCCGAGCTCGCCCCAGACGCGGAGCGAGTTGTCGACGGCGGGTGTCGTGTCGGTCAGTCCGGGGCTGTAGAGCCGGCCGAACACCTGGTGGGAGCCGGCGGCGGGTGCGCTGCCGTTGGTCGGCGATTGCACCCGGCATCGGTCGATCACGAAGTCGCAGCTCGCGTTCGCACTTCCGGGCGAGCCGTCGTAGCCGACCGAGTACGCGGCCCGCGAAGGACAGAAGTTCGCCGCGACATCGTTCGCCAACGCGGTCATATGCCCACTGTGGAGCTGCGATGAGGCCCCCCGGGTCACGATCGCGGACGTGTACTCGACCCGGTCGATCTCCACCGAGCTGCAGTCGAGGATGATCTCGTCAGCGGTGTTCGACAGCGAGAAGGACGAGCCGTACGCGTAGTCGTCTCCGACCCCGTGGTTCAGGCCGTCGTCGGCGCTCCTTGCGAGCACGACGTAATCGCCGGCCGCCACGGAGAGCGCGCCGAGCGTGTGGGTGTTCGAGCCGTCATCACGAAGGACGCAGTCGGTCAGATCCAGGGGTCCGGTGGTCGCGTTGTACAGCTCGACCCACTCGCCATCGGTGTCTCCGACCCCCGGGTCGGGCATGAACTCGGACACGATGATCTCGCCGGCCGCCGGGTGGCGGTACAGAACACAGGCGCCGTCGCGGCAGTTCCCGGAGCCGCAATCGGTGCCCGCGACGCAAGCTTGGCCGATGATGCAGAGGCTGCAGGCCCCGCCGCAATCCACGTCGGTCTCGCTGGCGTTCTGAAGCCCGTCCAAGCACAGCGACGCGCCGCAGCGACCGGGCTCGGCACAGTTCCCCGAGGCGCAGTCGAAGTGCGAGGTGCAGGGCTCGTCGAAGGCCAGGCACCCGGCGTCCTCGTCGACCTCGCCATCGCAGTCGTCGTCGATGCCGTTGCAGGTTTCGCGGGGAATCTGGCTGACCAGGCGGCCTCGGAAGCGGAATGTACCACTCGGATTCTGGAAGACCCACTGCTCCCCGGCCGAAGCGCCGGCGGCGATGTCGCCGTAGCCGATGAGTCCGCCGCGGCTGTCAGTCGGCGGGTTGGGTCCCGGGAGATTGTCGGCGTCGACCCCGATCAGGCCAGCGGTGCCGGTGAATGTGTATCCGGCGAACTCCGGCGGGTCGACGGTGAGAATCTCGGCCATGACCTGGACGACGGTCTCGTCGAAATGCGAGTGGACCGTGACGTCGGCGCAGAAGGCGCCCAGCGCGGAGTAGGGAAAGACCGGTGGGAGCCCGCAGGCCGAGACGGTGCTCCCGATCGAGGCCGGATCGGTGAAGAGCGAGAACGTGTCGGAAGCGCCTCCGCGGGTCACCCGACGCTCGCACCACAGCGCCTGGGGGACCGTGCGCAGGTCGTCGTCGAACGTGAACGCATCGGCGTCCGACCACTCGTTCGGCGGAAGCATGCGCACGTCGAAGACGGCGCGCTCGGTATCCGCGACAACCTCGAACTCGGCCAGCGTAATCACCGGTGCGGAGGCGGTCGCTTCGCCCGGATCGTGCCCCGAGTGCTCGTCTTCCAACCCGCAGGAGAGGGCCACTACGGCCAGGGAGAGGAGGACAGGGCGGAGAAAGCGGTGTGATCGGCGTCGCATGGGTTCCTCGTCCGACTCGGCAAGCACGGCGTGCAGCCACCGTAGGGGCCGACCCAATGGGCGTCAATGCGAGATGGAGCCAGCGTCGGCCGGTGTTTGGGGGTGTTGGATCGCACCCCGCCCGAGATGGTCCCTCATCGAGTCGGAGCGCTCGGTGGCAGCGAACGAATCGTCGCCGACAAGGCAAGAGCGAGTTGCAGCCTTCGAAGCCGGTCGAACGGGGAACGTCAGGGAAACGGCTGGATCACCAGGCGGAACGCGCCCGACTCGTCGTCGAAGCCGTCGACGCCGATCACCAGGGGCGTTCCTTCGTCGACCGACACGACGACCCGCGAGGTCAGGAGGTCGCCGCCGGAATCGTCGTTACAGGCGAGCTCGTCGGCATCACAACCGCCCTCGAAGACGTAGAGGATCGTATCGAACGCGGAGCCGGTGGTGCTGATCTCCCAGGTGTCGGTCGTCGGGGCCGTCCAGACGAACGCGACATCGGATGCCTCATCACCGCCGCACGAACCGGTGAGTTCGTTCCTCTGCCCGGCCGTCGATCCTTCGACCGACAATGACACCAACGAGTCCAGCATCGCGTCTGCACACGGGAAGTCGTCGAGAGCGGCGGGGACGAGATCGAGATCTCCTCCCGCGCTGAGGTCGGTGCGGCTGCACGCCGAGAGGGAGATCAGAACGGCGATCACGAACAGCAACGAGCTCGGCTTCATCCCTTGCTCCGACACACAGAAGACAGGCGACGCGCACGATAAGGACTCCCGAGCGGCCCTGCAACGGTGAGGGCGAACGGCCGCGGGCCCTCAGCGGACCCAGACCGTCTTCGCGTTCACGAACGCATGGATCCCAGCGCTCCCGAGCTCGCGCCCGAAGCCGGAATCCCTGATGCCCCCGAAAGGCAGGCGGGGGTCGGACTTGACGATGCCGTTGACCGCGACGTGTCCCGTCCGCAAGTGGGGAACGAGGTCGCGCACGGCGCTAGCGGCGTCTCGGGTGTAGACGGAGGCCCCGAGGCCGAAGGTCGAGAGGTTGGCCAGCGCGAGGGCGTCGCGTGTGTCGTCGGCCCGGATCACGGCGGCGACGGGGCCGAACGTCTCGTCATCGAAGGCCGGCATGCCCGGAGCGACGTCGACGAGCACCGTCGGCGGGTAGAACCAACCGGGGCCGTCGTTCGGGCCGCCGCCACGCAGGCATCGCGCGCCGGCGTCGACCGTGCGCGCGACCTGGTCGGCCAACGTCGCTCGCAGATCCTCGCGGGCGAGCGGTCCGAGTTGAGTGCCGGGGTCCATCGGATCGCCGACCCGCAGAGCGTCCACACGCTCGACGAGTCGCTCGACGAAGCGGTCGTGGACATCATCGACGACGATGATCCGCTTGTCGGCGATGCAGCTCTGGCCGCCGTTGAGGAAGCGTCCGACCATCACGCCGTCGATCGCGATGTCGAGATCGGCGTCGGCCAATACGAGGCACGGGTCGGAGCCGCCGAGCTCGAGAACGCACGGCTTGATCGCCCGCCCCGCGAGTGCGGCGACCGTGCGGCCGGCCCCCACCGAGCCGGTCAACGACACGGCGGCGACGCGGTGGTCGGCGATCAACTCTGCGACCGTGCTCTCGGCTACGAAGAGGTTGGTGAATACGCCTTCGGGATAGCCCGCCTCGTCCATGATCTCCTGAATGGCGCGCGCACAGCCGGGAACGGCGGGGGCATGCTTGAGGAGGCCGACGTTGCCGGCGACCAGGGCCGGGGCAGCAAACCGGAACACCTGCCACAGCGGGAAGTTCCAAGGCATGACCGCGAGTACGATGCCGAGCGGATCGTGTCGGACGCAGCTCTCCGAAGCGTCGGTAGCGATCGTCTCCGGGGCGAGAAACTCCGCCGCGCGCTCAGCGTAGTATTCGCAGACCCACGCGCACTTCTCGACCTCGCCAAGGGCCTCGGTGATCGGTTTGCCCATCTCCAGCGTCATGATCCGGGCGAGGCTCTCGGAGCGGGCGCGGAGGACACGAGCCGCGGTGGCACACAACCGGGCGCGGTCGTCGAGCGGCGTCAGCCGCCACTTCGCAGCGGCGGCGTCCGCGGCGGCGACCAGGCTCTCGAGCGTCGCTGCGTCAGCGTGCGGAACCTCTTCGATCGTCGTGCCGGTCGTCGGGTTGATCGCGCGGAACATGACTCCTCCTGGCTCGGTCTCGGCATCCGTCGCCTCGCCGCCGGTCTCGGCGTCGCCGTTCAGGCGGGCGGCGGCGAGTCGCTCACGCTCTTTCGAAGTTCGTCGAGCCATAGCGCGAGTCCCCGGGCGGTGTCCCGCACTTCGAGCATGCGACGCCCGAAGGCCTGGTTCACGCTCGTCGGCCCCTTGGCTGTCGGGGTGCCATCCGGGGGCACGATCAGCTGTTGCAGCTGGCGGAAGGGCAGGCGGGACCAATCCTCGCGCTGAGCGAGGTCCTCGAGCTCGGGCCACTGATGGGCAACGCGGCCGAGGTCGCCGTGGGCTTCGCGAAGCGCGTCGCGCGCCATGTCGATCCGGGTTCGGGCGAGGCCGCGTTCGTGCTCGAAGGGGAAAGGGATCACGGCACCGGCTCCGATGGTGTCGTCGGGAAGGCTCACGGCGCTCTCGACGACCGCCCCCAACCCGTCGAGCGCGGCAACCACGTAGTCGCGCGCGTCTTCGAGACGATCGGCGACCGCGCGCAGGTCTTCTCGCCGCTCGCGCACGAGCTCGGCGAGTCGCTGTTGTAGCGGGCGCACGTCGGCGCGCGGCACCGTGGGGTCCGACTGCATGTCGCTGACGAGTTCGTGGAGCGTGCGCCGCAGTCGAGCCTTCACACCGGGCGGCGCCGGACCAGCCAGGGAACCTCGGTGGGGGATCTCGGCCGCTGCTCCACGGAGCGCTTCGATCTTCTGTCGGAGCCCCCGCAGGCGACTCTCGATGTGCGCGCGCTCGGCGTCGAAGAGGTCCTCCTCCGACGGAGAGAAGTCGTCCGGCTCGAGGTCGAGCAGTCGACGCTCGAGCTTGACGGCGACCTCTTCGAGTCGGGTGATCTGTTGCTCGATGTGGGATCGACGCTCCTCGACGTTCTCGTCGTCGACGCCTGCGCGAGCCCTCTGCTCCAGCAGCGAACTGAGAACCCGAACGTCTTCGAGCAGCGCGAGGCGACTCATGGTCCCCCCGGACTCCAGGTCGAGCCCGGCGTCGGCCGCGCGCACGTCATCGGTAGCGTTCGAGGAGCTCGGTCTGGCGGGTTCGCAACGACTGGTCTTCGCCGCGGATCCACATCTGGCTGACCGACGTGGAGAGCTCGAAGGGGTCGCCGGTCCACAGCACCAGGTTCGCGACCTGACCGACGGCGATCGTGCCGTATCGATCGTCGACACCGAAGAGGCGAGCGGGTCGTGAGGTGACGGCCTGCAACGCGGCGTCCCAGGGCAATCCCGCGCGCACGGCGTTGCCGGCGACCTGGCGCAACGTGCGCACGTTGTGGGTGTCGTTCGACGACAGGATCACCTCGACCCCGGCGCTCTCCAGGATCGCCGCCGCGTCCTCGCGGGCCCCCAACGCCTCGAAGCTGAACGGCAGGTTGTAGAGCGCGTTCACCACGACTGCGGCGCCGGCCTCGGCGAGCTCGTCGGCCATCGCCCAAGTATCGAGCGCCCCGATGAAAGCAACCTCCAATCCATACTCTCGAGCCATCGCGAGGCCTGCGCGGACATCGCGCCGCTCCGAAGCCCCGAAGAGCACGGGCACGTCGCCTTCGAGAACGGGCATCAGCGCCTCGAGGTCGAGACGACTCAGCGACAGCTCTCGCGCCTGGTTCGCGTCGTAGGCGTTTTGATGCTCGGCGTAGAAGCGCACATCCTCGAAGATCTCCCGGTAGCGGAGGATCGCACCGCCGCGTGAACCGCCCGTCTGGGCGCCGGCGCCGACCCCGAGCCCCATGACCATGACGCCGGGGCCTTCGACGGCGAGGTCCGCATGCTCGACCAGGTCGATCCACGTGGCTTGTCCGGAGATCAGTCCGCCGCTCGGCAGACAGCCGGCCGAGGTGATCCCTCCAGTGCGCGCGACGGGCAAGAGGCTGGAGTCGGGATCGAGCGCGTCGGCGACTCGGAATGCGGCCCGGATCGGGTCGCGTCCGCCGGCGTTGCCGTCGCGCGAGCTCTCGACGGCCCAGACCTCGACGAGCCCAAGGTTCGTGTTCACGTCGACGAAGCCCGGTGTGAGCACCAGGCCGGTTCCGTCTACGACCGCAAAACCCTCGGGGGCCGACGCCTCGGTGACCACCTCGACGACGCGATCACCGCGCACGCAGACCGTGAACTGGCCGTGAACACCGTCGCCGATGTGGACCTCGGCCCCCACGACGCAGAAGTCGTCGCCGAGCGCTTGTCCGCCCACGACGAGCATCAGCGCGGCCGTGCATGCGGCGACACATCTCATTGCGCCACCTCTCGCTGCGGCCACAAGCCGAGCTCGAAATCGCTCCACGGGGCGGCCTCGACCGCGCGATCGAACTCGAGGATGCCGTCGACCCACACCAGCTCGGCCCGCGAATACACGCTGAGGGGTGAGTCGGACCACACGACGACATCGGCCATCTTCCCTTGTTCGAGAGAGCCGGTCTGCTCATCGACCCCGAGGGCCCACGCGGCGTTGAGCGTGACCCACCGGATCGCCTCGTCTTCGTCGACCGAGAGTCCGGCGTCCACGCCCCGGAAGTACGCCTTGGCGGCCTCCTGGTTGAGCCGCTGGATGCCGATCGCGGAGTCCGAGTGGATGATCGTCGGCACCCCGGCCTCGGCGAGCAGGGGGGCGTTCTCGACGATGCCGTCGAAGGCTTCGAGCTTGAACCCCCACCAGTCGGCCCAGGTGGAGACGCCGATGCGCCGCTCGGCGAGCACGTCGCGGATCTTGTACGCCTCGACCGCGTGGTGGAACGAGCGGATCTCGAAGTCGAACTCGTCGGCGATCTGGATCTGCGTCAGCATCTCGTCCGCTCGGTAGCAGTGGATCTGCGGCAGGATCTCTCCCCGCAGGACCCCGGCGAGCGTCTCGTTGCCGAGGTCGAGCGCCGGCTCTGACGGTTCGTCTTCGTCGAAATCGCCCTCGGCGCACCACTCGGTCATCGCCTCGTCGTAATCGTCCCATTCTTCGACGTAGCGCTGGGCGTCGATCCACGCCTGGCGGACGGTGGCCACCGATCCCATGCGCGTCGACGGCATCGAGCCGCGCCCGCCATAGACGCGCTTGGGGTTCTCGCCGCAGGCCATCTTGAGGGTCGGTGGGGCACCGGGGAACGCCAGGTCGACCGCATTCAACGCCCCCGGGTGGAGCTTCATCGTGAATCCGCGCCCACCGATCAGGTTGGCCGAGCCGGGCAGGATCTGCAGCGTGGTGATGCCGCCGGCGATCGCGCGCTCGAAGCCGGGGTCCTGCGGCCATACGGAGTGCATGGCCTCGACCTGCGGGGTCATGGGGCTCGTCGCCTCGTTTCCGTCGGAGTGCGCGCGATCTCCCGGTGTCGCGTAGACGCCGAGGTGGCTGTGGGTGTCGATGATTCCGGGCGTGACCCAGCGATCGGTCGCGTCGATGATCTCGGCCCCGTCGGGCGCCTCGATCGTGCCCTCGCCCACCTCGAGAATGCGCCCGTCTTCGAAGAGCACGTATCCGGGCTCGAACCGATCGCCGGCGGCCGTGAGAACGGTGCCCCCGACGATGAGGGTCAGCGGGGACTCGACCGTGGGCAGTGGCGTCGGCGCCGCTTCGTGCTCGCCGTGGTCGCCGTCTTCGCCGTGGTCGCCGTCTTCGCCGTGGTCGCCGTCTTCGCCGTGGTCGCCGTCTTCGCCGTGGTCGCCGTGGTCGCCGTGGTCGCCGTCCTCGTCGCTTTCGTCATCCAGCAGATAGGGCGCGCATACCTCGGGGAGCTCGTCTTCGTCTTGGCCATTCACCCGCGCGCCGCCGCAAGCGACGAGGGCGCTGCCCGCGACCCACCATGCGGCGAGCATACCGGTCAGCGCGACCGCGGGAATCCGGAGCGAGGCCGGAATCCGGTCCCTGGCAGATCTCCGGAGCCCTGAGCGCGCGATGACCGACCGTGCGGTCCGGACCATCAGTACGCCGAGGAGTTGAGCCGGATATCCCAGCCGCCGTCGCCCCCGGTCAATACGTCGACCACGCAGTCGGTGACGCCGGTGTCGGGGTCGACGACCATGATCGCGTCGGCGATGCGCCACGTGTGACCCTGGCAACCGCCGGAGGATTGCGTGAGCCCGGCCTCGTCGGGGGCCTCGCCGAGCACACCCCGCAGCCGCCCGCCGCAGTAGAGGCTGAGCACCGGGTTGGTCCGCGCGCTCCCCGAGTACTTGTGGGCCATGATTCGGAACGAGTCACCGTCGTTCGGGTTGTCGATGTTGATGTTCTCCGGATCGAACCCGCGAATGTTGTCGATATCGAGCCGCGGGTTGTTGCACGGAGCCCCGTCACTCTCGCACTCCGTCGACGGGCTGTCCGGGTAGCCCCAGGGCAGTCCGCCCCCGAAGCCGCCGACCCGGCAGTTCGCAAAATAGCAGTCGTCGTCGGTGCAGAATCCGGTGGTCCGACCGCTTCGGTGCAGGTGCAGATCCATGTCGACCGTGCCGAAGGTGTCCCAGCGCATCTCGATGCGGAGCCCGCTACCGGCGACGTGCACCACCCAGGAGCAACCGTAGAGATCGTCCTTGTCGTCGCGGACGGTCAGCGACACGTGATAGTCTCCGGACACGTCGAGATAGACCTCGGTGAGCGACGAGGTCGGGCTCTCGGCGCCGGTCGTCGCGCTGTTGGGCGGAGGAATGATGGTCCATTGCCACTCGAGCCCCTCGCCGCCGAAGATCGCGGTTCCGTCGAGCGGATATGCGCGGAGCGGTCGGGCAAAGTCTTCGGTGGGACAGGTCAGGAGCGGCTCGCATTCGGGTAGATCATCGACGCACCCGTTGCAGTCGTTGTCCTTGAGGTCGCAGATCTCGAGGCTCGGGAGGATGCCGCCTTCGCAGTCGCCCCAATGGGGATCTCGGCGGTCGATGCAGCGCTGGTAGCCGTCGAGGCAGCCTCCGATCTCGCGGGAGTTGGGCGGACCCTGGTAGCAGCGCTGCGCGGAACCGAACTCGCAGCCGCAGTCTTCGTCGACCTGTCCGTTGCCGTCGTTGTCCTGCCCGTCGTCGCAGATCTCCTCGGGACCCCAGCCGGGAAGGAACTCGTCGCAGTACCAGTCGGGTCGCTCGCCGAGGACGCACCCGCCGTCGGCCGGAGAGCAGATCTCTTCGCCGTTGTCATCGTCGCCGTCGTCGCAGAGTGAGTGCACGGGATTGTGCTGTGGGAACGTGCCCGCGCAACGCTCGATCGTGCAGCCGATGCCATCGTCTTCGGGGATGTCGGTGTCGTCGGGCACGACCTCGAGCTCACCCGTGACACAGGCCAGAGCCTTGCAATCACCGGACAGCTCGTCGGCGATTCGCGGCGCCACGTGCTGGGCGCTGCAGAAGCCCTCTTCGCAGAGATCGTCGGTGCACGGGTTCGCGTCGTCACACTCGATGTCGGTGCCGCAACGGAGTCGGCACTCGCCCTCGACGCAGCCGTGGCGCGGCGGACAGTCGGTGTTGCGCTCGCATTCGACCTCGCCGCCGTCGCCACCGTCGTCGGCGGCGTCGCCACCGGCGTCGCGCTCCGGTGTATCCGTCTCCGGCGTGTCGGTCTCTGCGCCGTCGGTCTCTGCGCCGTCGGTCTCTGCGCCGTCGGTCTCCGCGGCATCTTCGTCGGCGCCCGCGTCGCTGGTCTCTGCGGTCGCGTCGCCGGCCGTCAAGCCTTCGGTGGCCTCGCTTCCGCAGGCCACGAACAGGCCGACGAGGAGAGATAGGACGATGGCCTCGCAGGCCTTCCTCGATGAATTCATCGTACTCGCGGGTCTAGAACAGGGTTCTGCGGACTTCTAACGCGTGCGGGGGACCTTATCGGGTGTCGCTCCTGGCGGCAACCGAACGTCGCGACGGACGCGCCGACAGCGCCGGGGTCATCTAGGAGCCCCCGGGGATATCCGAGAGGACCTCGTCGATGACCGTCACGACCGGCGTGTCGCCTTCGATCGTCACGGCCGCGACGTCCCAGAACCGGCCGGTCGTGGTGAGTGTAGTCTCGAACTCCTCGACCAGGGTGCCGGAGTACGAGACGCGCACCGTCGCCACCGTCGCACCCGCTTCGTGGGGGTCCGAGACGTGCGCTCCGATGCGATAGCTCACCCCGGGCTCCACCGGAGACAGCGAGATGTTCTCTGGGCCGAATCCGTCGACATCATCGATGTCCAGCGTTGCGCCCCACTCCGTCTCCCTGTTCCGGTAGTGGCAATCCCAGGCCGAATCGTTCCAGCCGGTAGCGGATTCGTGCAGGAGGTGGTTGTCGAGGTCCGCCGTCGTGTTCCAGGTCAGCCTGACCAGAAGCGAGCCCCCTCCGCCCGAATCCACCGCCGTTACCTCGGCCCGAGCCGGAGAGCACGACTCCGTTCCGTCTTCGTCGATCACATCGAGGGCCACCATGTAGAAGCCGGCCGCGTCGATGAAGCTCTCGGCCCAGCCGGCGCGCGTGGTATCCAGCCTCGCCGCGGAGCCATCTGGCCGCATCTCGAAGAACCAGCCGTAACTGACGATCGCCCCGCCGCTCGAGGAGCTCCCCGTCCCGTCGCACTCGATCATCGTTCCCACCGGCACGTCCAGGGTGCTGGCCATCGAGCCGCCCCCGCCCACGATCCGACAACCCGCCCTCGCTGTCGGGCAGTCGTCCGTTACCTCTGTGGCGAGACCGGTCAGGGGGATCGAGACATCGGCGCCGCCCTCGATGCGGAGCCGGAGCTTCGCTTCGAAGACCCCGGCGGACGCTGGCGAGAAGCGAACTTCGATCAACAGGTGGTCGCCTTCGGTGACCACGGCGGGGAGCGACGGCCGCCGCGTGATCTCGAACACCCCGGCGATGTCGTCTTCCACGGCGAGAGAGGTCACGATGACGACCGCGCCTTCGTCGCAGGGCCAGAACGAGACCCCGACCTCCTCCTGCCTGCCCATCTCGACATCGAAGTCCAATGCGATCGCGTCCGAGGTCAGGCACGCATCGGTGGAGCTCGGCGCGCAGAGTCCGGCATCGCACGCCTCACCCACTTCGCAGGGGACCTCGATGCGTTCGGAACCGTCTTCGGCGCACTCCCACGCCCGGGTCGAGTCGAAGCAGCCTCGCTGGAAGGGCTCGCACGCCCGGGAGACGCAGGCCGCACCATGGTCGGATTCGATGCACTCCTCGTCGCCCGGACACGCCGTGCGGTCGAACGACAGTCCATTGTCCGCACAGGTCACGACCACGTTGTCGTCGCAGGACGACTCGCCGGCGGCGCAGACCGGATCGATGGGAACGCAGCCCGTGTCGATGCACTCCTCGCCTGCTTCACAATCTTCGTTGGTCTCGCAGATCTCGAGGCACTCGAAGCCGACGCAGTGTTCGTCCGGCCCGCAGTTCGTGTTCGACGTGCACTGCACGCAGACGTCCGCGTCGACGTGGCATATCGGGGTGTCGGCGCCACAGTCGTCGTTGGTCTCGCAACCCGGTGCGCAGCTCCCCTCGAAACAGACCTCGCCTCCGGCGCAGTCGTCGGCAACGGTGCAGCCGGGCTCGGTACCCGCGTCGTCGCCTCCCCCGGCATCGCCGCCGCTCCCCTCTCCCGTCCCGGCGTCGGTCGCCGCGAGGAATGGAATCGGTCCGGTATCGGAACACGCACAGAGGATCGCCAGCAGCGACCCGATCATTATGGCCCGCAACATCGCATACACGTGGCAGTTGGAACTCGAGCGGGGTGTTTCCTAGCGCGAACCGGATGTCGGATCCATCGGAAACCGGCTCGACACCAACGCGGAGAGCGCGCGATCGACGGCGGTGACGTGGGGGTCGGTGAGCTGGAGCTCGTCGATGCGGTGTTCGCCGGGGCCACCGCGGCCACCATCTTCATCGTCGGCGAGGAGAGGACCGAAGCGCAACCCGCGAAGCGTCGAGAATCTGACTTTTGTTCGGCGATGTAGGACGGTGCCCCACACGACCCGCGGGCTCCCTACCCCACCGTGTGGCATGCCGCTCCTGATGCCCCCAAATGAAAGTGTCCGCCTGAACGCCGTCGCGCGGACGATCGAGGGATCGCCCTCGAACCGGACGCCGAGCCTGTTGCGGTGTGCGCGTCTCGCTGCACAGGCGTTCGACGCCCGGTATGCGGCGGTCACGCTGGTCGACCAGTCGGTGCACCGCTTCGTGACCGTCCACGGTGTCGACCTCGATTCGGTGCCGCGCGATCAGTTCTTCTGCGCGCACACGATCCTGTCCGACGAGGTGTTGACGATACCCGACGCGTCGTCGGACATCCGATTCGCGCGACTGCCGCTGGTCTCGGGGTCGATGGGGATCCGGTTCTACGCCGGTGCGCCGGTCACGACCGGCGACGGGCAGCGCATCGGCGCGCTCTGCGTGTTCGACACCAACCCCCGGCGGGGGTTCACCGCGGCCGACGAGGACAGTCTCCGCGACCTTGCGGAGCTGGCATCACGCGCTCTGGGCATCTGGCAACAGGTCGGCCCCCCGTCGACGCCAGCGGGCGGCCTGAGCACCGCGGCTGGCGACACGCCCGTCTCCGGTGCGGGCGTGACGCCGATGCGGCCGGCCGGGACCTCGTTCCGCGGCCAGCTGCGTCCCGCAGAGGTCCAGGCGAAGCTCCAGGGCGGCCTGGACAGCGATCCGGTGCTGCTCCAGCAGATCGTCGACATGAACCCGAACCCGGTGTTCGTGCGCGACCGCGAGGGTCGCTTCGTGTTGGTGAACGAAGCCGCGTCGTCGCTCTACGGGCTCCCGTTCGAGTCGATTCTCGGACGCAGCGAGCCCGAGCTCGCGGCCTCCCCATCGTCGTTCCGCCGCCTCGCCACGACGGTGCGGACGATCGACGGAGACGAGTGCCGCGAGGAGCATGTCGTCGACGCCCACGGACGAGCGCGCTGGTACCAGGTGGTCGACCAGGCGGTCGAGAACGGCTCGTTCGCGCGCCACACGCTGACGATCGCGACTGACGTGACACGGGTCCGCACAGCACGCAGTCGTCAGGATGCGCGGCGCGACGTCATGCGACGCGTCGTCGGTTCGTCTTCGCTCTCCGACGTGATTCGGCGGGTCGCCGAGTTCGTCGAGGCGTATTTGCCCGAGAGCTGCTGCGTCATCTGGGTGCGAGGCTCCGAGGGGCTTCGACTCGGTGGCGCACCGAACGCGCCGAGTACCCTCGCCCGCCGGTTGGCGACCCGGGCACCGGTCCTGGAGAAGGCGACGGTCGGTGCCGATCCCGAGCATCCGCAGCGGCACCTGTACTCCGGCCGTATCGTCGGCGAGGTGCAGACGCAGGTCTACGGCCTCGCCGCCCGCGAGGCGGGGCTCGGCTTCTGCGACTCCTACGCGATCTTCTCCTCGGGCGGCACGGTCATCGGAACCGTCGATGCCCTGACGCCGGTCGGCACGGCCGATCTCGAGGGAGTTGCGGAGATCATGGAGAGCGCCGCGGGCCTCGTCGCGCTCGCCGTGGAGCACCGCCAGCGGTCAACCCGCTCGCAGTACGATCCGCTGACCCGGCTGCCGAACCGATACGTGCTGGACACGCGGATCCGGACCGCGATCGGCGGGTGCCGCCGCAACGGGACCATGGCCGCGGTCCTCTCGCTCGACATCGACCGGTTCAAGAAGATCAACGACACGCTGGGTCACTCCGTCGGCGACGCGCTCCTGCAGGAGGTCGCGGCACGACTCGAGACCTGCATGCGGACCACCGACACTCTGGCTCGCACCGGTGGCGACGAGTTCGCCATCATGATCACCGAGTTCGACGATCTGAACGGCGCGACGACGGTGGCGACCAAGCTGCTCGACGCCGTCGAGCGTCCGGTCGAGATCGCCGGCTACAATCTTGTGGTCACCGCGAGCATCGGCATCGCCGTCTTCCCGAACGACGGTGCCGACGCCGCCACCTTACGTCGCAACGCCGACGCCGCCCTGTTCCGCGCAAAGGAACAGGGCCGGAACTGCTTCCAGTTCTTCGCCGCCGACATCCACGACTCGGCGCTGGAGCGTCTGCGACTGGAGACCGCGCTCCGCGACGCGACCACGAACCACGAGTTCAGCCTCTTCCTGCAGCCGCAGCTGGACCTGCGGGGCGGCGACACCGTCGGGTTCGAGGTCCTGCTCCGCTGGAAGCACCCGGTGCTGGGCGACATTCCGCCGTCGAAGTTCATCCCGATCGCCGAGGAGACGGGCCTGATCATGGAGATCGGGGCCTGGGTAATCAACGAGGCCTGCCGGGTCACCCGCGCCTGGATCGACGACGGGCAGCCGGAGTTCTCGGTCGGGGTCAATGTGTCGGCGGCGCAGCTCTCGGACCCGAACCTCGTTCGCCAGGTCGCCAGCGCCCTGCGGATCCACGGGCTCGACCCGCGCTACCTGGAGCTGGAGATCACCGAGAGCCTGATGATGCGCGACGTCGAGGAGACGATCGAGCGGCTCGAGGAGCTGCGGCGCATCGGCGTGCGCATCTCGATCGACGACTTCGGCACCGGATACTCCTCGCTCGCCTATCTGCAGCGGTTGCCGGCCGATCGGGTCAAGATCGACCGCGCGTTCGTCGTGGACGTCGGGCAACCGGATACGCGAGGTCGGCAGGCCGAAGCGCTGGTTCGGACGATCGTCGACATCGCCCACAACCTCGGCCTCGAGGTCGTCGCCGAGGGGGTCGAGACGAAGGCCCAGCTCGACTTCCTGCGCCACGTCGGCTGCGAGTTCGTCCAGGGTTACTACTACAGCCCGCCGAGCCCCGCGGACGAGGCGTTCCGAGCAGAGGGTGATCGCCGGGCGGCTCGCCAGCGCGGCTGATCCCGTCGCCCGCTCGTGTGCTCAGGGCCGGGGCCGTCGCTTGCCGAGCAGCGCAAGAAGCGTCGGCAACGTCGTCAGGACGGCCACCAGGGTTGCGGCGATGCCGAGGACGGCCAGCGCTCCGATCGTGCGAATTCCCTTGTGCTCCACCATCAGCAGGCCGACGAAGCCGGCAGCGGTCGTGATCGAGGCGGCGATCACGGCGACCCCGGTCGTCTGCATGACGGATGGCAAGTGCTCGACGCCGTCTTCGAGGTAGCGGTGATAGATGTGGATGGCCCCGTCGATTCCCACGCCGAGCACCATCGGTAGCACGACGATGTTGTAGAGCCCGAGGCGCAGGTCGAACACGACCATTCCAGCGATGGTCAGAAAGAGCGCGGTGGCCAGGCCGGACAGGCAGACCACGACGCCGAGCACGCTCCGCAGGTCGAGCATCAACACGATGAAGAGCCCGAGCGTGACGTAGATGGCGATGTTGCGACCGTCGGCCTGCACGTAGCGGACGACGTCCGAGATGATGAACCCGTTCGACGACACCCGAACCACCCCGGACCCGACCTCGATGGACTCGAATCGCTCCTGGAACGCGGCGACCTCGCGGGCGTCGTAGTCGGCGTAGTCACCGTAGAGGAGCCCGAGCGAGCCGTAGCCACCGTCCCGTTCCTCGATCATCGCCCGAGACCACTCGGGGAGGTCCTCGGGGCCGAACTCGTCGACATCGGTGAGCGCGGTGATCTCCTGGATCAACTCGCCCTCGTCGCCGTCGATGTTCTGCACCGCGCGCCGGTCGAGGACTTCGTAGATCTCGTCGACCATGGCCATGCGGGCAGCCTGGTCGCCGGGAACCGCCGTGGCGATCGTCGTGAACCCCTTCAGGTAGGGATCGCCTTCGCGGAGCCGCCGTCTGAGCTCCGCGTGCACTTCTCGCATCTGGTCGCTGTCGCGTCCGAGCACGACCGCGGGGGCGGAGCTTCGGTTACGTCCGAGCGCCGCCCCGTACCGGATGCGTCCCTCTTCGCGCGGCGCCGAGAGATTGCGGAAGTCGTACTCGAACTCGACCGAGCGTGCGTTGAGGGCACCGAACATCACCACGGCCAACACCAGCAACGAACCGACGCGCGAAGCGGTCAACACCCAGGCACCGCCTGCTGCGCCCGCCCGAGACGGTCCCTCGTCGCGGCTCGCCCAGACGCGCTCCGATGCCGATACGAGCGGCGGGATCACCAACACGCTGGCGACCAGGCACACAGCGACCCCGAGCCCGCAGGCGACCCCGAACTCGCGGAATCCGTCGAAGGACGCCAGCGTCAGCGTTCCCAGGGACACCACGGTCGTCAGCGTCGCGGTGAGCAGGGCCCGACCGGTCTTGCCGACCGCGCGGAACAGCGCCTCTTCCCAGTCTTCGCCGCTCCGTCTCTCCTCTTGCACGCGTCGGTAGATGTGGATCCCGAAGTCGATCCAGGTCTTCGAAGAGCGGGTGGCTGCGCCCGAGCTCCTGCCGGATGATCCGTTGCAGGTTGCGCTTGACGCGCTCCAGGTCTTCGACGGGCAGGTAGAGGAGCGCGTGCTCGCGGAAGAAAGTCTGGTCGCGCTCGATGTCGATGAACTCGACCTCCTCCCAGTCGCGGAACTGCTCGGCGAGGCAGTCGACGAAGCGCACGGATTGGAGGGGCTCCGGAGACTCGCGTTCCGGTGGGGTCATCTGCGCGCTCGGAGCGGGTCCGGCGCCTCGACAGCAGGTGCGCTTTGGTGCAGCATATCAGCCTCGTATCGCCTACAGGGCAACCCCGTGATGGAACGTCGATGCAGCATGTGATCAGGCACGATCTCGACCCCGCGCTCGCCCGGAGGGCCACCGAGAAGGCCTTCGCCGGCTACAAGGCGCGGTTCTCGGCCTATTCGCCGCAGGCCGAGTGGGTCACGGCCACGCGCGCCGAGATTTCGTTTTCGGCCAAAGGAGTGAAACTCGCCGGGACCGTCGTGCTCGAGCCCAACGAGATCCACCTCGACCTCGAGGTGCCGTTCATCTTCCGGATCTTCAAGAACAAAGCGCTCGAGATCATCGAAAACGAGATCAAGAAGTGGATCGGAAAGGCACGAGCCGGGGAGCTCGACGACTGAGCGGGCACGACAGCTCAATCGTCGACGTCCTCTTCTTCGAGAGGCGGCGCGAAGCGAGCGAGCCACATGGTGGCGGCCTCGGCGGCCAACTCGGCGTCCTCGTGTTCCGGGTCGTCGGCGATCGCCCGAATCCACACCAATGCGTCGGGTGACGACTGCGCCCGCATCGCCGACAGCACGGCTCGTCGGAGCGCGGCATCATGCCGGCTCCGGGCAGCCCCGGCGATGAGCTGCGGGACGACGTCGGGCTCGTCGATCTCGAGCGCGGCCATGTACAACACCGCGCGGTGCACCCGCGTGGGGTGGCCCGAGCCCGCGTCCGCCAGGATCTCCGTCCGCGGATAGACGAGCTTGCGGCGCTCCACCGCCTGTCCCAGCGTCGAGGCGCCGGCCCCGACGAGATGCAGGATGTGGCAGGGAACCGGCATCGGGGTCGAGGTCACCAACGCCTCGGTCTCGTCGGTGTTCGACCTCAGGTGCGCGCCGACGAGGAGGTTGGCGTCACCCGACAACAGGCGCCGCCGCGTGATGCGCAGACCGAGCTCGGTCAACGGCACCAGCAGGTCCTCGTTCGGGTCGTACGTCGACCGCAGCGGCACGACGATCGTGGCGTGCTTGCCCATCGCGGTGCGGCAACCGGAGAACGACAAGCCGGCCATCGGGTCGTCGGCGACATCGAGCTCCTGTCCGCGTCGCTTCTCGAAGAGGCTCTCGGCGAGCAGACGCGACTCTTCGTCGTCGAGCTCGAGAGCAAGCCGCTGGAGCAGAGCCAGTGGCAGACTCCCGGGAACCCGGGAGAGGATGCTGAGGAGCTCCGTCCGCTCCGCGTGCGACGTGGCGTCGACGCAGGCCTGGGCGAGGTCGGAAGCCGCTTGCAGGCCGACCGACCGCACGAGGGCATTCGCGGTGCGGATCAAGGTCTTCGGCTCGAGGGTCCGGAGCCCGTCGCAGAACGCCTGGTCTTCGAGCGCCTCGGCCAATGCGTCGTCGGTCTCCGGTAGCTCCTCGCCCCGGAACCACGCGATCAGCCCGGCGATGGAGAATCGCTCGGCGGCCTCGTCCCGTTCGATCCGCATGCTCAGGAAATCCCCGTTCCTCACCGATTGACCCGGCACATCGATATCCGCGATCCGTACCGGATCCCGGAGATAGAGCATGCAGTCCTCGGGGAGGTTGACCTTCAGGTACCACGACAGGTCCGGGCTGTGTGTGACCTCGGCCTCGACCCATTTCAACAGGTCTTCGGGGTCGGGCCAGTCTTCGGTCTCCGGATGCGAGTACGTCGCTGCGGTGTGGTACTGTAGCGAGATCTCCTGGGCGGTCACTGTCGCGTAACACCCCAGCCCGATCGCCCCATCGACGAAGTGAAAGGACCACCCGAGCGGAGAGCGGCCGTCGAGGGCGACCGGTCCCTCGGAGTGGAAGGCCACCGGTCTCAGCCGCAGCTCCCCGGTGACCTTCGGAGCCCTGGCGATCGCATCGTTCAACGCGCGTGCTCCGGCCTCCCGAGCGCTCAGCTTCTCGAGCACGCCCTCGAGCACCGAGACACGGGCGCTGTGGTCGAAGTCTCGAACCTGCAGCCTCACCTCGGCGTCCGGGGGGGACATCGGCGCCGTGGTCGACCGAACCCGCATGGTCCGCAACTGCTCGGCCGTGTAGAGCCCGCTCTGCAAGGTGAAGAAGCGCTCGTTGCGTTCGGGCTCCGGCTCCTCGACCGATCGGGGATCGGGCCGTTCGGCCAGCACGTCTTCCGATTGCGCGACGACGAGTAGACGCCCGACCACGCCGCCGACGGTCCCGAACATGACGAGCCAGAGAAGACGAAGCCCCTGCAGGCTCTGCTCGCCGCCGTCCGGGGCGAGGAAGTTGTACATGAACAGCCCCACCATCAGGCCGATCATGAGCCCGACCGTCGCGTAGAAGCGGGTCTGTCCCGGATATGCGTCGTGTCTGGGCATCGAACTGGGGCTTGACGACGCAGGGCCTGGTCCCCAACCGTGGTCGGGTTCGAAGAGCGCCGTTCCATCGATCACGTTGATCCCGGGAGCAACCCGATGATCTCAGCGACCCGTTACCGCATTATCGTCGCCGCGACACTCGCCGTCACGTTCGCGTGCACTTCTGGCAGCTCGTCGGCACCGGAGCCTTCTGCGGCAGACGCGTCCGATGACGCGCAGGCCACCGCAGATGCCGCAGCCGCGGATGACCCGGCGGTCGACGCCGCAGCCCCCGAAGCCTGCGCAACCGATTGGCAGGTGGAGCGGCTCACGACCGAGGATGGCATCGAGCTGGTCGCCGACTTCCGCTCGGCCGCATCGCCGAATCGCGGAGCGGTCGTGCTCTTTCACATGGTGCCGCCCCACTTCGATCGGTCGAGCTACCCGCTGCACATCCGAGACGCGCTCGGCGCGCTCGACATCTCGGTGTTGAACGTCGACCGGCGGGGTGCCGGCGACTCCGGTGGGGAGGCGACCGACGCCTACGAGGGCCCCGGCGCCCGCTTGGACATGGAGGCGGCGGTACGCTTCCTCGTCGGCCGTGACCAGTGCGTGCCCGACCCCGAGCGCATCCTCCTCGTCGGCGCGTCGAACGGCACGACGGCCACGCTCGACTACCTCGTGGCACACGCTGCCGAGCTGCCGACGCCCGCCGCCGTCGCGTGGCTCTCACCGGGCGACTACACCCAGAACCAGCACACCATCGCGGACAATCGGACGCAGCTCGACGCGACGCCGATCCTCTGGGTCTACCCTGACGAAGAGCCCTTCGCCGAGGACTTCGGGCCGAACGCTCCCGCGGCCTGGCGCTTCGTAAGGCTCGAAGGTGGGGGGCACGGCACGGAGAACCTCGACGGCGGGGATCTCGAGGAGGAGGTCCGCGCGGAGCTCGTCGGGTGGGCCGAGCAACACGTCGCGGGCGACTGATACGCACGC
The DNA here is from genome assembly GCA_964520965.1 of uncultured Myxococcales bacterium. Taxonomy (GTDB): domain Bacteria; phylum Myxococcota_A; class Bradymonadia; order REDH01; family REDH01; genus CAZFPM01. The sequence continues at coordinate 27,702 of CAZFPM010000053.1, forward strand.
GACGCCGGTAGCGGCCGGGCGCAACAACGATCGGAGGCGCCGGCCACCAACGGGTCGACGCCCGGCTCGCCGGCCTGAGGCCTGAATTCGGCGCTGCGCGACCACCTCGCCGCGGGGCTGGACCCGGAAGGTGACGGGGACCGTGATCGAAGCGTTGTCGCTGTAGGTCGCGGAGAACCGAACGTCGGCGACCTCGTGCTGCTGCCAAGCGGCATCGCTCCCGGTGACGACATCGAGATCGGCATCTGGTGGCGAGCGATGTCGGACCCCAGGTATCTGCGAGTCTGGCTCGTGTGGGAGCCGCCGCTGTCGACGGTCGAGTGACGGGCGCCCCTATCCGTCCAGCGCCCCTGTAGTTGCGTAGCGGTCGGGACGTCCGTATCATTCGAGGCAAGAACGAGACTGTCTACAACCGGGTCGTCGGACGGTTCAGTCGGCCCTGGCTGGCCAACGCCTGCTCTGGATTTGGCCGGATCTTCGACTGG
>CAZFPM010000054.1:0-28136 GCA_964520965.1 uncultured Myxococcales bacterium
GTGCCCGCTACGCCACTGGGACCGCTACGTCACACGCGGCTCGACAAGCGGCAACCACAATGTATCATCGCATCACTCTCGAAGGCGGGTGACTCGATGCGCGGTTGGATATCGATGCTGGTTCTGGCCTGTGGCTTCGCCATGGCCTTCGGCGGTTGCAGCGACGGTCCCATCGACGAGCGGACCGTCGATGACGCCGATGCGGCCGCCGCCGATGCGGCCGATGACGCCGCGGGCGATGACGCCGCGGCCGCCGCCGATGCGGCCGCCGCCGACACGGTCGCCGCCGATACGGCCGCCGCCGATACGGCCGCCGCCGATACGGCCGCCGCCGATACGGCCGAGGACGCCGCGGGCGAGGACGCCGCGGCCGCCGCCGACACGGTCGCCGCCGATACGGCCGCCGGCGACGACACGAACTGCTCGGCGGATTGCCCGGAGCCAGGGTGCGTCGATGCTGCGTGCGAGGAGGCGATGGTCTGGGAGACCGTGCAGTGGACGCTGGGGAATCCGTCCTACGAAGGGAACCCCTTCGATCTGATCGCCAAGGTGATCTTCACGCACGACGGTACGGGAGAGCGTCGTGTGACCGAGATGTTCTACACCGATGATGGGGAGTGGGGCTTTCGGTTTACGGGGACACGTACCGGGACGTGGACCTGGGAGAGCCGCTGTGATGGCTCCATGGCGACCGATGTAGACCCCGACCTCCACGGACACAGTGGCATCGTCGAGGTCAGTCCCCAGACCAATCCCGAGATCAAGGGCTTCCTCACTTCGGTGGGCAACAAGTACGCGGAGATGGACGCTGACATCGACGACCTGAAGGGCGTGGTCTTTCAGGTCTACATGAACCAGCAGGACTTCGAGCAGCAGTACAACCACTCGACCCGGATCTGGGACGATCCAGCCTCTAGGAGGCTCATGATCGAGGACTATTGGGAGGACGCTCAGAACAACGGCTTCGATGTCGTGTTCGTCGCGCTGTTCTATTCTTGGTTCAAGCAGGGTGCCCTGGACGTGGACGATTGCAACGCTGCGGACTACGAGGCACCCGACCTCGAGGTCTTCGAGGCGCTCGAGTACGTCATCGAGTATGTCCACGTCCGGGGGGGACGGGTTCACATCTGGGCCTTCGGTGACAACGGCCGTAGGCAAACGGCGAACTTCCTCCCGGGTGGGGTCATGGGCGCCGCACACCAGCGGATCATGCGGACGATCGCGGCGCGTCTCGGTCCACTGCCAGGTTGGTCGATGAACTTCGGTTTCGACACCAACGAGCTCCCTGATCCAGAGGGCTTGACGAGCCAGTGGGCCGGCTACCTGCAGCAGCGCCTGGGCTGGCCCCACCTCCTCGGTGCGCGCGGTTGGCAGAACCCCATGTTCGGGCTGAATTCGTACGCTGGATTCAGTGGCTCCTACGAGCTCGAGACGACGAACAAGGGGCCTGCAAGCTACGCAGAGATCAGGGCAGACATGGATGCGGATCCGAGCCGCCCTCACCTCTACGAGGAGCGCCACACCTACGAACGGTTTCACTGGGTCGCTCCGGACAGCTGCACTGAGCCGGGAGAGGCGCCGGCGGACCAATATGGGATGAGCGACGGGTACGCGTGCTGGCCAAGGAGCAGCAGCGGCACCGTGGAGAACCGGTTGGATGTCGACGGTAGCCGCCGACTCATCTGGCGCGAGACCATGGCCGGTGGGATGGGAGGCTTCTTTGGTCACTTCTCCACCCGCTTCAACGCTTACGGCCCTTTCAGCGAGGCCTGCGGATGCGGGTTCCACCCTCCGACACTGCGCGAAGACTTTCGGTGCTTCGACGCCTTCTGGGACGCCGGCCGCCTGGAGCTCGACATGACCGTGGACAACGAGCGGGTGTCCGGAGCCACGGGCTACGCGATGGTGACCTCAGACGCCGATCGATTCGTTTTCTTCGTCGAGGATGCCGCGCAGGTCTCCGTGGACCTCTCAGGGATGCCCGGCAGCCAGCCAGTGGTGATGGTCGACGCCAAGGAGGACTATCACGAGATCGACTCGGGGCATCTGAGCGCGGGGAGCCATACGCTCTCGATGGGACACGTCTCGGACTGGGCCATCGCCGTGGGGGATTTCGACGCGCCCAGCCCCATCCCCGACGACGTCCCAATTGGTCCGGGGACCGGTGATGCGCCCGATCCCTCCCAGGATCTCACGGGCTACGTCGGCGGCGTATTCGAGTCCGGGGGGCAGTACGTCGTGCGAGGCTGGGCCTGCCACCGGGGCTGGTCTGGCTCCATCGACGTTCACCTCTATGCCGGCGGTCCGGCTGGAGAGGGGACGGTCGTCAAGGCCTCCACGGCGAACGTCGCGAGCGAGGCCGCGGTCCAGGAGGCCTGCGGCACCACCTCTGGTGCTCATCGCTTCCGAATCCCCCTGACCTCAGCTGAGCTGGCCGAGTATGGAGGACAGGCCATCTACGTTCACGGCATCTCGCCCGTGGACAACCCCAACCTCCTCCTCGGACGATCCGGCGACTACACGTTTCCCAGCCCGTGAGCCCCGGTCGTTGTCCTCGCTCACCCCGTCCCCACATACCGGACGCACGGGACCGGCCCGGTGATGCGCTATCTGTTTCCGCCGGTTAGCGGCCGAGGAGGTCTTCGCATCCGACAGTGACGAGCAGGGCGGCGAATGCGACCGGCTGTCGGTGAACGAGACTGCGACGGGTCATAGCGAATCCAGGTTCAGGCCACCGGGGTAGGCGTACGAGACATCGCAGCCATAGCCGTAGGCGTAGAGCCCGATCGGCCGATCGGCAGCGACGACGTGTGCACCACCGACGGTCGGAACGCGCAGGATCTCCCACGCGCCCACGCTCGCGCCGCTCACCGCGACCTCGGCTCCGTCGATCGTCACGCTCGCGTCTGGCGGTGCGATGATCGTCAGGTAGTCTTCCTGGTATTGCGCCGGCGTCAGCACGATGTAGTCGTTCCGGAATTGTGCCAGCGGCACGTTGATCAGGAAAGCAGGGTCACCGATCGCGCTGTTAGTTGTCGGACACGTGCGGGGAATCGCACAGCGGCTGGTGTCGCCGAGTGGAGACGTCACATCGCACCCGTTGGCCGGGCCCGGGTAGGCAGAACCGACCATGAACTGAGCCAGCGAAACCGGCCCGTTCGAGGTGAGCACGAAGTCGAGGTCGGTGGTGAATTCGATGTGCTCACCGCGCCCGAGTATCCGTTCGTTGATCCCCGGGATCGGCGGACTCGTGGTGATCGTCGTTCCGGATTCGGCCGCAACGACCCGCCAGATGTCCGGCTCGCTGCCGCGGGGCTGGAACTTCGCGCCGACGAACTCGTCACCCCACGTGTCGACCGGGAAGAGCTGCTGCTCCAGGTGGTCGCAGAAGTTGTTGTCCAACGGGATGTTCGCACATTCTGAGCCGGAGAATACCGCGATGTTTGCCGTGGCTGTGATCATGGTGCCGGTCAGGTCCGCCTCGTTGACGGCCTCGGTGGCCAGTGTGAGGACCTGCCCCTCTTCCATCGTGAACGTCTGGGCTGCACCCGCGCGCAACGCCGTGACACCGTCGCCGGCTGCGGTGTCGACCGACGTCGTCACGGTGACGTCGGTCGTACCCGGGCTGACGGCGATCACCGAGACGAACGACTCGAGCGCGCCACCCTCGACCCCGAAGGTCGGCCAGCCCACCACGATGTACTCCGTGCCGAGGCTGGTCGACGGCAGCAGCAGCGACGCATCATTCGACCTCACCTCGACGTTGTTCACCGGGTTGAACTGGTGGACCGTGATCGGCGCGTCGCTGGTCACGCGGAACGTGCGGTTGGACAGTTCGCTTTCTTCGATGTTCTGAGGGTCGAGGAGGATCGTCTCCAGGTGGCCGGGAGCGATAGTCCGCTCGGTCTCCTCGCCCGTCGGGGTCGCGGTGATGGTCACGGTGACCTCGTAGCGTCCGGCATTCGATACCGTGATCCCGAACTGCGCATCGTCGGCGCTTCCGAGTGTTTCGAAGAAGGGGTTCGCTAGGTTGTCGAAATCCGCCGCCCAGAACGTGCAACCCAGGTAGTCCTTGCCGTCGCTGACGCAGGGGTCGATGCACTGACCTGCGGAGCATCCGTACTGGCAGAGAGCCACTTCCGCCTCGAACTCGCCGTTATCGCCGCACTCGACCACGTTGTTGCCGGCGCAGCGACGTGTGCCCGGCTCGCACGTTCCAGCCGCGCATTCCCCGGTCGGGAGGCAGTTCGGTGTCTCCGGCGGGCATGGGCGGGACTCGTGGTCGACACCGTTGTCGGCGCAGACCCGCTGGACGGTGGGGCTGTCGCAGCCGAGGACGATTCCGGGTTCGCAGCCGCCGGTCGTGCTGGCGATGCACTCGCTCTCGACACAGATCTCGCTCTCCTCGCAGGGGATGCGCACGTAGGCAGTACCCTCGGCATTGCACTCGGCGACCGTCACACCGTCGTCGCAGATCCGGCTGCCTGGGACGCACTCGGCTGGCCGTTCGGTGTCGGCTCCCTCGACGTCTCTGCCCCCCGCGCCGTCGCCTGTGTCGTCCTCGTCGCCGATCACACGGACGCACCGCCCGGCTCGGTTGGCGACAGTGCCCGCCGGGCAGCCGTCGTCGTCCGGCTCGATCGGGTCGTCCGAACAGCCGACGCCGCTGGCGGAGACCGCGATCAGAGCGCAGGCGGCGAGGAGAGTTCTTCGGGATGCACGGAGCATGGTGCGGGGCCTGTCGAGGTGGAGTCGTAGTGTCTTCGGGGGACAGCCCTATCCTATCAGAGGTTCTCGTCAGATTTCATCTGATGTCATATCAACGGGTTGACAGCCGGACCATCTTCGGGAGGTCCCGCTCAGCCCGGTTTGTGTGACCGGGGGATTTCAGCCCCGCAGGCCCTGAGAGGCGAGATCATCGGCCACTACGTCAACTCGATGTACCGCTGCTCGAGCGTCGCCCTGAAGGTGGGGCGCACGCGGTTCGTGTAACGCGCATCGACGTACACACGGTTCGCGGTGGCCGGGGTGACGCTCGCCTCCGGTCCGGTCGCGCTCTCGCGGAGTGCGGAGTCGAGCGCGGACGCCGCCGCATGGAGCACGCGTCTCAACCCATGAAGCCCCGCTCCAACCGGTCGAGCGCCGAGCGTCCGAGCGCCTCGAGGTCGACCGCGCCCTCGTTGTCGTACCAGTGCCGCATCGTCGCCCGGATCACCCCGATCGCCGCCCCGGCCATCACCCGGGCGTCGAGCGCCGGGTCGGGGTGACCGGCCCCGAGCCGGTCGACGAACCACGCGGCCATCGCGCGCTCCCACGCGCGGTCGATTTCGTGCTCCCGCGCCATCAGAGTCGCCGAGGTCCTGATCAGCTTCTGCTGGCCGATGAAGCGGTCGCGGTGGCTCATGTAGTCGTAGGCGAACACCTGGGTCGCCCGTCGCAGCGTGTCGAAGGCCCTCTCTCCAGCAGGAGCGAGATCGAGGAACTCGAGGAAGCGCGCCAGGCGCTCCTCGTGGTTCGGGAACACCAGATCTTCTTTGCCGGGAAAGTAACGGAAGAAGGTCCGTTTCGAGATCCCGACCGCGTCGCACAGCTCGTCGATGGTCGTGGCCTCGAAGCCCTGGGCCGCAAAACGGGCGTTCGCCTCGGTGAGAAGCGCGGCGCGCGTCTGCAGTTTCTTCTGTTCGCGAAGACCCACTGGTGGAATGCGGAGGGGGGATGTATAGAGTGCGGCCCAGTAGCAAATGCCACCCAGTGGCACTTTCTGGTCCGAACGCGAGCGATGAGTCAACCCATAGCGCCTGATCCGCGACTTTCGAATGCCGGCGTGCTGTGCTTCTCACACGATGAGATCGCTGCGGCAACGCACTTCGTGCGCGAGACGCTCCTCGTCGTTCGCCACGCAGGGACGGGGGCGGTCGGCGTCCAGGTCGCTGGTCTCGCCGACCCGGACGCCGCGAGCGCGCGTGCCCAGCACGGCGTCGACGTCATCGGTGTCCTGCCCCCGCTCTACCCCGAGTGGCTCGGCGACCGCGGCTTCGGCGAGGTGCATGGCACGCGCTTTCCGTACGTCACCGGGGCCATGGCCAACGGGATCGCCAGCGCTCAGCTGGTGATCGCCGCCGGTAGGGCCGGGTTCCTCGGGTTCTTCGGCGCGGCGGGTCTCGACCCGGATCGGATCGAGCGCGAGATCGCGACGATCGCCGCCGAACTCGAACCCCATCGCCTGCCCTGGGGCAGCAACCTCATCCACAACCCGTCTGAGCCGGGCCAGGAGGCCGCCGTCGCCGACCTGTACATCCGGCACGGCGTCACCAGGGTCTCGGCGGCCGCGTACATCCGGCTCACCGCGCCACTCGTACGTTACGCGTGCGCGGGGCTGGCCCAAGGCGTCGATGGTCGGATCCAGCGGCGCAACCGCGTGTTCGCCAAAGTCTCCCACCCGACGGTGGCCCGCGCGTTCATGGAACCCGCCCCGTCCCGCATCCTCGACGACCTGGTGCGGGACGGGCTCCTCACCGAAGCCGAGGCGGCGCTCGCCGCCCACGTGCCGGTGGCCGAGGACATCACCGTCGAGTCCGACTCCGGCGGGCACACGGACAACCGGCCGCTGGGCGCGCTCTTTCCGACCATCGCCGCGCTGCGTGACGACATCGTCGAGGCGCGGGGCTACGCGACGCCGATCCGGCTCGGTGCAGCGGGAGGCCTCGGGGCCCCCGGCGCGGTCGCAGCCGCCTTCGGGCTCGGTGCCGCCTACGTGCTCACCGGTTCGGTGAACCAGGCCTGTGTGGAATCGGGCCTCGCCGAGTCGGGCCGCGCGCTGCTCGCCGAGGCCGAGCTCGCCGACGTGGTGATGGCACCGGCCGCCGACATGTTCGAGATGGGGGTCGAGGTGCAGGTCCTGCAGCGCGGCACGCTCTTCGGAGCGCGTGCGCGCAGGCTCTATCACCTGTTCCGGACGTACCCCTCGCTGGACTCGATCCCCGACGCGGAGCGCCGGTCGGTCGAGAAGCAGCTGCTTCGGTGCACGTTTGCCGAAGCGGCGGCCGACACCCGAGCCTATTGGCGTGCGCGCGATCCCCGCGAGGTGGAGCGTGCCGATCGCGATCCGAAGCACATGATGGCCCTCGTGTTCCGCTCGTACCTCGGGCAGTCGAGCCGCTGGGCCATCGTCGGCGACGAGTCGCGTCGCGCCGACTTTCAGATCTGGTGTGGACCGGCGATGGGCGCGTTCAACACGTGGGCACGCGACAGCTTCTTGCACGGCCACCGCGACCGCTCGGTCGTGCAGGTCGGGCTGAACTTCATGGAGGGCGCCGCCGCGATTACGCGGGCCGCGCAGCTCCGGACCTACGGAGTGCCGGTTCCGGCCTCTGCTTTCGACTTTCGACCCCGCCGCCTGGCGTGACCCCGAGCTCCATGACCTCCGAGACCCCTCGTTCGGATCGGCGCATCGCCATCGTCGGCGTGAGCGCGCTCTTTCCTGGCTCGATCGACAAGACCGGCTTCTGGAAAGACATCTACGCGGGCCGAGACCTGATCACCGACGTGCCCGAGACGCACTGGCTGATCGAAGACTACTACGACCCCGACCCGTCGGCGCCGGACAAGACGTACGCCAAGCGCGGCGCGTTCCTCGGCGACATCGACTTCGACGCGCTCTCGTGGGGGGTGCCGCCGAGCATCGTCCCGGCGACCGACACCGCGCAGCTGCTCGCGCTGATCGTGGCGAACCGGGTGCTGCAAGAAGCGTCGGGATCGCAGTTCGACACAATGGATCGGTCGCGCATCTCGTGCATCCTCGGGGTCACCTCGGCCCAGGAGCTCCTGGCGTCGTCGGTCTCTCGGCTTCAGCGGCCGACCTGGGTCAAAGCGCTCCGCGAGTCCGGGATCGGCGAAGACCAGGTCGAGGAGATCTGCGAGCGGATCGCCGCAAACTACGTGCCGTGGCAGGAGAGCACGTTCCCCGGATTGCTGGGCAACGTCGTGGCGGGTCGCATCGCCAACCGCCTGGATCTCGGCGGCACGAACTGCGTCACGGACGCGGCGTGCGCGTCGACCTTTTCGGCGCTGTCGATGGCGGTGTCCGAGCTTCTGCTGGGCGACTCCGACCTCGTGATCACCGGGGGTGTCGACACGCTGAACGACATCTTCATGTTCATGTGCTTCAGCAAGACCCCCGCCCTGTCGATGACCGGCGACTGCCGCCCGTTCTCGGCGCAGGGCGACGGCACGATGCTCGGCGAGGGTCTGGGCATGGTCGCGTTGAAGCGGCTCGAAGACGCCGAGCGGGATGGCGACCGAATCTACGCCGTCATCGCCGGCGTCGGCACCTCGTCGGACGGCCGGTCCAAGAGCGTCTACGCCCCGGTCTCTACGGGTCAGGCCAACGCGCTGAAGCGCGCTTACGCCAAGGCGGGATACAGCCCGTCGACGGTCGAGCTCGTCGAGGCGCACGGGACCGGGACCGTCGCGGGCGATGCGGCGGAGTTCGACGGGTTGCGGCTCGCGTTCGAAGACGAGCCGACCGATCGAAAGAACTGGTGCGCGCTGGGCTCGGTGAAGTCGCAGATCGGGCACACCAAGGCCGCCGCTGGTGCCGCCGGGCTCTTCAAGGCCGTCATGGCGCTCCGCCATCGGGTGATCCCGCCGACGCTGAAGATCGACGAGCCGAACCCGAAGCTCCGCATCGGCGAAAGCCCGTTCTACCTGAGTCTCGAGCGGCGCCCCTGGGTGCGCGCGGGCGACCACCCGCGTCGCGCCTCGGTGAGTTCGTTCGGCTTTGGTGGATCGAACTTCCACATCACGCTCGAAGAGTACGCCGGAGCGCGGCGCCCCGGACGGCTGAACCACTTCGAGAAGGAGCTCGTCGTGGTGTGCGGGGCCGATGGACGCGCCGTGGCCGCCGCCGCGAGAGAGCTGGCGGCGAATCCGCCGGCGACGCCGGACGGCCTGCGCTGGGTCGCCATCGAGAGCCACCGGGCCTACGAGCCGGCCGCCAGCGCGCGCCTCGCCGTGATCGCCAGCGACTTCGACGGGCTGGCCGCGTCCCTGACCGCCGCGGCGCAGCGCATCGAGGCGGAACCAGAGGGGGACTTCTCGTTGCCCGACGGCACGGCGTTCGGCGTCGGTGCCCACGAGGGCGGCGTGGCGTTCCTCTTTCCTGGCCAGGGCAGCCAGCACCTGTCGATGGGAGCCGATCTGGCGATGTCGTTCGACGCCTGCATCGGCCCCTGGGACCGGGCTGCCGACCTGGAGCTCGAGGACGGGGTCTCGTTGCCCGACGTGGTGTTCCCGCCGCCCCGCTTCTCGGATGACGAGAAGGACGCCGACCGTGCACGGCTCACCGACACCCGCCAGGCTCAGCCCGCCATCGGCTGCGCTTCGCTGTCCCACCTTGCGTTGATGCGCTCGCTGGGCGTGGAGCCGGCGATGGTCGCCGGACACAGCTTCGGCGAGGTGACGGCGCTCCATGCGGCTGGCGTGCTCGACGAAGCGGAATTCCTGCGCGTCGCGCGTACGCGCGGCGAGCTGATGCACGAGGCCGCGAAGACGCCCGGCTCGATGCTCGCGCTGGCCATGCCGCTGGCGAAGGTCCGCGAGCTGATCGAGCGCTACGGGGCCGACGTCGGGGTCGCCAACCACAACCACCCGACGCAGGTCGTGCTCTCGGGTCCGACCGAGGCGATCGACGGGTTCGAGCGCAGGCTCAACGGTGACGGCCTCGACGGCAAGCGCCTCCCGGTGGCGACCGCGTTCCACTCGTCGGTGGTCTCCCCCAGCTGCGCGCCGTTCGCCAAGGCACTGAAGAAGGTGAGGTTCTCGGCGCCGAATCTGCCCGTGTACTCAGGGGTCGGCGCCGCTCCGCACGCGAAGAAGCCGCAGGCGATCCGCGACGCGCTGGCCACCCAGATCGCCTCGCCGATCGACTTCGTCGCGATGATACGGGCGATGTTCGAAGCTGGGGCGCGGACTTTCGTCGAGGTCGGCCCGCGCTCGGTGCTCACCGGCCTGACCGACAAGATCCTCGAAGGCCGCGACCACCTCGCCGTGTCGCTCGAGCGCAAGGGAAGGAGCGGCACCGAGGGGTTGCTCCTGGCCCTGGCGCGACTGAGCGCCGCAGGGGTGCAGATGGATCTCGGCCAGCTCTTCGCCGAGTACGCCGAGCCGACCGACCCCGGCGTTTACCAGGCCCCTCGTCTGGCGCTTCAGATCAACGGCAGCAACTACGGCAAACCGTACCCGCCTTCGGGCGGGGCCGCGGCGCTGCCAAGACCGAATCCTCCCACGAGATCGACCACCCGAACCCCCGCTTTGCACGTGAAGAACCCCGAACCGCCTCCGGCGGTGCCAACGAACGGCCAAGACGGCCACGCCGATCTGGCTGAGCCGCCGTCCATTGCGGCGATCCCGCCGGCGGCCGCTCAGTCCATCGCCCCTGTTGCTGCGCCTGCCCCGGCGACGCCGTCCGCTGTCGCAATCGCGACCCCCGACTGGCTCGCGACGTTCCGCGAGACCCAGCGGCGGACCGCCGAGGTGCAGGCGATGTACCAGGCGACGATGACGCAGGCCCATACGGCCTACCTGCAGATGGCTGGGGCAAGCCTCCAAGCGCTGTCGCCGCTCGCCGCACTCTCGGCGCCCGGCGCCGCGCTTTCGGCGCCTGCGTTCGTGCCGGCCACGCCCTTCGCTGCGGCGCCGGCTGCCGCGGGCCCGGCGCCTGTTGTTCTTCCGCCGGCGCCTGTCGTCGCAGCTCCGGCGCCTGTCGTCGCAGCTCCGGTGCCGGTCGCAGCTCCGGCGCCTGTTGTCGCTCCGGCGCCAGTCGCCGCAGCTCCAGCACCGGTAGTCGTCGCTCCGGCGCCAGTCGCCGCAGCTCCAGCACCGGTAGTTGCAGCTCCGGCGCCGTCCACCTCCGAAGCTCCCGACATGTCTGGTCTGGTGCTGGACGTGGTGGCCGAATCGACGGGCTACCCGTCAGACATGCTCTCGCCCGAGATGGCGCTCGAGGGTGACCTCGGCATCGACTCGATCAAACGAGTGGAGATCCTCTCGGCGGTCCAGGATCGGATCCCCGGGCTTCCGGAGGTCGACGCGGCCCACATGGGTTCGCTGGAGACCCTCGGCGAGATCGTCGACTACATCGAAGGGCTCTTGGGCTCGGGAGTGAAGGCCGCGACGGCCGACGGGGAGGGCCTGCGCCCTTTTGATGGAGGGGTCGCGCTCGGTCGCTACGCGCTCGAGACCGTGCCGGCCCCTGCAAATGGACTGACCCAGCCCGGGCTCTACGACGGACCGGTCTACGTCACCGGAGACGGGACGTCGCTCAACGCCGAGCTCGCCGAGCTCCTGCGCGCCCGGCACGTCGACGCCCATGCCGTCGACGCGCTCCCGGACGGTGCGAACGCCGTTGTCTTCGTCGGCGGCCTGCGCGCCCTCGGCTGCGAGGATGACGCCATCGCGATCGACCGCGAGGCATTCGCCGCCGCCCGGACCATCGCCGGCTCGGAACCTCGGCTCTTCGTGACCGTCCAGGACACCGGCGGACACTTCGGGCTCGGCCCGATCCCCGAGCATCGTGCGTACCTGGCCGGCCTGGCAGCGCTCACCCGCACCGCCGGGCAGGAGTGGCCCGCGGCGTCGGTGAAGTCGATCGACCTCGAGGCGGCCGGCCGCGATCCCAAGACCCTCGCGCTGGTGCTCGCAGAAGAGCTCACCGGGGGCGGGTCGCAGTCCGAGGTAGCACTCCCGGCAGACGGCCCGCGCGCGACGTTGCGTTCGGTGGCCGCAGAGGTTCGGCCGGGTCGGCAAGTGATCGGTGCCGGCGATGTCGTCGTCGTGTCCGGTGGGGCCCGTGGCGTGACCGCGGGATGCGTCGTGGAGTGGGCGCGGGCGACCGGTGCGACCTTCGTGTTGCTCGGCCGCACCCCGCTCACGGAAGAGCCGGCCTCGTGCGCCGGAGTCGCCGACGATTCGGGTCTGAAACGAGCGTTGCTCGCCGACGCGAAGTCCGTCGGCGAAGCGATCAAACCCGCGGAGCTGGGACGCCGAGCCAGCAAGGTGCTGGCCGTGCGCGAGATCCGTCGGACGCTCGCCGCGATCGAGGCAGCGGGCGGCGCTGGGCGGTACGTCACGGCGAACGTGACCGACATCGCCGGTGTCTCCGCCGCCCTCGACCGCGTGCGTGACGAGCTGGGGCCGATCACCGGCCTGGTGCACGCGGCCGGCGTCCTCGCGGACCGACGAATCGTCGACAAGTCCGATGCGGACTTCGACTTCGTGTTCGACACGAAGATCGAAGGGCTGCGCGCGCTGCTCGCGGCGACGGCGGACGACGCGCTGAAGGTCCTCGCCGTGTTCAGTTCCGTCTCGGCCCGGTGTGGAAACAACGGGCAGTCGGACTACGCGATGGCCAACGAGGTGCTCGCCCGGGTGGCGCTCGCCGAGTCGCGGCGGCGGCCGGACGCGCTGGTGAAGTCGTTCGGCTGGGGGCCGTGGGCGGGTGGCATGGTCACGCCTGCGCTCGAAGCGCGTTTCGCCGAGCTCGGCGTGCCCATGATCCCCCTCGACGTCGGCGCTCGGATGTTCGTCGACGAGATGACCGACGCGGACCCCGACGATGTCGACCTGGTCTTCGGCGGTGAGCCGGACGCCGAGGCCCTGCTCGTCGAGGGGGCGTCGGAGCGCCAGGTCCAGATGGAGGTGTGGGTCGACGCCGAGTCGCACCCCTACCTCGCCGACCACGCGATCGCCGGCACACCGGTGGTCCCCGTGGTCACCGTCGCCGACTGGTTCGCACGGGCGGCCCGGTCGGCGCGACCGACCCAACACCTGAGCAGCCTGGACGACCTGAAGGTGCTCAAGGGCGTCCGCCTCGACGACTTCGGGTCGGGCGGCAATCGTTTCGTGATCTCCTGCCGGTTCATCGCGGACGATTCCGAGGCGATCACCCTCGAGCTTCGTTCGGCCGAAGGCGCGCTCCACTACCGGGCGCAGGCTCGGATGACCGACGATCCACCGACCTCTCGGGAGGCACCGCCGTCGATCGCCGAGGGGGCCTGGGGCGAGAGTCCCGTGTACGGCGACGTGCTCTTCCACGGTAAAGCGTTCCAGGTGATCGAGCACCTCGATGGCGTGTCCGACGAGGGGATCACCGCGCGTCTCAGGGGCGTGAAGCCGATGGGGTGGCCCGAGGAGCCATGGGCCCTCGACGTGGCCGCCCTCGACGGCGGCTTGCAGCTCGCCTTGCTCTACACCCAACACGTGCTCGGCGGAGCGTCGCTTCCGACCTCGATCGAGTCCGTCCGGAGCTTCGCCTCGACGCCGGGCGAGGGGCCGCTCCGGTGCCTCGCAGTGCGTCGGGGACTGCGCGACGCTGGCGCGACGACCGATATCGTCATCATGAACGAGAGCGGGGAGAGGCTCGCGGAGCTCAACGGGGTTCGTACCCACCTGCTGCCCAAGCCGGCGGGATCGGCCGCGAGAGCTTGATGTTCGAGCCGATCGCCATCGTCGGGCGTGCGTGCCTTCTGCCCGGTGCAAACACCCCGGAGGACCTGTGGGACGCGGTCTCCCTCGGGCGAGACCTGGTGACGAACGTCCCCGCCGGGCGATGGGGACTCTCGCCCGAGCAGGCCCTCGCGCTGCCGGACGGAGACAGCACCGACCGGGCCTGGTCCGACCGCGGCGGCTACGTGCGCGGGTTCGAGTCCGCCTTCGATCCCACCGGATTCGCCGTGCCCCCTGCGGAGCTGGACGGGCTCGATCCGGTTTTCCTGTGGAGCCTGCACACGGCCCGAGGCGCCCTTGTCGACGCCGGCGACTGTGGTGGAGACGTCGACCGCCCGCGGGTGGGAGCGGTGTTCGGGAACCTCGGGTTCCCCAGCGCTGGGATGGCCGCGTTCGCCCAAAGCTGCTGGCTGCAGGGGTCCGTCGACGCCGATCCCCGCAATCGGTTCATGGGCAGCGGGCCCGCGAGGCTGCTGGAGTCGGCGCTCGGGCTCGGCGCGGGGGTGTTCTGTGTCGACGCGGCCTGCGCCAGCTCGCTCTACGCGATCAAGCTGGCCTGCGACCGTCTCCACGAGCGCACCGCCGACGTCATGCTGGCGGGGGCGGTCCAGGCGGCCGACGACCTCTTTCTCCACATCGGTTTCACCGCCCTCAACGCCCTGAGCAGGACGGGTCGTACCCGGCCGTTTCACCGCGACGCCGACGGGTTGGTGCCCGCCGAAGGCGCCGGCTTCGTCGCGCTCAAGCGGCTCGGTGACGCGCGGGCGGACGGGGACCGGATCCACGGCGTGATTCGCGCCGTAGGGCTGAGCAACGACGGACGTGGCAAAGGCATCCTCGCGCCGTCCCAAGCGGGGCAGGAACTGGCGATGCGGCGGGCGTATGCCCTCGCCGACGTCGTGCCGGCCGACGTGTCGCTCCTGGAGTGCCACGCGACCGGCACCCCGGTCGGCGACGCCACAGAGGTGCGCAGCACGGCGGCTGTGTTCGCCGGGCACTCCGATCTGGCCATCGGCTCGCTGAAGTCGAACATGGGCCACCTCATCACCACCGCCGGCGTGGCCGGGCTGATCAAGGTGCTCGAGGCGATCCGCCACCGGCAGCGCCCTCCGACGCTGCACTGCGACGTCGAGAATCCGGCCCTCGATGGGACCCCACTGCGAGTCCTCCACGAGGCCGAACCGTGGAGCGCTGCGGGGCCTCGAATCGCGGGCGTCTCGGCGTTCGGGTTCGGCGGCAACAACGCGCACCTCGTCGTGAGCGAGGAGGATCCGAGCATCGAACAGAGACCGGCGACCGCCTCCGAGCCGACCCTGATCGCCGTCGTCGGAGTCGCCCATGGCCGCGACCCGGACGAAGTGCGCCTCGAGATGCGCGGGTCGAAGTTCCCTCCGAAGGACCTTCAGCAGTCCCTTCCCCAACAGCTCGCCGTCCTCGCCGCTGCGATCGAGGCCAGCGGGGACATCGTGCTCCCGAGCGACGCCACGGGCGTGTTCGTCGGCATCGAGCCGGATTGCGAGGTCGCCCGCTACGGCACGCGATGGCGCATGGCGCGGATCGCCGCCGAGGGGGGCCACTCCGACTCGTGGCTGGCGACGGCCCGCGACGGGGTCGTCCCGGCCCTGACCGCCGCGGCGGTCGTCGGCACGATGCCCAACATCCCGGCCAACCGGGTGAGCAGTCAGCTCGACCTGCACGGCCCGGCCTTCACGCTCGCGCACGGGGTGGAGTCGGGGACGACCGCGCTCCGCCTCTCGGTGCGCGGGCTGCGGTCGCGCGAGCTCGACGCGGCGATCGTCGGCGCGGCGGACTTCAGCGACGAAACGGTTCACGCGGCGGCGGCGCACGCGACGGGAGTCGAAGGGACCCCCGCGGACGGGTACGCCGTCCTCGTGTTGAAGCGCTTGCCCGACGCCTTGCGCGACGGGGACCGGGTTCGCGCGTGCCTCGAGGAGCTCGATTCGCCCGGCCCAGGCGATGGGGTGCAGCCCTGCCGTGCGTACGCCGCCGGCCGCCTGGTCGACGTCGCCGTGTCCCTCGGCGCGGATCCTGCCGAGGTCGAGCAGCCGCGAGTCCATGTCGTGCGTGGTCGTGACGCCGCCGCCGTCGCGGCGCACCTCCGTGCCGGACGATTCGGCGGCGACGGTCCGGCGTGCCTGGCATTCGTGGCGACACCGGAGACCCTGGCCGACCAGCAGCATCGGGCGCTGGCTGTCCTCGCCGGCGAGGTCGCCCCGGGTGCTGGGGTGCGCTTCAGGAGCGAGCCCATCGAAGGCGACCTCGCGTTCGTGTTCGGCGGTGCCGGCGCAGCCTACCCCGGAATGGGACGTGCGCTCCTCGCCGCGTGGCCGTCCCTGGCAAATCGCCTCGCGCCGCGGTCGCGCCGTCTCGCGGAGTCGTTGTCGCGGTGTTGGGTCGATGCCGCCGAGCCCCTCTCGGTGCTCGACAGCCTGTGGGGTGCCTCGGCGGTGTCGCAGCTCCACGCGGTGCTCTTGCGCGACGTCGCCGGCGTCGAGCCCGACGCGGTCATCGGCTACTCGTCGGGCGAGTCGAACTCGCTGTTGGCGATGGGGATCTGGAACGACGCCGACGCGCTGATCGCCGAGAGTGAGGCCTCGGAGTTGTTCACACGCCGCATCGCCGGCGGGTTCGAAGCTGTGGCTCCGCAGTGGGGCGCCCCGGTGAACTGGGAGACGTGGGTCGTGCTCGCCCCGGTTGGCGACGTCGAGCCCCGGGTCGCCGACGAGGCTCGCCTTCACGTCACGATCATCAACAGCGCGTCGAGCGTCGTCGTCGCGGGCGAGGCCGCCGCCTGCGGCCGGATCGTCGGGCACTTTGGGGCCGATCGCTGCGTGCGGATCCCGTACGATCTGGCGGTCCACGTCCCGGAGCTGACCGCGGTGCGCGCCGACTGGCTGGCCCTGCACCGCCGCGAGACCACCCCGCAGCCGGTGCGCGTCTACTCGAACGGAGTTGGCCAGGCGTACGAGCCGTCGCCGGACGCCTGCGCCACAGCGATCCTGCGGCAAGCGGACCGGACCCTGGACTTCAGACCCACCGTCGAGAGCGCGTACGCCGACGGCGCTCGCGTCTTCGTCGAGCTGGGTCCGCAGGGAGGTTGCGCGGCGGCGATCCGCCAGACCCTCGGCGATCGCGAGGCCCTCGTGCTCTCCCTCGACAGCCGAGTCCAGGGTGCAGCTTCCACCCACGACGCCCTTGCCGCCCTTGCCGCCGCGGGCGTCCCGCTCGACCTCGACGCCCTGTATCCGGCGCGCTCGGCGCCCTCGTCAGGCCCCACGCTCAGCGTCCCTGCCCACGCCGCGTACGTCGTCGTCCCCCCGCGCTCGCCCGTAGCCGACCGAGCCTCCCCGATGCCTGGCCCACTCCACCCTGCCGCCCAACTCATGGCCCCTGCGCCGAGCCTCCGGTCCGCCATGGCTCCGGCTCTCCCCCTGGTCGCGGTCGCCGCCGCCCGGTCGCCGGTCGATGCGCACCTCGACGAAGTGGCACTCCTACAGTCGGCGCACTTCGCCAACCAGACCCAGGCCCAGACCTGGTACCTCGCCTACCAGCAACAGGCCCTCCAAGTCCTCCTCCGAGCAGCGGGCGGACTGGCCGTCCCCACCCGCCCGGCACAAGGCGCGCCTCTTGCGCCGAGAGCCAGTGTGCAGCAGGCCGATGGCGCGTCTCTTGCGCCGAGAGCCAGTGTGCAGCGGGCCGATGGCGCGTCTCTTGCGCCGAAAGCCGGTGCGCAGCAGGCCGATAGCCCGCCCGTGGCGCCAGTAGCGCGCGGGCAGCACGCTGCCGACGCGCCGATCGTGCAAACGGCGCTCGCTCGGCGGACCCTCTCGCGCGAACAACTCGAAACACACGCGAGCGGCCGGGTGTCCTCGATCTTCGGCCCCGAGTTCGCCGAGCAGGACGCGTTCGACCGTCAGGTCCGAATGCCCATCGGGCGCCTCCTCCTCGCAGACCGCGTCACCGACATCGACGCCGAGCCCTGCTCGATGGGCAAGGGCACGATCTGGACCGAGACCGACGTCTGCCGCGACTCCTGGTACCTTCACGAGGGCCGCATGCCCGCGGGCATCCTCATCGAGTCGGGCCAGGCCGACCTGATGCTGATCTCGTATCTCGGCATCGACCGGCACAACCGGGGCGAGCGGGTCTATCGCCTCCTCGGCTGCGAGCTCACCTACCACGGTGACCTGCCGCGGGTGGGTGACACGCTCCGCTACGATATCCACGTCGATAACCACGCCCAGCACGGCGACGTGCGGCTGATGTTCTTCCATTATGACTGCGAGGTCGACGGTCGACCCCAGCTCTCGGTGAGGCAGGGGCAGGCCGGGTTCTTCTCGGACCAGGAGCTCGCCGACTCCGCGGGATGCCTGTGGTCGCCCGATGAGCAGGAGATCGTCGCCGATCCTCGCCTCGACCCACCCGCGGTCGGTCGGATTCCCGCCGCGTTGAACGATGCGGAGCTCGAAGCCTTCGCCGCCGGCGACCTGGCCGCGTGCTTCGGCGATGCGTACGGCGTCGCCCGCGCCCACGTCCGCACCCCGAAGATCCAGGGCGGCGACATGCGCCTGCTCGACCGCGTCACGAGCCTCGACCCGCGCGGAGGGCCGTGGTGCCGTGGCTACCTGCGCGCGGAGCTCGATCTCTCTGCCGAGCGCTGGTTCTACGACGGCCACTTCCTGAACGATCCGTGCATGCCCGGCACGCTGATGTTCGAGGGGTGTCTGCAGACCATGGCCGTGTATCTGGCGGCGATTGGGTTCACGTTGTCGCGCGACGGGTGGCGCTTTCAGCCCAAGCCGGAGCTCCCCTTTCGGCTGAGCTGTCGTGGGCAGGCGATCCCCAGCAGCGAGCTGCTCACGTACGAGCTCTTCGTCGAAGAGGTGGTGGCTGGTCCGGTCCCCACGCTCTACGCTGACCTCCTGTGCACGGTCGACGGCCGCAGAGCTTTCCACGCCCGTCGCGTCGCCTTGGAGTTGGTACCAGACTGGCCGCTCGAGGCCCGGGCAGACCTGCTCGATGGCGTCGTCGACCCCGTTCCGGTGGCCGAGTCCGACGGGTTCCGTTTCGGCTACGCGTCGATGCTCGCGTGCGCTTGGGGGCGTCCGTCGGATGCCTTCGGCCCGATGTACGCACCCTTCGACGGCCCCCGCCGCGTGCCACGCCTGCCGGGTCCGCCGTATCACTTCATGACCCGGGTCACCGCGCTCGAGGGGCCGATCGGCGTGATGAAGCCGAACGCCGCGGCCACCATCGAGTACGACGTCCCGCCCGACGCGTGGTACTTCGACGAGAACGGGTGCCGGACGATGCCGTTCGCGGTGCTGCTCGAGGCCGCGCTCCAGCCGTGCGGCTGGCTCGCCTCGTACGTCGGCTCGGCCCTGACGGTCGAGTCGGAGCTGGGCTTCCGCAACCTCGACGGCACCGGCACGCTCGTCCGCGAGGTGCCGCCCGACACGGGTACGCTGGTCACGAAGGTGAAGCTCACGTCGGTGTCGGCCACCGCCGGGATGATCATCCAGTCGTTCGATGTCGGCTGCTACGCGTGCGACGAGCTCGTGTACGACATGAACACGGTGTTCGGGTTCTTCCCGCCAGCGGCGCTGGCCGACCAGGCCGGCCTCCCGGTCGGCGACGACCACCGGGAGCTGCGGAGCCGCGCATCGGAGTTCCGAGTCGACCTGACCGACCAACCGGCGCCGTATTGGAGCGCCGGCCGCGCGCAGCTCGCCGATCCGATGCTGCTCATGCTCGACCGCGTGACCGGGTACTGGCCCGACGGCGGCGAGGCGAGCCTCGGGCAGGCCCGCGGCGCCAAGGACGTCGATCAGGACGAGTGGTTCTTCAAGGCCCACTTCTTCCAAGACCCGGTGCAGCCGGGCTCGCTCGGCCTCGAGGCGCTTCTGCAGCTGTTGCAGTTCACGATGCTCGAGAAGGGCATGGACGCCGGGTTCGCCGCCCCGCGTTTCGAGCCGGTCGCCCTCGGAACGCCGATGACCTGGAAGTATCGGGGCCAGGTCCTCCTCCACAACGCGCTCATCGAGTCGACGATCGAGCTGACCGACGCCGGGGTCGACGATCGCGGCGCGTACGCGATGGCCGCTGGCTCGTTGTGGGTCGACGGAAAGCGCATCTACGAGGCCTCCGGGCTCGGCATGCGCATCGTCGACTCGACACCGCCGTTCGATCGAGCGCGTTCCGACGAGACGCCGTGGCTGTCGTCGTCGGTCTCGGACCGCGAAGGGATCGTAGACCCCTCGATCGACCCCTGGATCCTCGACCACTGCCCGACCTATACGCGCCCCGCGCTGCCGATGATGAGCGCGCTCGACCGGATCGCCAGCGCGGTGCAGCCCGAGCTCTCCATCATCGGTCTCCGCGATGTTCGGGTACGGGACTGGATCGTGGTCGACGGCCCGACCCGATTCGTCACCGCCCGCGACGGCGATAGCGTGACGCTGCTGGTCGTCGAGGGGGAGGATCGACGCGAGGTGGCGTCAGCCCGTGTTCTCACCGGCGCGTATGCCGACCCGCCGTCGGCGCTGGCCCCAATCGAAGGCGAAGAGGCCGCTCTGCCCTACGTCTCCGGCGCGCTCTTTCACGGACCCGCCTTCGAGATCATGCGCTCACTCACCGTGGGCGATTCGGGCTCGTCGAGCGTGCTGCGTGCCGACAACGCGGTGCCGGTCGGTCGACTGAACCCCGGGCTCCTCGACGGGGCGACCCACGGCATCCCGCACGACGCGCTCCACCGTTGGTTCTCCGACATCTGCGAAGAGAAGGTCGCCTACCCGGCGCTGATCCCTCGGGTCGACTTCTACGGCCCGACGCCGACCTCGGGCGACGTGCGCTGCGAGGTGCGGGTCGCCGGCATGCTCGGCAGCTTGCCACGCTTTCGCATCCAGCTGATCGGCCCTGCGGGTGTGTGGGCCGAACTCACGCTGGTCGAGGCCTGCTTCGACAAGGGGCCTCTCGGCTCCGCGGAGCCCGAGGCGCGCCGCGCGTTCCTGCGGGATCGGTCGTGGCGACCCGGTGTCGCACTCTCGGCGACCGACGGCGATGTCACGCGCCTCGCTGCTGCTGTTGTCGAGGGATCGGATTGGTTCCCCGACACGATCCGCACGGTCTACGGGACGCGCGCCCTCGAGGCGATCGCCCGACGCGAGCATGCGGCGTCCGCGCAACGAATCCACCCCTCGCGGGTGTTCGAGTCGCTGCCCCTCAACCGCTTCGATTTCGACGCGCAGCCGTCCGACGCCGGTGTGGTTGTTCGCGGCGATCCGGCCGGGAGACTCGACATCTCCTCGGTCCGCGCGTTCTGGAGCCGCTGGTTCGATCGCGGCCGATGGCCGGTCGAGGATCTCTACTACGGGCTGATCGAGCGCTTCGTCGACCGCGTGGTGCTCGAGGACCCGGACGGCTTCGCGGCGGTCGGCGGCCGCAGCGTGCTCTACCTGGCCAACCACGAAACGGGCGTCGAGTCGTTGCTCTTTTCGATCGTCGCCTCGGCGCTCGGTGGGGTCCCGACCGTGACGCTGGCCAAGGCCGAGCACCGGCACAGCTGGCTCGGCGAGCTCATCGCTCATTGCTTCAGTTACCCGGGGGTCGCGGACCCGAAGGTCATGACCTTCTTCGACCGCGATGACAAAACCTCACTGCGGCGGATCGTCGACGACCTCGGCCGCGAGATGGCGACCGCGGGGCGCTCGGTGATGGTCCATGTCGAGGGCACGCGAGCGCTGTCCGCCGCCCATCGAGTGGAGAAGATGACCGGTGCGTTCATCGACATGGCCCTCGCGGTCGAGGCTCCGATAGTCCCTGTCCGCTTCACCGGTGGCCTCCCGCTCGATGGGCTCGATGTGCGCATCGAGTTCCCGGTCGGAATGGGCAAGCAGACGATCTGGTTCGGGAGCCCGATCCTCCCCGAGGATCTGGCGAGGTCCCACTACGGAGCGCGGAAGGCGCGGGTCATCGCCGCGATGAACGACCTCGCGGGCGGGCGGGTGGTCGAGCCGCCCCACGCCGACCCGGAACTCGCCCGAGCTGCCGACGGCTGGGCGGGGGCCACCGGGGCTTCGCCGGAGCACGCGACGCTCCGGTGCGTGTTGTCGGAACTCGATGCGCCTACCGACCAGGTGACCCGGCTGCTGGCCTCTTCGTCGGCAGCGGATCTAGACGACGGCACCGCCGAAGGGAGGTGGCTCGCCGAGCTTGGTCGTCGGCTGCTCGGATCAGCCGGGGCTTGACGATCCCGCGGCCGTGGGAAATGGAGAGCGAGCGTAGGAAGAACAAATGGGTGGCGACCGGACTCTTTTCGTCTGGACTGCACGGTCCCCGGCTGTGGCGACGGCGTCATCGACAACGGAGAGGCGTGCGATGACGGCGGACACTCGGGAAGTTGTCCGGATGACTGCCGGTGGCCCGATCCGGTCGACGAGCCGGAGACTGACCGGCGCCGGCGCCGGAAGGCTGGCTCGAGGGCTCCCACGACGGTCACTACAGCTGGAACGCGTGCCGGACGCCCTGGCGTTTGGGTGTGCACGCGCTCTTCTCCGGCGACGCTCGCGCCCGGCGCGCCGTGGGCGCCATGAGCGCGTGGATTCGGGCCGACACGGACGACCGCCCCGGCCGCATTCGCGGGGGGCTACCGTCTCGACGGCACCCCAACCGTCGACTGGTCGGCCATCGCGTTCACAGCCCCGTTCGCCCTGGCCGCGATGGTCCCCGACGGCAGCAGCCAGGCTTGGCTGGACGCGCTCTGGGATACCGTCGTCGCAACCGAGCCCGACGAGTACTTCGGCGACTCGATCAAGCTGCTGGTGATGCTCACGCTGTCGAACGGCGGGTGGCTTCCGTGAGGAGCCCGGACGAGATCTCGACCGCGAGGCTCGTCAGGCGGCGGTAGAACGTCGCGCGGCAAGGGCGGCCGGCGGTCAGTGGACTCCGGTGCTCGCTCCGGACGACCGCGGGGTCGTCACCGATTGCCGTTGACAGGGTCCGACGGACTTGCGCTACGTTGAAGTGGCGTCACGAAAGAGGCCGGACCGCACCTCCTCGGACGCCCGCGTATCTTCCGACGGATCGGGAACGATGAGCGAACCCCCGCAACTCCACACTCCCTGGTCGTTCGCCGCAGCCGAGGTGCTGGACGGGTTCGACCCGACGGGGTGCAGGCAGCGCCCAGAGCTCCGACCGCTGAGACTTGGTCGGGACTCCGTCCTCGTCGCGTTGGAGGGCGGCTTTCACGTCTACCGGCCGGCGCAGGATGTGCAGGACGAAGACGCGCTCTTCGTGGCCAAGAACATCCGCGCGGCCGGCTACATGGTCGTCGGCGATCGGGTCAACGCGTTGGGGCAACACGCCGTCTGCACTTCGTGTCCGGACCTGTACCGGTGCCCGAGCTGCGTCGTCGTCGGCGACGAGACCGCGTTGCCGCCCGTCACGGAGGCGGAGGTCGAGCTGACTGCCGACGACTCGGTCCGCCGCTGGCCACTGGCGCAGCTGGCGTCGGAACCCGACGCCGTCAAGCAGGCGACGCGCGAGGTGTCCGGCCGGTCCCACGTCGTCCGGATTCGAGGGACGAACCCGTACTTCGTCCTCGCCTACCCCGGGGAGGCTCCCCCCGAGACGGCCGGAACGGTGGCGACCCCCTGGGCCGCGTCGCGGGTTCTGAGCGACCTGCGTGACATGATCGTCGAGGCCCGGAGCGAGCCCGAGCACCACCCCTTCCTCGGGCAGACGTTCGACGTCTCCGCCGAGCTGGCCGATCGTGGGTCGCGCGCTCGCGCCGGGGTGCTCTGTTTCAACCGCCGGTGCGTCACGCTCTGCCGCTATTGCCGCCTGCCCCAACAACTTCCCGAGGATATGCCGCTGTCTACCGCAATGAAGGTGGTGGACCAGTTCTCGCTCTGCAACGTAGGGAGCCTGAACCTGTTCGGTGGAGAGGTCTCCCTGCGTCCCGACCTCGAGGACCTGGTTGCCTACTCCGGCCGGTGCGGCCTCGCGCCACTCCTGGTTTCGACCGGTGCGGGGCTCTCCCCCGAGCGTTGCGAGCGCCTGGTCGCCCTCGGCGCTCGCCGCGTGAATATCTCGATCGACGCGCCCATCGCCGCGGTACACGACCGCATGAAAGGCAAGGTGGGGCTCTTCGACATGGCTGTGGCCGCGATCCGGGCCTTCGTCGCCGCCGGCTCGGAGGTGCACGTGAACGCGGTCATGCATCGCGATTGTTTCCGTGACCTGCCCGGCATCTGCGACCTCGCCGCGGAGCTCGGGGCCCGATCTGTCTCGGTGTATCACTGCGTGTCGATGACCTCCGCCGGGGTGCGGATCCCGGCGCTCACGCGCGACGACCTGGTGTGCATGTTCGACGAGATCCTGCCGGGGCTCCGCGTGGAGGCTCGCGAGGCGGGCGTCCGGCTGAGTATCTACCCGGAGCTCTTCCTGACCGAAGACAATCGTGAGGAGGTCTTCTCGATGATCGAGTCCGGCGTGTTCTGCCGGATCTACGGTACGAACGAGCCCTGCGAACGCGTACACGAGGCGGTCTTCGTATCGCCGTACGGCGACGTGACGTCGTGCATCAATCCCACGATCGCCCTCGACACGGAGGCCGCGATCGGGAACGTGTTCGAGACGCCGCTGCGGGAGATCCTCGGCGGAGAAGCCGACTGCCGTTTCATCGCGGGCGCGGGCAACCTCGAGGGGTGCAAGCACTGCTTCCAGACGCACCACCCGCGGTGATTCGGGGTCGTACCGCCGTCCTGCTCGACACCCTGGCCTGGGTTCGCCCGTACCATTGGTCGCGGTTCTACGAGCGCACGCGTGTGTACCGCGCCGAGCTGGAGGTCGAACGACCGCAGGTGATGCTGAACATCACCCGGGAGTGTCCCTTCCGTTGCGCGTTCTGTTTCGCGGCCGACGCGATGGGGTCCGGGATCCGGCTCAGCCTGGAGCAGGTGCGCGACATCGGGTCCGAACTCCGGGGAATCGGAAAGTTGATGCTCATCGGCGGCGAGCCACTCAGCCACCCCGACATCACGGAGGTGATGGCGGAGGTGTCGACGTGGACCGACGAGATCGAGATCTTCACGAACGGCGTCTATGTCTCCGCCGACGCGGGCCGCGCCGAGCGCTACGTCACGACGCGCCTGTTGGCCGAGAAGAGTCGCCCGATCCTCACGTTGGCCGTCGACGATTACCACCGGGAGCAATTCGGCGGTGACCGCTTCCGCAAGTTGATCGACGTCTTCCTCGAACTACCCCGCCTGGCACCGGTACAGACCCGGTTCAACGTCACGGCCCACGCGATCCGGTCGACACCGTTCGAGAGGTCCTCGCCCGGTTCCACCCGGGCCTGGTGGAGCTCCTGGAGGAGGGGTCGGTCGATCGCAAGGGGGCTCGCCTCTACCTGAACCCGGTGATCCGGATGGGCGACGCGCGCGGGTTCTCGGAGGCAGAGGCGGAGAACCTCCGCGCCAGCGATGTGCTCACATCGCCCGAGATCGCGCTGTGCCTGGATCCTGCCGGTCGGATGACGGCATTCGGGTTCCTCCCGGCGACCTGGATGCCGCGGGCCCCGCAGGCGACGATCCTCGGATTCCCGGACGAGACATCCCTGAGTGACCTCGTCCATCGAACGATCGTCGAACCGGCGCTCGAGATCGACCGTGACGACGCCCTCGGCCGCGAGGTCCTGTCGCTCCTCGTCGACGAACGCGCAGGCTGCCTCGGCGACCCTCGCGCCGCCGGCCGAACGGCTTCGGAGCGCGTTGACGACGACGATGGCCTCGCGACCTCGCTCGCCCTCCGGCGCCACCTCGCCGAGGGTGATCTGGCGAGCTGCGCACGGGTGCTCGAAGTCCGGCCGTTCCTCCGATGGCTGAAGGTGTGGCCGGAGGCCCACGACGCGTATTTCGCGCATCTCGCCGGTCGGCTCCGGGATCTCTTCGACCCGGCCCCGGAGACGGCCTTCGACTTGTTCGGGTTCGACGATGTGCGGCGGCTGCCGGTGCAGGCGGTGTCTGGCTTCCTCGCAGGCTACCTGACCGCGGTCCCGGCGGCCGCCGACGCGTTGGCCGCGGATATTCGAGACCTGTGCGATGGCCTGGCTCGCGACGGGGAGGTGCTTCGGTACGGCGGCCTGCGCATCCGCTCCGGTATGATCCGGATCCCCGCGGAGCCGCGCGCGCTGGGGCAGGCGACGCTCAACCTGGACCTGCGGACCGCCTGGGGACACCACGCCGACAAGGGCTTGATCGAGGCACTCGTCTCGGTCACCGAGGACGGAAGCGTGAACCTCGAGTTCGACGGTGTGGTTCGGGCCGCCGGCGACAGCGCGGAGCGCGAATCCAGCGTCGAGACCTATCTCGGCCTGGTCCGGGTCGTCGTCGGCAGCGCCCTGAACGACCGGCTCGCCGGTCTCGGCGCCGGCGCCGAGCCGACGGCCGGTGGGAACGCCGGGGGTCCGTCGTCGAGCACCGATCCGATCGAAGACGTGTTCGAGCACCTGGTGCACGAACGGACCGACGCCGTGTGGCGCAACGGCGAGGCGTTGGCCTGCCTCGCGCTCGAGTCGTGGGACGCGTGGCCGACGGCCACGGCGGACCGCTGGCGGGCGACCATCGTCGGCTCTTGCCGAAGCCTGCTTCGACGCCCGCAAGCCCGCGACTTGTCCGCATTTGCCCGCGAGACGATCGCGCGGAGCGTCGGGTGAAGGGCCCGGCCAGATGTCGATCCCGAGCTCCGTCAGGCGGCGGTAGAACGTCGCGCGGCTGATCCCGAGGAGCTTCGCTGCCTTGGTTCGGGAGCCCAGGAAGAACAAAGGGACGGGTTCAACCATCCATATCTTCGGCGGAATCCCGTCGCAGCGGGGCCTACACGAAGGGGACGTGGCCGGGATATGTGCGGGAGCGGCCGCGACCGCCAGCGCCACGAGAACGAGGAACCGGACCGCGCGACTCGACCTACCCTGAGATGCCGTCGTCTACCCTCTGCGGCGGCCCTACAGTTCGTCACTCCGAGGTCTCCGGTATCGCTCCGCCGGGTCGCGGGGTCAACGGTCGTGCTGCAGTTGCGATTCGGCACGATTGCAGTCGCCCGTTCGTGGAAAGGTCGCCCCGCTGCTGTCTCGCAACGCGTGGAGCGACGATGAAGATGGCCACCTGCTTTCGTTCCGGCATCCTCGGCACGGCAACGTTGGTCGCCTACTCGCTCGCATCGGCAGCGTGCGGCGGTTCAGGAGAAGATCCTGCTGGACACTTGGACTCGCCAGCGGAGGTCGGCGCCTCCGCAGATGCGCATCACGACGGAATCGACGGGGCAGATTGCATCGCGAGTGGCGTCGGCTGAAACACCGTCATTCGCCGAAGACTCGCGCGAGCGAAACGTCGTCCGCGTCGACAGGTCCGACAGCCGGTGCCTTCTCGACGGCGGAAGTGACACGGTCGGTGACGACATCGACCAAAATTGCGACGACGTGGACGGGGTCGATGGCGACGGCGACGGCCACGCATCGGTCGCTTCGGGCGGCGACGACTGCGATGACGATGATGACGGCTTCGTCAGCAACGCGTGCGGCGGTTGTGCCGACCTGGACGCCGCGCCCGGCTTCCCGTGCGGTCCATGCGGCGACGACGCGTACGCATGCACCGAAGACGGCGAAGCGCTGGTGTGCAACGGGGCGACGACAAACTCATGCGGTGGGTGCGCTTCGCTGGCCGGGGTGCCGGGTGAGGAGTGCCTGCCATGCCGGGCCGGAGGTTGCACGTATCGTTGCGGCTCCCCCGATAGCCTCGATTGCGGGAGCTGCGGCGACGGCAACGTCGGCGGCGGCGAGGCCTGCGACGACGGGAACACCGAGTCGTGCGACGGGTGCGAGCTCTGCGAGTTGCACCAGTCTCTGTCGCTCGCCGGCGGTGGTTCCGCGGTCACGATCGTGCACCCGGAGTACGACGTGACCTCGTTCACGCTCGAGTTCTGGATGTGGGTCCCGCCGGTGCTGGAGGCGGGGGACAACACGTTGATCTTCGCCCAGGACGCGGGCGTCGATGAGCCCGGCTGGCTCACCTTCCAGCTCGGCGAGCACTCCCGCGGCGAGGTCCACTACGCCTATGCCGGGAGCTGGGGACCGATACCGGGGACCTTCGTCGTCGACGACGATGGGCCCGGGCGCTGGGTGCACATCGCGATCACCGAGGGCGAGGCGATCGGTCGCGTGTGGATCAACGGGTCGCTGGCAGCCCAGACCGCGCCCCACGAGGACGTCGAGCCGATCTCCGGCCAGCCTCTCTACATCGGGGCGCTCCCGCACGTGCCGCGTTACCGCCGTTTCGCCGGGCTGATGGACGAGTTCCGCATCTCGTCGACGCAGCGCTACTTCGACACCTTCGAGCCGCCGCGGCGCCTGCTGGCCGACGGCGCGACCGTCGCGATGTGGCGCTTCGACGACGTCGACGGAGATGTCGTCGAGGACCTGTCGGGCAACGGGTACGACCTGCGCCTGGAGCCGGGTGCCACCCTCGTTCCCGACGACGGCTACGGGCTCTTCTGCGACTGAGGTCGACGCGATGCCCCCTTCCGGGATCCTGACCCTGTTGACCGACTTCGGCGTG
>CAZFPM010000055.1:0-16637 GCA_964520965.1 uncultured Myxococcales bacterium
GAACGCCGCTGAAACCCGGGCGGAGAGCTTCCGGCCGAGTTTTGGCACAGGACGGCATCGAGAAGGTCGCGGAGTACTGCCGTTCCGCCGCTGATCGTGATCCAAATCGTGACCCAGCTTCCCGGCCGGCGACCGACCGGACCGGAGAGTCTGAACTGATTTCAGGATCTTACGAAACCGTCACTCATAGGTCGACGAGTTGAACCACCACTCCGCGCCCACGCCCAGGAAATGCTGGACGTCGGCGCGCCGCGGGTCGCCTTCCGGATACAGCTCCACCGCGCCCTCGTTCAGGAACGAGACGTTGTAGATCAGGCGGAGCTGCGGGCGGGCGTAGACACCGCGAGCGTTCGACAAGGTCGGCATCACGCCGAGCTTCCAGATGGCCGGCTCCAGGTAGGTGTCGGTGCGGGCCGACAGACCGCGGGGAAGGCGTCGCTGGTACGAAGCCTCGAAGGCCTGGTGGAAATGGTCGGTCACGAAGACGACCGGGCGAATGGCGAACGCACCCTCGGCGTAGTCGTCGCGGTCGTAGGTCTCGTCGTCGGCGTCGCCGAACCAGTCGACGTAGGCGCCGGCCGTCCCGCCGAGCCAGCGCGTCTCGTAACCGACGCTCGTGGCGAGGCGAACGAGGTGGGCGTCTGTCGCTGTCCGGTCCTGGGCCAGGCCGGTCGGGATCGCCAGCTCGTCGTACGCGGCGAGTCCGCCGGAGTAGCGGAAGAAGAGGTTGGCGAACGCTCCGTCGCCGAACCCCCACATGCCCAGCTGTGCACCGGTCGTGAATCCGCGGTCGGCCGGCAGCCGCCACCGCGTGTCGTCGACGTCTTGAGACTCCCCGGACCCCATCGTCTGAAAGTCGCCGTAGAGCGCGAACTTCATCGACAGGTTCTCGGTGATGTCGAAGAAGAACTGCTCCAACTTCAACGACGCGAGCGAGCGGACGCGGTCCATCAAGATGAGCTGCTCGGTGTCGAACCCCGGGCCGGCGACCTCGATCTCCTGGTATTGGAAGGCGTCCTCGAGCTGGTTCACTCCGCCGTGGGCCGACAACACGAAGTCGCCGACCTGGTAGCGCAGCCCACCACCGACCGTGTTCAGGTCGTCGAGCGGCCAGAAGTCGAGCAGGTAGATGTCGTCGCCGCGGTACATTCGCGAGCCAGCCCATAGCGAGAGGCCCTCGACCCCGAAGGAACCGGCGTCGACAAAGGCGTTCCGGAGCGCGATCGCGCCGTCGAAGTCGCCGTCGTAGTGGAAGAGCGCGTCGGTGAGCGCCAACGTGATCGTCGTGTCGAAGTCCGGTCCGTCGGCGGGCGCGTATCGGGCCCGGAAGTCGAGCTCGAGGTATGGCGACTCCTCGAGGCGCGGGCCGTGGGCCACGACGCGGGTCTCCTTGCCCCGGCCGCCTCGAAGGTCCGAAGCGCCGACGACGCGCCCGTACGAGCCGAACGAGAACTGCCAGGCAGCAGGAGGCGCCACCGCCGGCTCCTCGTCCTGAGCCACGCCCGTCGTCGACCAGAGGCAGGCGACGGAGAAGGCGGCCACGATCGTCCAGCGCACGCGATACCGGATCATGCTCTCGACTCGTCGTTCGGGTCGCGGCGAGCCGGACCCGCAATTTCGAACACAGTTGCGGCGAACGCCGGCATCGGCCCGATCAGCGCGCCGGCGCATCACGGCAGCACCGGAACCCGTAGTTCGAACGTGGCGGATCCGCGGGGTTGGGGGTGTCGCGACTCGAGCAGCGCAGGTTGAGCTGAGGGTCGTCGAAGGCCCCGCCCCGAATGATGCCGTCGGCGGTCCACTCTTTCAGGTTGCCGCTCTGGTCGAGGGTCCCTTCCTCGGAGACGCAGCTGGTGAACTGACCGCAGGGAACGGGCTGATCGAGTGGCGGGATGTTGGAGCCGTTGCATGCCGCCCCGTTGTACGAGTTCCCGTACGGGTACAACGTCAGGGCGCCCCCCTGGCACGACGCCTGCCATTCGAAGGACGTGCACAACCGCTTTCCGGCCGCGGCGCACGCCGCCTGCGCCTCGGTCAGCGCAACGCCGCTCCACGGGATCACGCTGGCGACGCTCCGGGCGGCGGACGCGTCGCTTCCAGGCCCGTCTGCGGTCGCGTCGGGCCGGGAGGCCTCGTAGGTGTCGATGCAGTACCGGGTCCCGTCGTCGCGATCGACCAGAGTCATACCGCCGCCACAATCGCCCTCGCAGACCGGTGGATCATCGACGGTGCCGTTGCAGTCGTTGTCGGCTCCGTCGCAGACCTCCGGGCCGGTCGGGGTGCATCCGCCGCCGTCGGTGGGAGGCACATCGGGCGGATCGCCGCTCCCATCGGTCGGCACGTCGGTGGCGATGTCGGCGTCCGTGGACGGCGTGTCGGTGCCGGTGTCCGACGGGTCCCCGCTGCCGTCGGCGGCCCCATCGCGGCCGCCGATGTCGCGAGGCGCCGTGCCGTCGGCCGCGTCCGCGGCATCGCGATTGGTGTCGCGACCGCCGTCGAGCGGCGAGTCAGCGTCTCCGCCGTCGGACTCGCCATCGACACAACGGTTGAAGTCGAGATCGCAGACCATGGACGACGGGCACTCGTCGTCCGAGGCACAAGGGACGGACGCATCGAAGTCGATGTTGCAGCCGAGCACGATGACGAGGGCCGCGAACGCAGCGCACAACCGGCTCCAACGCGGGCAGAGCGCGCGCTGTTCACCGGTGCTGCGGCACGTGTCGGTCATCGGCTGCCTTCGTCGGAGACGTTCGCGCCCTCACCGGACCCGGCCACGACGCCGGGGTCGGCTTGCTCCTCGGATTCGGCGCTCTCCCAGGTGGCGGGCATCGGGTCCGAGTCGAGCGAGCGACCGCGTAGGGCATACCAGCCCAGCGCGATCAGCACCAGCGCGCCCGCGAGAGCGATGGCGATCCACGCACCGATCGGACGGCTCGCCGAGCGAAGGGCCGGAGGCGTCTCGACGCCATATTCGGCGCGCAGTTCCGGCGGCAGCGTGTCCAAAGTTCCGAGGTCGGCGCCGAGCGGTGAGGGCCCGGCGGGGGTCTTGGCAGGCGATGCCCGCCGCCCCCCCGAGTCGGGGCGTCCGTCACGAAGCGGACTCTCGAATGCCTCCCAATGCTCGGCGGGCGCTGACCCGCTCGCGACGGCGGTCCGTGGCTCCGGAGCGTCGGCGGTCGAAGCCGCGGCTTCAGAAGCCCCGTCGCTCGCCGCCGGCGCGACGGCCAGCCCCTCGCGGGAGTGCACCTTCCGCAGCGCTTCGAGCTTCTCCCACCGCCCAACCTCTTCGAGTTCGGCCTGGACGATCTGAAGCAGGTCGTGGCCGTTGGGTTGAGCGCCGAGAATCTGGAGCAGCTCCCGCTCCAGACCGGGGTTGTCCAACTCCTCGACGTAGAGGTGCAGGAGCCACTCCAACGCTTCGGCGTTGCTGGGGTTCCGCTTCAGCCCCTCGGCGAGAATCACGGATGCCCGGACTGCGTTTCCGCGCCCGTGCATCGACTTGGCCCGATCGAGGTACCCCACGGGCGCGCCTCAGAGTTCTACGTGCAGGGGAACGTCGGCGGCGGCTCCGATCCAGCCGACCACGACCTCCAGATGGGGATTCGCGCCGGTGTGGGCGTGGACTGCGTTTGCGGCCGCCAGCTGAGCCACGAGTTCCTCGGGAACGCGGCCGGCCAGGTCGCGCACATCGGTGACGCCGGCCGCTTGGAGCAGAGCGTACGCGCGCGGCCCGACGCCGGTGACCTGCAGCATCTCGCACATCTGCGCGATCTCGGCGAGCTCGCCCCCCGGGATGCCGGTGGCTTCACTGAGGACGGTCCGGTCTTCGGGGGTGAGGACATTCAACAGAACGTCCTCGGTGGTCCGGTACCCGAACCGGTCGAACTCGGCGAGGGCGAGCTCGGAGAACCGGTCGGAGATGTCGTCCAAGAAGTAGTGCGACGCGAACGCCGGCGCGGCGACCCCGAGGATCAGGGCGACGAGGATACCTCTCAGCAAGTGCATCGCGAGCTCCGAGTCAGCGGGACACGCGCACTTCGGGCGGGAAGAACACGCTGATGCCCACGGAGCCGATCGCGTGATTGCGGAACGACTCGTCCGCGGACTCCGGCACCCCGCCGGGTCCACAGCAGAATCGCTGCGCATCGGCGCCGGCGTAGAGGTAGTCCTGGAAGAGGAAGTTCACGGCGATCTGGTCGGTCACGAAAGTCCGCATCCCGACCCCGAGCGCAGGCCCGAACTCGAAGCCACTGAGGTCCTCTGCATCCGATGACACCATCGCGCCGCCGACGCCCGCCGAGAGGTAGATGTCGTAGTGGATGATGTGCTTGCCGAAGAGGTTGACCTTGCCGGCGAGCGGCACGTACGCGAGGTGGAAGTCCGTCATCAACAACGGGCGGGCATACTCGAGCGCCGGTCGGTCCGACGCCGCCTCATCGAGCGCGATCTCCTCGAAGTTCGAGGCGATGCTCGTGTCGAGATTGAGCAGCCCGAGGTTGACGTTCAGGCCGAGCGCGAACGAGTTGGTCTGGTGGTAGCGTCCGCCGACCGTCAGGATGGCGGTGGGCTGGTAGACGGAGCCGAGCGCCATCCCGAGCGACGGCGCCAACTCGAAGCGGTCGCTCCGGTACAGGAGCTGGCGCCGCACGACCGGGCCCGTCTGAAGGCTGCGGCTCTGCGCCACCGCCAACGACGGCGCGGCCGACAAGAGCGTCCCGAGCACCAGGGCCGCGAATATTGCCCGTACGAGCGTTCGCATCACGACCCCCCGTCGAAGCGGTAGTCGAAGTTGAACGGCAACATGATCGTGAGCCCGACCGTGCCCGTGACGGTGTTCGTAAACTCGTTCCCGCTGGGCATCTCCTCGGTCGTGATCCGGTCCCGGAACTCCGTGTTCAGCCCGAGCCAACGGTTGAAGTAGAGGTTGACGCCAGCGGCCACCGTGCCCCCGACGTGCAGGCCGCGAGACGAGTCGACCACACCGACTCCGCCGAGCGTGTACAGGTCGAGGAAGATGATGACCTTGTTGAAGAGGACCGCCTTCCCGTAGAGCGGGACGTAGCCGCCCTCGAGGCCCGCGTACATGTTCAGCGGCGACAGCTCGGGAGCAGCGTTCGTCGCGGTGATGACCTCCTCGTACCGGCTGGTCGTGCCTCCGAGCTCCGTGCCGAAGTCGAACCAGTCGAACGACGGGCCGATGAACCCCCGCTCGGTGATGTTGTAGTGGAGGTTGCCACCGATGCTCCACTGGCGGATTACCGGGTCGTTGATCGTCATCCCGATGCGCGGGGTGAAGCTGACCCGGTGGTTGCGGAGGACCGGCTTCGGCTGCACGACCGTGATCGTGCCGTCGGCGATCTGCTGCGCCCTCGCCCCGGACGGTGCCAGGGTGGTCGCCAGCGCCATCGCCAGAAATGCGACCAGGGTTGTCCGCATCAGCACCTCGCTTCTTGGCCGTTCGGGTCAGCCCCCGACAGACCGGCATCCCAGAATCGGGAGTCGGGAGTGCCAGTCAGGGCATGCGGGGTTCTACCATGCGCGCGCGGCGGGGAGCAAGTCACGTGGGCTCCCCGCGAAGTCCGCCCGGACCCCACCCGCTTCAGAACAGCGCGTCGATGAATTCCGCCGGATCGAACGGGCGCAGATCCCCGACTGCCTCTCCGATACCGACGAAGTAGATCGGCACCTTGAGCTCCTCGCTGATTCCGATCACGACACCGCCCTTGGCCGTGCCGTCGAGCTTGGTCAGAATCAAGCCGCTCAGGGGCACGGCGTCCGAGAAC
The DNA here is from genome assembly GCA_964520965.1 of uncultured Myxococcales bacterium. Lineage (GTDB taxonomy): Bacteria > Myxococcota_A > Bradymonadia > REDH01 > REDH01 > CAZFPM01. Next base: position 5,784 of record CAZFPM010000055.1, read on the forward strand.
ATCTTGGCCTGCTGTATCGCGTTCTGGCCCGTATTGGCGTCGATCACCAGCACCGTCTCGTGCGGCGCGCCGTCGAGGGCCTTCGCCGAAACGCGCGCGATTTTCGCCAGCTCGTCCATCAGCGGGGTCTTCGTCTGCAGTCGCCCCGCCGTGTCGCAGAGCACGACGTCGATTCCCTCGGACTCCGCCCGCTGCACGCCGTCGAAGATCACCGACGAGGGGTCTGCCTCCGCCTTGCCGCGGTGCACCTCGCAGCCCACCCGGTCGCCCCACTCCACCAGCTGGTCCACCGCGGCCGCACGGAACGTGTCGCCGGCGACCATCATCACGCGCAATCCGGCATCCGAGAAACGCGCGGCGAGCTTGCCGATCGTCGTCGTCTTGCCGGCGCCGTTGACGCCGACCATCAGCAGGACGAAGGGCTTCTTCGACCGGTCCACGTCGAGGCCGGTGTGGTGGGTGCCGAGGATCGCCGCGGTCTCGCGGCGCAGAAGGTCCCAGACCGCAGCGGGCTCGTCGAAATCTCCGCCTGCGTAGCGGTCCTGGACCGCGGAGAGCAACCTCCCGCTCGTCTTCACGCCGATGTCGGCCGTGAACAGCACCTCTTCGAGCTCGTCGATCACGTCTCCGTCGAGTCGGGGCTTCGACGAGAAAATCGACCCGAGACGGGCGATGAAACCGCCGCGGGTCTTCGCCAGACCGTCCTCGAGTGTCCTGGCCGACTCCGCCTCGGCGGCCGGCGGGGCACCCGGCTCCACACCCGGCTCCACACCCGTCGACGGCGCGGCAGCGGGGGGCGTCGGCTCAGGCGCTACCTCTGCTGCAACCGGCCCGGGTTCGGCCGCGACGACCGCCTCGGCCTCCGGCGCCGCAGGGGCGGCCGGCGTAGCGACCGGCACGGCCTCCGGCGCCGCAGGGGCGGCCGGCGTAGCGACCGGCACGCGCGCAGCAGGCCGTGACAACGATGCGGTCGGGACGACGTCCTCCCAGGAGTCCGAGCCCGGCAACGAGGACTCGGTCGGCTCGGCGGCCTGAGCCGACTTCCGCGACGGAGTCAGCTCGTCCGCTTTCACGAGCCGAGGCTCGGAAATGGGTGCCGCGGCGGCGGCGGGCTCTGCGGCGGCCGGCTCCGGCGCGGGCACATCGGTGACTGCGGGGCTCGCGCCGCTCGCCTTCCCTTTGCGCCGCTCGCGCTCGGCGCGTGACGCCTCGCTTTCGATGTAATCCCGACTGAGCCGCGCACGCTTGGCTGCCTTGATCTCCTTGAGGGACATGCCCTCGGTGATCTCGACCGGTACCTCGACCTCCGCTCGTTCCTCGAGGACATCGACGCTCGGAGGGGTGTCCGCGGACGGGAGCGCGGGCGCTTCCTCGACCTCGATCTCGGTCCGACGTCCTCCGACGAGACGCCAGATGCCCACCGCGACGAGCGCGACGAGCGCCACTCCCACGGCGACGGCGACTCCCATGGGCACACTGTACGCCTGCGCCAGCCACACAGTGACAAGCGCCCCGTTGATCATCTTCATGCCGTTCCCTCCTCTGCGTCCGGTGGCGGCGACTCTCGACCGTGGAGCCGGACGCCCACGACCTTGGACACACCTGGCTCCTCCATCGTGACCCCGTAGAGCGTCCGGGCCACCTCCATCGTCCGCTTGTTGTGCGTGATGATGAGGAACTGACTGTCCGCGGACATCTCCGCGACCATCTCCGCAAACCGGTGCACGTTCGCGTCGTCCAGGGGGGCGTCGACCTCGTCGAGGACACAGAACGGCGTCGGGCGGAGCTTGAAGATGGAGAACACGAGCGCGACGGCGGTCAACGCCTTCTCACCGCCGGACAGCAGGCTCATCGACTGCAGCCGCTTGCCGGGCGGTTGCGCGACGATCTCGATCCCGGTCTCCAGGAGGTCGTCCGGATTCGTCAGCTCCAGGTGGGCGCGCCCCCCCTGGAAGAGCTTCGGGAAGACCTCGCGGAAGGTCGCGTCGATGGCCGCGAACGTCGCCTCGAACAGCTCGCGCGACGTCTGGTCCATCTTGCGGATCGCCGCTCTCAGATCGGCGCTCGCCGCTTCGAGATCAGCCCGCTGCGTCGCGAGAAAACCGTGGCGCTCCTCGGCTTCGGCGTACTCCTCCTCGGCGGCCGGATTCACCGCACCGAGGCGCTCCAACGCGTGCAGCACGTCGCTCAGCTCGTCTTTCGTCTCTTCGGTGAACGGGGCATCGCCCACGCTCTCCCGCGCCGCTGCGACCGTGAGCTGGAAACGCTCGATCAGGGTGGTTTCCGCGTGCTCGAGATCGCCCCTCGCCCGCTCCGCCCGCAACTCCGTGGCCCGGTGTTCGTGTGCCGAAGCCGTCTCGTTCTTGCGTGCGGCACCGAGCAGCGCCTCCGCCTCGCGGAGGGTCGAGGCCGCCGCATCGTGCGTTCCCCGGCGCTCGGCCAGCGTCCGATCGTTGGTCGTCGCCTCTTCGCGGGCACCGACCAGGGCCGAGCGGTCCGCGGCGATGCTCGCTTCGAGGGTCTCGTTGCGCGACGTCACCTCGTCGGTCTCCCGGACGACCCGCTCGCTTTGGGCGCCGCTCCGGGAAAGCGCCTCTTCCAATGTGCCGACGGCCGCCTTCAGGTTCCGGACCCGCTCGGCGATCCGCGCCTGGTCCATGCGGGCCTCGGCAGCTTCGTCGCTCCTCGCCCGGACCAGCTCCCGGATGCCAGGGGCCTGCTGGTCGATCGTGGCGCGCTCGGCCTCGAGAGTGCCGGCGTCGGCTTCGGTCGCGGCCACCGTGGTGCGGAGGGTCTCGATGGACGCCGAGACCTCGTTGGCTCGTTCTCTCGCGCGCGACGAATCCCGGGCCCATCGTTCGAGCTCTTCGCCGCATCGGAGCACGGTCGCTGCCCGCGCGGCGGCTTCCTCGGCGGCCGTTCTCCAGGCAGTCCGGGCCGACTCGACGGCCTCGGTTGCCGAGGCGCGCGCCGCGAGCGCGCTCTCGAGCGCCTCCTCGGACTCGCTCAACCGGACCCGAGCCGATTCGACCTCGCGGCTCGCCGCGGCCGCGGCGGTGCGAGCCGCATCGAGGTCCCGGGCGACGCTGACGACGCTCGCCGCACTGGCGGCGTCGCCCCCGACGAGGAACACATCGGCGTCGGGCCGAGCGACCCGGCTGTCGTCGACGCAGGGCGCGGACCACGTCTCGGCGAGCGCGTCGGGTACGGAGCTCCACGAAGAGAGGCGGCGGGAGACGGTCCCCGGGATCGGGTCGACGGCCCGACACCAATCCCCGAGCGGCCCCTCGACCGGGTCCGCAGCCACGATCACCGTCAGCGATACGCCGGAATCGCGGGCCCACTCGGCGATTCGGAGCGCGACCTGGTGGTCGGGAGCCACGATCGCGTCGAGCCACCGCCCGAGGGACGACGCGAGACGTTGCTCCGCCCCGGGGGTCACGCGGAGTCGTTCGGCGAGCGGTCGTCCGATCGGCCCCCAGCGGCCATCTTCTGCCGCGGTCAACGCCTCGCGAACGCCCTCCGCATACGCCTCACCGGATGCGAGGACGGCTTCGAGTGCGCGCGAGCGGGCGGCGCCTTCCTCGGCGGTCGCGACGCCGAGCGCGTGCACGCGCCGAGCATCGTGGGTCTGCGCCAGCGCCGCCTTCTCCGCGGCCCGCGCGGCCTCGACTGCGGCCTCGGCAGCCTCGAGGCGGCCCCGGGCCTCGGTCTCCGTAGTCCGAGCGGACTCCCCTGCGCCGGCCGCATCGTCGCGGAGAGTCCGGGCGGCCTCGGTGCGCTCGGCCAGTTCGGCTGCCCGGTCTTCGAGCACGCGTCGCTCTTCGGCGGAGGTCTCGAGTCGTCCGGCGGCCCGCGCATGTTCGCCACGGGCGGCCGCCAGCCGCGCGTCGAGGCTGCGCGCACGTTCGACCAGCGCCGACTCATCGTCGCGTGCCCTGGCCAGCGCCGATCCGATCTCGGCGGCGAGCTTCTCCGCGCGCTCGAGCTCAGCGGACGCGGTCGTGAGCGCCGACCGGGTGCGCCCGAGATCGGCGTGGGCCTGCTTCGCTGCGCCGTCATGGTCTTCGCGTTGGTCGCGCAGGCGGACGAGACGCTCCTTCAGCCCGGCGAGCTCGCGCTCGTGGTGGGTGACGTTGCTGGCCAGGAGGTCAGCGCGGGCACGCGCCTTGTAGGTGGCTTCGGTGGCCTCGGTGAGAGCCTGCTCCAGCCGGGTCAGTTCTGCGCGCCCGGTGGCGCTGGATGCTTCGACCCGTGCCAGTGCGGCTTGCGCGGCCGTCCAGGCGGTCCGGTGCCGGGCGAGAGCCCCGTCGACGTCGGCCATCACGGCGTGCATCCGGTCGCGCCGGTCGAGAGCTGCCCGGACCTCGAGGGAGCGTCGGCGCCCGGTGAGTTCCCGCCAGCGGGCGGCGCGCCGTGCCTGGCGTTTGAGCGAGCCGAGGTGCCGTCCGACCTCCGCCTGGATGTCGCGGACGCGGACGAGATTCTGCTCGGTCTTCTCCAACCGTCGCTCGGCGCTCCGGCGTTGGAACTTGTAGCGCGTAATGCCGGCGGCCTCTTCGATGAGGGACCGCCTCTCGTCCGGGCGAGCGGCGACGATGAACCCGATGCGGCCCTGCTCGATGATCGAGTAGGCCTCCTTGGCGCCGACGCCGGTGCCGAGGAATAGCTCCTGGATGTCGCGGAGGCGGACGCGGGCGGCGTTGATCTCGTACTCGGACTCGCCGGTCCGGAAGAGGCGCCTGGTGACGCGGAGCTCAGCGACGTCGCGCCACTGTCCGGGGACGCCCTGGCCGTCGTTGCTCAGGGTGAGGGAGACCTCCGCGAACCCCATCGGCCGGTGGGTGTCGCTGCCGGCGAAGATGACGTCTTCCATGGCGCGACCGCGCAGATCCTTGGGCGACTGCGAGCCGATGGACCACCGGATGGCGTCGAGGATATTCGACTTGCCGCAACCGTTCGGTCCGACGACACCGGTGACGCCGTCCTCGATGTCGAGCCCGGTCTTGGTCCGGAAGGACTTGAACCCGAGGATTTCGATGCGGCGAAGCTTCATTGAGCGCGCGCCCGCGCGGCCAGCGCCTGGGAGGTCGACAGCGGAAAGCGGGGCGATTAGCACGGGGTGCGCGCAGGGGCAACGTCGCCCCCGAACACTTTGCGAGTGGTCGCGCCATTGGGTAGATTGGCTCGACCCTGAAGCGGACTCCATCGCCTCGCCTATCCAGCGAGAGCCGCTCGAAGTCCAAGACCGTCCCCACCGCCAGCCCTCGAACTCACATGACCTCGGAGCGCCGCGATGCATGACGAGCCCGGTCTGACCGGTGCATCACCGTTGAGCCAGGGGGACCTTGTCGCGACGCGTTATCGGGTGATGGAGGAGATCGGTCGCGGTGGTTACGCGATCGTCTACAAGGCGACCGACACGCACACCGACAAAATCGTCGCGCTGAAGACGATTCGACCGATCGCGCCACGGCCCCAGGAGGTCGTGGCCCGGTTCCGGCGCGAGGCGGACATGATCTCGCGGCTCCAGCACCCCAACATCGTGTTGGTGCACGACTACGGCTTCGAGGAAGATCTCTACCTGGCGATGGAGCTCTTGCAGGGGTACCCGCTCTCGGACATTCTCGACGGGGTGCGGGGCATCTCGCTTCGGAGGGCCGTCGCGATCGCGCAAGGCGTTCTGAGCGGGCTCACCGCGGCGCACGCCCAGGGAATCGTTCACCGGGATCTGAAGCCGGAGAACGTGTTCCTGGTGCAACAGACAGACGGCCGCGAAGTGATCAAGGTGCTGGACTTCGGGATCGCGAAGTTCACGTTCGACGACGGCAATCCGGCCCTGACGCTCAAGGGGCGCGCGATGGGGACGCCGACGTACATGTCCCCGGAGCAGGCGAAGGGCGCGAACCTGACGATCCGGTCGGACATCTACGCGGTCGCCGTGCTGATCTACGAGATGTTGTGCGGCGTTCCGCCTTTCCAGGGGGACAGCGCGATGGACATCATGTTGAAGCACGTCAACGACCCTCCGCCCCCCGTCACCGTTCCGGAGCTCCGCGGCACCCCGTTCGACTGGGCGGTCGCGAAGGGGCTGTCGAAGAAGCCCGATAACCGGTTCCGCGACGCGCACGAGTTCCTGGCGGCCCTCGGCGGTACTGCGGTCACGGTCCACGGACGGTCTCCGGCGGCCGGTCCCCTGCCGACCGACGACGAAGAAAAGGGCTTCCTCAGCAAGGTGTTCGGGCGCCGCTAGGTCTGGTTCGCCGGGGTCTGGGACTCGTTGCACGCTCCTGATCTGGCGGCCGGCGAGGTGCGCCGGATTGAAGCGATTTCTCGGGGGTATTCTTCGCGGGCACCCAGCGCGACATCTTGCATTGGCTTTGTCGTACAACTTGCTGTGTATGCGACACTTTTCGACCAATTCGGAACGATTGCAATGCGCGGATCCACGCGCTAGTCTCGGATGCACCCGGCGGTGAACGGAAGGCGACGAGCGGATGGATCTGGTGTGGAGCAAGGAGCTGGCGAGCGTGGCCGAGGAGAGCCGCGACGTTGCCGAGCGCTTGGGTCAGGAATTCACCTCTGCGCATCTCCTGCTCTGCCTGTTCACGCTGAAGAACCGCGCGTCGATGTTCCTCAGCGACCGGCAGGTGACGGCGGACCGGTTGTTGGACCAACTCGCGGACACCCCGACTGAGGCGCCGGACACCTGGGACCGCATCATGCGCCGGGCGCACGACGTCGCGCTGGTCTCCGGCGGCGACCAGGTCACCAGCCTGCACGTGCTGGTCGCCCTGTGCTCGTTCGTCGAGTCTGCCGCCTACCAGCTGATCTCGACGCTGGAGCTCGACATGGGGACGGTCCGGAACACCGCCCTCTCCTACCTGACCAGCACCGTCGCCGAGCCGTACCAGGACCACGATCTCGTGGTGGGCGCCACCGTGACCGCTCCAGCGCGGGCGGTCGGTACGGCGCCCATTCGCTTCTCCGCCACGCGGACCGTCACCCGCGAGGAGGAGGAGGGGCCCGACGAGGCTCCGGCCCGCGGATTGAGGGAGCCCGACGACGTTCGTCGTCGGCGTCGACGTACAGAAGGCAAGCCGCAGCGTCCGGCCGAGCCGTCCGGTGAGCGTGAGACGACGCGATCGCTCGCCGCCCGGGTGTTCGGCAAGACCCCGCCCCCCCGCAAAGCCGCCCGCACCGACCTCCCACTGCCGCCGAGCGTCCGACGTACCGGCGAGCACAAGCCGGTCACCGGGCGACCCGAGGCCGTGGCTCGACACCAGCTCTTGCTCAGGGAAAGCCGCTACCCGCTCCTCGCCAAGATGGGCCGCAACCTGAGCCTGCTCGCCTACGACGGGAACCTCGATCGGGTCGTCGGACGCGACTCGGAGATCGACCAGCTCGTCGACATCCTGAACAAGCGCCGGGCCAACAACCCGGTGCTCGTCGGCGACGCCGGTGTCGGCAAGACCTCGGTGGCCGAGGGGCTGGCGCAGCGAATGGTCGGCAGTGGCGGCGTGGAGCCGCCTCCCGGGCTCGGTGGACGCATCGTGGTCGAGTTGGAAGCCTCGAAGGTGATCTCCGGCACGGGTCTGCGTGGTTCGTTCAGCGAACGACTGCAACAGCTGAAGAAGGAGGTCCTCGCCTCGCGCGGGCAGATCATCGTCTTTCTCGACGAACTCCATCAATGGATCGGGATGGGGGGCTCCGGTGACGGCAGCAGTGACGGCGCCGGCGAGTTGAAGACCGCACTGGCGCGCGGCGAGTTCCCGTGCATCGGCGCCACCACCTTCGACGAGTTCCACCGGTTCATCGAAGGCGACCCGGCCTTCGCGCGGCGTTTCCAGCAGGTCCGCGTCGTCGAACCGGAGCCGGACGAGGCCATCCGGATCCTCACCGGCGTCCGCGACACGTACGCCGAGCATCACGGCATCGAGTTCGGCCTCGACGCGATCGAGGCGGCCGTTCGGCTGACCCATCGGTACCTCCCGGACCGCCGCCTGCCAGACAAGGCGATCAGCGTTCTCGATCTCGCCGGCAGCCGCGCGCGCCGCATCGGTGCCGCGGCGGTGGGCCGGCCCCTTGTGGCCGAGATCGTGGCGCGCCTGGCCGGCCTCTCCCCGGACAAGCTCCTCATGGCCGACCGTGAGCTCTTCCTCAATCTCGAGGAACAGCTCATGCGCGACCTCGTCGGTCACCGCGCGGTCATCGAACGGGTCGCGCACACGCTGCGCCGAAACTACGCCGGCTTCGTCAGCGGCCGACCGATCGGAAGCTTCCTCTTCCTCGGGTCGACCGGCGTCGGCAAGACGGAGTTCGCCAAGGTCCTCGCCCGGGTCCTCTTCGAGCGCGAAGGCGCCATGCTGCGGCTCGACATGAGCGAGTTCATGGAAGCGCACTCCGTCGCGCGCCTCATCGGGTCGCCGCCCGGATACGTCGGCCACGACATCGGCGGACAACTCACCGAGGCAGTGCGGCGCAAGCCGTACCAGCTCGTGCTCCTCGACGAGATCGAGAAGGCCCACCCAGACGTCCTCAACCTCCTGATCCAACTCCTCGACGAGGGACGACTCACCGACTCGCGCGGGCGCACCGTCGACTTCTCCCATACCGTCGTCATCATGACCTCCAACCTCGGGGCAGAGACCGCCCTCGGGGGAGACACGCGGCGACGCGTCGGTTTCGGCCAGTCAGAGGTGACCCCCGACGGCGACGATATCGACTCGCGCGTTCGGGACGCCGCACGCTCCCACTTCCGTATCGAGCTGTGGAACCGAATGGACGAGCAACTCGTGTTCCGGCCCCTCGGAAAGGACGAGGTCGCCCGGATCGCCAGACTCCAGCTCACCCGCTCGAGCGAACGCCTCTTTGAGGAGCGGAAGATCGCGTTCTCGTTCGCTCCCGAGGTGGTCGACCTTCTCATCGAGTCCGGCGGCTTCGACCCGGAGCTCGGCGCGCGGCCCATGCGGCGTACGATCGAGCGCCTCGTCGAGAGCCGGATTGCCGACCTGATCCTCTCCGGACAGGTCACGCCCCCCGCCGAGCTCGAGGTCGTGGTCTGCGACGGCGACGTCCGCGTCCAGGAGTTGAGGGCGACGGAATGACGCCGACATCGGCCGGCGGCGTACCGCTCGACGGACGCTGGCTCGTCATCGGTGTCGGACGCGCGGGGCTTCCGCTCGCCCGCCTGCTCCACGAACAAGGCGTTCTCGCGGGCGTGAGCCGGCGACGCCCGGGCCCGCGGCCTCCGGGCCTCGACCCGCGAGTCCCGATCGCCGTCGGCGCGTTGCCTGACGTCGACGCCACCGTCGACACGCTGCTCTTCGCCGTCCCCGACGACACGCTCCGCCGGCTCGTCGCGGCGTTCCCCGACCCGGTCCGCGAGCGCACGGACCTCGTCTGGATCCACGTGTCCGGTTCCCACCCGGCCGCCGTCTTCCGCTCGGCGGGAGTCCGGGGCTCCGTCGGCGCGTGCCATCCGCTCTGCTCGCTCGCCGGAGGTCCAGATGACCTCGCGCGGCTTGCTGGCGTGTTCTTCGGCGTCGACGGCGAGGGTGCAGCACGCGCCCGAGCCGATGCCCTGGCTCGCGCCGCGGGTGGCGTGCCCGGCGCGGTTCCGGCAGACGCCCGAGTGGGGTACCACGCGGCCGCGGTCCTCGCGAGCAATGGCGTCTACGCCTTGTTGGAGACCGCCCGTGTCGTCTGCGAGGCGGCCGGTCTCGCAGACCCGGCGTTGGCCGACGGCCTGGCAACACTCGCGGCCGGCAGCGCCGACAACGCTCGACGCCTGCCACTACCGGAGGCAGCCACCGGGCCGCTGGTTCGAGGCGACGCTGGGACCGTCCGCGAGCACCTCGCCTGGTTGGACCGCGCTGCACCCGACTCCGGCCGCCTCTACCGCTCCCTCTCCGAGCGGCTCGCCGATCTCGCCGAACGGGGGGGCGCGCCCGACGCGGTGGTAACCGCTGTCCGGACGCTCCTGGCGGCCGAACGGGAACGGTAGGCGCCACAGCCCGGATCGGGCCGAAGCGGGGAGAGTCCGTATTACGCCCCGTACAGGCCGCGCTCCCGGATGCGGTCCAGCACGCGCAGGTCGACGTGTCCCTCGAGCGCCCCCCAATCTCCCTCGCCGACGGCGCGTCGGATCGCCGTGCTGGACACCTCGGGCAGCACGATGTCGCCCGGCCCGGACGAGAAACCCCCACGCCCCACCACGAAGAGGCCGCACCGCGCCGCGATCTCCGACCATCGCTTCCACCGGGGCAGCTCAGGCACGATGTCGGCGCCGACCAGCAGGGAGATGTCGATGTGTGGCTCACGCTCCAGGATCGCCTCGATCGTATCGACGGTGCGACTCTCGCCGCCGAGCGTCGCCTCGATCGGGTCCACCACGACGCGCTCGTCGAAGACCGCGGTGGCGATCTGGCAGAGTTCCAGTCGTTCTTCGAACGCGGTCAGCCGCTTGTCGAAGGCATGCCGCCAGGTCGGGACCCAGCGCACCTCGTCGATCGGGAGTGCCGCGATCGCCCACGCAGTGACGAGCGTGTGTCCCACGTGCGGGGGGTCGAAGCTGCCGCCGAAGAGCGCGACCCGGTGGGGCGTCCCGTCAGACATCGTACTCCGGCAGATGCGCACGCTGCACGTCGGCGGCCAGCGGGTCCGGGGTCGCGAGGAGCTCGGCCAGGTCGGCGAACGAGCACCCGGCGTCGATGGCGATCCGCGGTTCTTCGGAGCCGAAGAGGAGGTCGATGGCGGGCACGTCGGTCACGAATTCGTAGGCCTGCTCGCGCCATTGCAGGGCATCGCCGAACACGTCGCGGCAGGCCCACACGATCGCTGCGCCGGCGCGGA
>CAZFPM010000055.1:16647-27946 GCA_964520965.1 uncultured Myxococcales bacterium
ATCGTAGCGTGCGCGGTCGACCACGTGGATCTGCAGTCCGCCGCAACGCGTTCGAGCCCACTTCTGGAACGTCGGCTCGAACGACAGGGGACGGAACGCGACGCCGGGAAGCTCGAGCCGAGCCAGCCGCTCGGCGAGCGCCATCGCGTCGATCCACGGAGCCCCGAAGATCTCGAACGGGCGAGTCGTGCCTCTCCCCTCGCTGAGATTGGTTCCTTCGAGCAGACACATTCCCGGGTAGACCGTGGCGGTCTGCAGCGTGGGCATGTTCGGCGACGGCAAGACCCAGGGTGCGTCGTGTTCGTCGAACCAGAGTCGACGTCGCCAGCCTGAACACGGAAGGAGTTCGAAGCTCAGCTCGTGTTGTCGGCCTGCGGCGAATCGGAGGACCTCGGCGAGCGTGAGCCCGTGGCGGTTTGGCAGGGGGAGCGCACCGACGAACGACTCGAAGCCGTCGCGCACCTCGGGACCTTCGACGGCACCGGCGATCGGATTCGGCCGGTCGAGGACCAGGCAGTCGACACCCGCCTCGGTGCAGGCCTCGACGACGAAGAGCGCGGTGTAGATGTAAGTGTAGTAGCGGGCGCCGATGTCCTGGAGGTCCACGATCATCAGGTCGACGCCGTCGAGTTGTTCGGCGGTCGGCTTGAGGGTGTCGAGGGTGGTCCCGTAGAGGCTGACGGTCTCGACGCCCGAGATCGGGTCGACGGTCTGCCCGACGGCGATCATGTCCTGGGCCTCGCCGCGCAGTCCGTGCTCGGGACCGAAGAGGCGCACGGGCCGGATACCGGCGGCGGTCAACGCGTCGACGATGTGGACGAACGCACTGGTGACAGACGTCGGGTTCGCGAGGATGGCGACCCGCCGCCTCGCGAGCGCACCGAGCCGATCGCTGTCGGCGAGCAGCGCGTCGAGCCCGGTGGTGATCGGTGTTCGCGGCAAGGGCTCTCCCTCGCTCGGGAGCCGAGGACTACTCTTCTTCAGCCTCGTCGGAGGTTCCGGATTCCTCGGCCTGACGGCCGCGGAGGTTGCCGAGCCCGGCGATTCCCTTCTTGGCGCCTCCGTCAGCCGGCTGCGCGGCGGGCTGTCCGGCCATGGCGGCCCAATCCTCGGCGCCCTCGACGTCGTCGGCATCGGGGTCCCTCTTGCCCTGCAGCCGCGCGCTCATGATGTTGAGCGAGTGGGCCAGGTCGGAGAGGTGGTTCTTCTCGTCGACTTCCCACATGTAGTCGCGGTTGCCGGCGATGACTTCCTGTACGCCCTTCGAGATCTCCTCGACCGGCATCATGAACTCGCGGATCGCGATCAAGATGCCGAAGACGCCGATGAAGAGGAGGCCGAAGCCGAGCGCGGGAGTGATCATGCTGAGGCGACTCAGTGGCGCGACCGCCTGGCTGGCCGAGGTGATCACGACAAAGCCGGATTGGACCTCGGTGCCGTCGGTGCTCTTGGACAGCGCCGTGGACATCACCATGTAGCGCTTTCCATCGTGCTCGAAATCGTAGACCGTGCCGCCGCGGGTCAGCGCAACCTCGGCGAACGAGATCGTCTCCTCGCCTCCGCCGCTGCGCTGCACGAACTCGGCGCTCTCCATTCCGGAGAGGAAGTCCGGGCGCGACGCGTAGGTGGTCCCGGCGAACGCGACGTCGCTACCGCCGGCGCGGAAGAAGTAGGCGACATCGACGCCGAAGAGGAGCTGTCCCGCCTCGTCCGCCGAGTCGTCGGTCAGGAAGTAGCCAACGAGAATGGAACCGGCGAACGCGCCGTCGACGATGATCGGCGCAACACCGACCTGGGCGAGCGTCGGCGCGGCGCTCTCGTGCTCACGCCAGACGATCAGGTCGTTCTGAACGGTGCCGAGCTCGCTCCGGCTGACCACGGCGAACTCTTGCATGTTCGCCCGTGACGCGCCGAACCAGTCGTCCTTGTCGAAGCCGACGCGCGCCACCACGACACCATCGGCGTCTGCGGCGATCAGGAGGTCGGGCTCATGGGGAATCGCGTAGCCGCTGTCCCGGTCGCTGAGGTAACGCAGCTCGTTGTCTGCACGCAGGTCACCGCGAGCGCGGTTCCACGCCTTGAGTGCGTCCAGAACAGCGATGTGCTGGGTCGTCGTGCAGGTCGTGCGCGGAGCGACGGGCTCGACCGGCGGCGCACCGTCTTCAGTCGGCGGCGTGACCTCGCGCCGTGCCTCGGCCAGCGCTTCCTCGGTCGTCGGGCACACGATGCCCGCGTTGATCTCGGGGACCGAGACGGCATCGGCGGCCTCGGTCATCACCGAGTAGTCGCCGATGTTATTCGCGAGTCGAACGACCTCGTTGCTCGACTTGAGCTGCTCCTCGGCTTCGGTCACGAGGTCCGTGGCGATGCGGTCGGTGAGCAGGAGCGATACGCTCACCATCGCGACGATGACGAAGAGCAGCAGGAAAGCGAGCTTGGCGCGGAGCATGGCGTCCTTCAGGAATGAAACGGCTCTGTTGCTGAGGCCCACCGCGACGTCGGCGGTTGGGTTTCCGGGACGTTCGCCGAGCTTCGTCCGGCACGAGTCTGCGTCCCCGGACGGATAGCGCGAGCATCGCCACTTCATACGTCACGGGCCCCAGACTGTCAAAGACGCTGCGCGGACGCGCGCGCGGGCGCAGGCCCGCGGGGTGCCAACCGCTGCGCCGTCAGTAACTCTTCGGCATCTTGCTGATGTCGACCGTGTCGATCGCGTAGCGGATCAGTGCCGATCGGTTCGCCTTCGGGTGGCCGGTCTCCTTGAGCTCGGCGACCAGCCCGTCGATGCGTTCGATGTCTTCGGTGTACAGCGAGATGCTGACGATCTTGTAGTGGGTCGGCGCCTTGCGCGCCTTCTTGGAACGGCGTTGCCGCGTCGAGCGCCGCCGTGTCGGTCGGGACTCGGCTTCTCGCGCGTCCGCGCGGCCGGTCGCTCCGTAGAACGTCGACTGGAGGATCTCCTCGGCGTCCGCGAGGGGGTCGGCCCCCATCACGGGCTCGAGGTCATCGATTGGTCGCTTCTTGGCCATATCGATCACCTGTGCGTTTCTCGAAGTACCGCGTCACGGAGCGCACCAGACGACGGTAGTCGTTGGCGCCCCGGGAGTACGGCGCGTACTCGAAGATCGTCTTGCGATGGGACGGCGCCTCCTTCAGGCGCGTGTTCACGCGAATCGGCGGCAACACGCGGTCCTTGAAGTAACTCTGCAGCGACTTGACCGACTCGTCGCTGATCCGATTGCGCTGATCGTAGAACGTCGGCAGAACGCCCATGATGCGGATCGGATGCAACAGGAGCTCGTTGACGTGCTTCACCGTCTTCAGAATCTGCCGCACCCCGACCAGGGACAGGAAGTCGCAGGACACAGGGACCAGCAGCTCGTCGGCGAAGGTCAACGCGTTCATGTTCAGCAGTGACAGACTCGGGCCGCAATCAAGGATCACGTAGTCATAGTCGCTAACCGAAGCCATCCTCGAACGCAAAATCCGGTCCCGACCCTCGTTCTTGCGCGCCAGGAAGATCTCCGCGCTCGCCAGCGTCTCGTCACTCGTCACCACGTCGAGATTCTCGCCCGCCCGCGCCACGCACTGGCGCGGATCCTGACCCTCGACGATCACGTGGTAGAGCGTGCGCTGGCCCCGAACGCCGAGACTCACCCCGACGTGACCCTGGGCGTCGACGTCGACAAGAAGGACCCGCCGTCCCTCGGCCGCCAACCCCGCCGCTAGATTCACCGCCGTCGTCGTCTTCCCAGTGCCGCCCTTCTGGTTGAGAATCGCCAGCCGCGCCGTCTCGCGCCGACCGTTACCCTGGCGCCCGGGAATCCCCGACAACAGCTGGTCGCGGCACGCCTGTCCGCAAGCGTAGCGGCGTTCCTCGCGAACGCTGACCTGCTGATAGGCGTAGCGCAGCTCGAACTCGGTACCGCAGACGTCGCAGCGCGTCGGACCACGGCCGGGCTCCGTTCCGTGCAGAAAGTGGATCTGCCCCATGCGGGCGTCACTCATGTTCGTTCGCCGTCGACGGTGGGTGGGTCGAACGCAGACGATCGATACTACGGCATCTGGACCGTGCCGACCAGTGCCCAGAGTGGCTCAGGACCGGAAATCACCCCCGTCATCGGCGCGGCCGACCCGTCTACCTCACCGGCTCCCCGAAGAGTGGCTCCGCGTCCGTCGCCTCGCCTTCGCGGCCCACCTGGAAGTGCAGATGGGGCCCTGTCGAACGGCCGGTCGACCCCACGGCACCGATCCGCTCGCCCTGGGCCACCGTGGACCCCGCGCGGACCGACACCGAGGACATGTGGAAATACTGGCTGCGCCAGCCACCGGCATGGTCGATGACGACACAGTTCCCCGTCCCTCTGTCGCACCAACCCGCCAAGACAACCTCGCCACTCGCCGTTGCGTGCACCGGGGTCCCGCTCGGCGCTCCGAAGTCTGTGCCGCGGTGCATTCGTCCCCGCTCCCCGGTGATCGGGTCGATGCGCGGACCGAAGTGGCTCGTGATCCGGGGATCGTTCACCGGCATCGCCCATCGCTCGGTGCCGGGCGACGACGACGCGGTCTCCCGTGTTTCGCCGCGCACGAGCAACGTACGCGACGGCGAGGTCGGGGTGTCCGGGTTGGTCACGACCGTGCGGACCGCCCGAGCCGGTCCGCCACGCCCCTCTTCTTCACCGTGGCTGAGCCGCACGACGCGGGTCGTCGCCGCCGGGGAGACGGACTCCAGAGCGAGGACCCCCGACACGTTCGCCATCGAGATCACCGCCGACGCCGATGCCAACGCTTCGACCGCCGCGGCGGGCGCGACCGGCTCCGGACGAACGCCCCACCCGAAGGTGCCGCAGCCGGAGACGCCGACCGCGAAGACGATCGGCACGAGAAGTAGGCTGATGTGGGGAACTCGCGCACACATGGCGTTGGATGATAGCGCACCGGCTTCTCGGCGCGAGTTTTGGATCGTCGCCACGGAGAGGCAGGGCCGTCAAACCCCGCGCTGGTGCGTCGGACCGGCGGTCGTTCAGGCCGGCTCGGACGCCTCCCGCGATGCAGACGTCTCCTCTTTCGCCTTGGCGATCCCCGCCTTCAGCCCCTGCGCCAGTCCGCTGATCAACGCTGCGAGAGCGGCCGCGGCCATCGCCTTCAATACCGACGCGCCGGCGACCCTCAACATCTCCTTGAGGACGACCAGCAGGAACCGAAGGATGACGGCGATCATGCGAGCCCCGGGTTCGAGTTCTTCCTCAGCGTACGGTCTGTGACCCCGACCCGCAAGCTGGGTACCATGCGCCCGCGAGCCGCCGCACGCGCGGACCGTACCCCCCGGCCACACGGGGGTCTGCGGGCCGGGTGCGCCAGCATGTTTGCCGAACGCGGCACGATCTCTGAACATCCCACCGTGCTTCCCCTCTCGCCCAACTGCTGCCAGCGAACACCCAAGACGCCGTCTCCACGCGCTGCCAACCGGGCCATGTGGATTCAATGGGCGGTCTTCATCGGCGTCGTCTGCACTGCGATTCCCACGCTGGCCGAGGGCAGGTTCGGACTTCAAATCGACGCGGGCCCGCTGCTTCCGCTGTCGGCGTCGCTGCACGATGTCGTGGCACTCGACGTCGAGACAGAGGCCGGAGAGAGGGCGCAGGGCACGCCCACGCTCGCGAACTGGTGGAACACCGTCGGCGTCCGGGGTGGGATCGCCGCAACGGTTTCGACGGTCGAGGTGGCCTACGCCTTCGAGCGGTTCGCGTGGCGGGAGCGACGGGTCGAGTGCGTGGGCGATCGACCGGCCGAGCAGCTCCCGAACGGAGAGATTGCCGACGCAGAGGTCCGATACGAGTGCGGCGCCGACGAACAGACGCACTCGTTACGAGGCGACGACCGACCGGCATTGCGCTTTCACCACCTGAACGTCGGACCGCGCTTGTACCTGCGGCCCCGTGATCGCGCTCCGGTCGACCTGGTCGTCGATGAACCGGCCCAACGCGGCCGTGCGCGGACGGCTCGCGTGTACGGCATCGTGTCGCCGGGCCTGACGCTCGCGCTCTACGATGATGAGAACCTCGGTCGCCAGACGCGGGGCGGCTTCAACGTGAGCGCGGGTGGCGGAGTCGACGTGCGCCTCGACCGCACCGTCAGCTTCACGTTCGGTATCCGGTACACGGCCTCATTCGTGGGCGGTTCATCCAAGCCGAGCGCTCGCTCCGGGCGTGCGATCGCTACCGGTCGCGGCGTTGCGGGCGCGCTGATGGACATCTACCACCGGGTCGGCGCCACCGTCGGCGTCCGCTTCGACTTCCGTTGAACGATGAGTGCACGAGAGTTCCGCCGCCGAGTGATCGAAATCGTCGCGTCGATCCCAATAGGCAGCGTGCTCACGTACGGTGACGTCGCGACTCTCGCGGGGACGCCGCGGGCCGCCCGGGCCGTCGGGAACGTCTTGAGGACCCACGCCGGCGCGGCGCGTCTCCCCTGGCAGCGGGTGATCAACGCACAGGGCCGGATCAGCTTCAAAGGCGATGTCGAGCGAGCGACGCTTCAGCGCGCCCTGCTCGAGGCGGAGGGTGTCCGCTTCGCCGGTGAGAAACTCGACCTCGCACGCGTTCGGTGGGACTGCGAAGGGGCACCGCGTTACTTCGAGCGCGAAATCCCGGATTACGGGGTCCCGAGCGACTGGCGAGACGAAGGGTAGAGCCGTCGTCTACCGCCAGCCGGCGCCGATCAGGGGAACACCGTCCGCGATCGCCCATGCGCCACGCGCGTCGCCCGGGCGCACGAAGGCCAGGAAGTCCCGGACGACGGGGTAGAACTCGGGGAGCGCGTCGTCGAAGGTCAGGCAGATCACCTCGGCGACCGCGGGGTCGGTGACGACGACCGGCCCTGGGATCACGCCCATTTGCTCGTATCGCGCAACCACCGGACCGAGCTCCCACGCATTGCTGAGGAGCGCCACCGGCGTCGTCTGCCCTTCTCGCCCCAGCCGCGCGAAGAGGTCTGGAGGTGCCGGGCCGTGCGGGTAGCGGGACATCCCGGCTCGAGCCGCGCCGCCCGTTCCGCCGATCAGGCTGTTGAAATAGGCCTCGAAGTGGCCGTCGACCCGACGCGTGTCGGCGATCGAGACGATTGCGACGAGCGACGCCAGGCACGTGACGGCCACGCCCTGGCGCACGACCCCGGCGCCGGCCATGGCCGCGATCGACCGCGCTGCCCGGGAGAAACCCCACCCGGCGACGACGGCGATCGGAGGTAGACCCACGGCCAGCAGATCGATGCCGCCGTGGTAGGGGGAGCGGAGCCCGACGACCGCCAACCAACCGGCGGTCGCGAACACCCAAGCGGAGCGCAGGCCCTCGCCCGGGTCCTCCACCGGGCCTGCAATGCGAGCGAACATCCACCGGAAGGCCGGAGCGGCGCGCAGGAACGCGGCTCCCGCCAGGAAGCCGAACGCCGGCGGCACCGTTACCGCCCACACGACCGGGGGCAGGCGCAGCGGGATACGCTCCGGCCCGAACAACCTGCCCGCGTAGAGAAAGGGCTCTGCAGGGCGCGACAGCCACGTGCCGAGCATGTCGCCGAGCCGGTCGCCCACGTCGTCGTGCAGGTAGGGTGTCGCGGCGATCACCAGCAGCGGCGCGACCGCGGGGACCAAGAGCATCCACCAGGCGACGGGCCGGATGGTCACCATGCCGGGGCGCCCCCCGCGACGGCCGTCGACCAGGGTGAGATACGCGACCGGGAGCAGGAGCAGCCAGCCGACGAGCGAGGTCATCATGGCCAGCACGACGCCGAACCACGCCGCGGGCCCCCAGGCCACCGTTCCCCGGGCACGCACACACGCATACGCCGCGAAGCTGGTCGTCGCGAGCGCGAAAATCGTCGGGCCGGGAACGGTCGCTGCGGCCAGGAAGCGGGGCGTCGCCAAGAGCGCCGCGGCTGCACCGAGGCCCGCCAATACGCCGCCCGCGCGACGCCCCCACGCGTAGGCCACCCACACGGCGATGGCCGCGGCCACGACCGCGGCGAAGCGAAGCCCGGCGAGGGCCTCGTCCGCCTCGACGGCGAACGACACCATGCGCCCGACGAGGGGCAGGAGCCCGTGGTCGTCGGCGAACGCCGCCCGCATCGACTCCGGGCTCGGCGTCTCGCGCCAGGCCGCGAAACGCTCGACGCTCTCCAGCTGCCAGAGCGCCCACAGGTTCAGCCCGCGGAAGCCGGGAAGCGACACCACGGCGGCGGCGACGGCGGCGACGAGCGGGCCGACCATGGCTTCGAAGCGCCGGAATCTCATCGCTCGCCCTCCCGCGGAACCCGCACGGGGCCAACGGGTCGCGGGCTCAACGCACGGTCGAGCCCACGCAACGCCCGTTGCACGCTCTGGGGGTCGACCGCCGCTCCGGAGCCTTCCTCCGATCCCGATCCGTCGGCGTCGCCGGAGCCGGCGCTCGGGGCCTCCTGGCCGCCGCCAGCGACCACAGAGGTGCGCCCAGACGCCTCGGGGCGCCCGCCGAAGGCCCGGAAGTCGCGCACCAGCGCCGTGAAACAGAAGTGGCGCTGCGACGTCGTCTCCCCGCCCACACGGAACTCCAGATCGAAGGTCTCCACCTCGTCGAGACCTGTCGCGACCCGGAACGACGTCATCCCCCGCCTTCTGGCCTGCCGACGCGACTCGAGGACCTCGCCGTCGACCCGCACCTCGAACGTGAACTCGCCGACGACGTCGCTGGTGGCGCCGAGGTCGGAGATCCCGTGGCGGCCCGTGACGAGCGACGCACGGGGCAAGTCCGGGAAGCTCACGACCAACGTGCCCTCCGTGGTCGGATGGGCCCACAGGCAGTGCTCGGCGCGCCCGCGGATCTGCACCTCGGCGGGCCCGACGTAGTTCCAGTCGCCAGGCCCGCAGAACCACCGGCCGAAGAGCCAACGATCACAGCGCCGCACCGTCCCGTCCGGGCGCTCGATGCTGACCTCGGCCGACCGAAGATGATCCGCGACCTCGATGCGCACCTGTCTCGATGGCTGCTCGTCGGACGCCTCCGGGCCCACCGCCACCATCCGCACCCACTCGGGGACTCCCACCGTCTCGATGTCGGCGCCGGCAGGCATTGGCGGAAGCCGGGTCCCGGTCCGGAACACCACGTCCAGGAGGTCGCTCCGAGACGGGGAGAACGGCGTCCAGGGCGCGACGAACTGAGTCTCGAAAGGCACCGCGCCAGACAGGGCGACCTCGTCGGGACGGTTCGCGCGAAGCACGGTGGTTCCGTCGTCGAAGAACCAGGCCGGGGGGGCGGACGCCGAACCGCACTGCAAGGGCAGCACGGTCGAAGCGACACCGACGATCAGCGCGATGATCGCCCACGGGGCGACGAAGGCCGGAGCCGTACGGCGGGATTGGCGTGCGTCGGTAGCGCTCATCGAGACCGTTCGCGAGTGGGGCTCCGGACTATCGGAACCGATCGCGAGGGTCAATCGCGCACCGAGTGGGCGCGGGCGCCGGAAGCGATTGCGCGTGGCGCAGGCCCGGTACGGGAGTTATGTTGACCCGTGCGCTCACCGAGGCAGGAAGGTCGACATGCATCGCGACGCCACACGCGGTCTCACAGCCGCTGACAACCACCGAAGCATCGCGTGGCTCGCCGCCCTGTTGGGCGCGACGTTGGGCGCCGCCTGTCTCCCCCCGATGACCGTCGTGCCGGCGGACCCTGCCGCGGAACCGGCATCGAGCGACGACGGAATCACGCTCGCCGCGTTCGAGACGTCGACGGCCGCTCTCGGGGGAGCGTTGGCTCGCCGGATCACCGCGATCGATGTCGAGGTCTCGAATAGCAGTGGTCAGGATCTGGACATCCGGCTCGACGACTTCGTGCTGATCGACGACGCCGGGCGCGGCTGGCCGGCCCAGACCCCGTGGCAGGTCACGGGGGCGATGGCCGACGGCAGCACCACCGAGGGCGGGACACCGGGTGCGGCCGATCCGGACGTCGAGTCGCCGGCCGACTGGGCGGAACGCGTCGCCGGGAATTGGGGCACGGTCGCGGCCGGCGGCGGCCCACACTTCACGCCCATCGACGCGCCGCGCCCGCCCAGAGCGCCCGCGACCCGCACGCACGGCCACCGCACCCACGACCATTGGCGCAGCCACCACTACGACCCGTGGTACGGCGGGTGGTCCGGCCATCACCACCACCGGACGACGTACGTGTACCGCGGACCATATCGGTACCCGCACGCGCCGGCGTACGGCCGGATCTGGTTCCTGGTGCCGCCGCCCGCCTCGTCGCGACTCGCCCCGACGCACGCGCGACCGGCTCCCGCGTATCCGCGCTCCGGCGTCGACGCGCTCGTCGCGCGGCAGGTTCGCGCCGTTTACGAAGCCGCGCTCCCCGAAGGAGCGCTGCCGACCGGCCGGAGCGACCTCGGGCGCCTCTACTTCCCCCGGCTGCCCGAAGACGTCGAGACCGTGACGCTGATCTGGACGCCCCGCTACGTTCACGCCCCGGACATCCCACCGTCGCGAGAGATCCCGCTCCGCGTGCAGTAGCCGGCCCCTCTATCAGGCACTCGTGGACCGGCCGACCGCATCGGGTCGGTCGTTCCATTGCGGGTAGCGGAGCGGCCGTCAGGTCGCGTTCAACCGCCTGACTCGGCGACGGTTTCCAGCAGGTCGCCCGCCTCGATCGCCCCGTCGAGTAGCGCGGCGTCGATGCCGAGCTCCTCACCTATCGCGCGGGTGTGTTCGCCGTAGAGCGGTACCGGACGGTCGAGGTCGTCACGCCCGCGGCTGGTCGGGGGTACGGCGATCCACCCCGCGGGTGACACCGGTCGGATCGCTCGGCGCGCCTGGAAGTGGGCGTCGTCTATGACCTCGTCCAGGGTGCGCACCGGCTCGCAACACGCATCGAGCGACGCGAAGATCTCGCTCCATTCGTCCAGCGTCTTCGACCGGAACACGCCCTGGATCCGGGCGGCGGCAGCCTCACCGTCGGCGCCGGTCGCCATGCCGTCCCCCACCCACTCCGGATGGCCGAGGGCCTGGCAGACCTGCGCCCAGAACTTCGGCTCGAGGGCACCCACGGCGAAGTAGCGACCGTCCGCGGTCTCGTAGATCCGGTAACTGGGGAGCCCACCAGAGAGCATGTCGCGCCCTCGGGGTGGCGACTGTCCGAGCACACCCGCGGTGTTCAGCACCGGGCCCAGCAGGCTGAGAACGCCCTCGGTCATCGAGACATCGAGCCGGGTCCCGCGACCGGTGCGCTCGCGACCGAAGAGGGTCTTGTCCGTGTGCACGTGCAGCTCGCTGTCG
>CAZFPM010000056.1:0-23288 GCA_964520965.1 uncultured Myxococcales bacterium
TCCCGCAAGCGCTCCCGGTGAGCGTCAGCTCAAGCGCCCCCCTGAACGGTTACCTGCCGGGTTCCACCGCGCGTCGAACTCCGATCGCGCGATTCGCTGTGCGGCGTCGGCGAAGGAATCCAGGTGATCACCGGACGCGACAGAGACGGCGACGGGGTGCTGGCCGACAGCGAGGCGTCAGGCGATCCGTTGGCATTGTGTCCGCCCACGCTCGAGACCGGGGTGACGCGAGCCGATCCCACGCCCGCCTGCCCATTCGGGGTCGAGATCTCCATGGCGCCCGATGAGTCGGGACAGTCGGCAGATCGCGAGAGCGCGGCGGTCTCGGTGTGTGGAGCTTCGTCCTCGATCGCCGCGGTGGAGGCTGGCCGTGACCTCTGCCCCCTCGGCGGGACACGGTTCTCAATTGGCACCGCCTCTGACCGCGACGCACCCGGCGACGAGCTCGGAGGGCACGTATGCGACGGGCCCGTCGGATTCGAATTCGGTTCGCTCGTTCGACGCTTCCCCCTGACGGATTCGCTGAACAGTGACCCGGAGGGCCGACGCGTGCTCGCGGAGCGGGGCAGCTCGCGGGCCGTCATCGTCAGCGGCGTCGACCCCGGGCGCACACTCCAGGTCGACTACATCGATCGGGCGATTCAAGATGGACGCGAGCAGCGGTGCGTCGTTCGCATCGTGGTGAACGACGAGGAGTGCGGCGGCCGAGACACACCGCTGGTCGTAGACCTCGATCGCACGGTCGCCGGTGGAGACGGAAGCAAGCTCGTCGCGTTTGGTGGGGACTGCGTGCCCGGAACATATCGGGTGACCCGGTCGAGCGTGGTTCTCGTCGTGGAGTTGACGGCAGACCCCGGCGAGTTTTGCGGCCTGCTCGGTGGCTCGGACGCCGCGTTGGTCGTTTCTCAACGTCTGAGCGAGGAGTAATGCGTACACGGTCTCTCCCCCGCAGGTCGACCGGACTCGAGGTCCGCCAACCTTCCAAGCCGCGCCTCGGTCGACTGCTGGCGCTCATTGCGCTCACCGCGTTTCAGATCGCGTGCCCACGGAATGGCCACCGCGCCGCGCCTCTCGAGTTGATCGCACCCATCGAGCCGGGCGAAGCGTGCCAGTCTGGCCGGGTGTGTGAGGACGGCGGACTGGAGTACTACACCGTCCCGGAGGGGCGACGCGACGAGTTCGACGCAGCGCTGGAGCGGGGGCGGCTCGAGGAAGAATTCCAGGCCAACCGGTGCGAGTGCACCCGGCCCATCGACTTCGTAGTCGGACCGGCCCCGAGCGACTGCGACGGAGTCGGGCTCACGGTGGGCACGATGACCGGGTCGACGACGGGAGAGACAGCGACGGGGGTGGTGCTGCCGCTCGGGACGCTGTGCGTGCCGAACCCCCAAGTCGAGATCGAAGCCATCGCCCCGTCGGCGGAGTGCGCGTTCGGGGGGCTGAGTATGCGGACTTCGTTCGACCTCCCGGGGACCACGCCCCAGGAATCCCGCACCTGCTTCGGCGGATTCCTGAGTTCCATGGCGACCCTTCCGGCTGGCCCCGAATGCTCGGACGGCGGCGTGCAGATCCAACAGGGGCTCGACCTGGACGGTGACGGAGCGCTCGCTGCAACCGAGGTGTCCGAGGTCCAGTTCCTTTGCAACGGAACGGGCTCCTCGCCCAGTTCGGGGTTCGAATACGGAGGCCGGATCGCGCAGACCGCGTTCCAATCTACCGTTGTGGTCCCCATGACGGATGAGCCGGTGGAGTTGGATCTCGCTGCGGGCAGACGGCTCACGCTGCCGGCGGTCGATCCGGCGTATCCGATCGCCGTCTCCTTGACCGACACCGTCCTCATTGCCGCCGCTGGGCGCTGCTCCGTCGAGGTACTCTTCGACGGTGCATCGTGCGAGGATCCCGGCCCTCTGCGCATCGACGTCACCACGGCGGATTCCTTCTTCTCGCAAGTGACCGCGTTGAGCGGGGTATGCCACCCCGGCGGGTTCGATGCCGATGGCGGTCGGCTGACGCTCGCCGTCGCCGCTAGCGCGGATGTCGTCTGCAGTCTTGGAGAGGGCGTTGGCACGTTCTTCGCGCAGAGCTACATTCCGTCGGGATCCCCATGAATCGACTGTTGGTGGCCGCGATCACGATCGTGCTGGGAACCGGCACGACATGGGCCGGGGATCTCGGGTCCCCCAAGCAGACCAGCGAATCGGACTCTCCGGCTGCGGGCGGCGACGAAACGGGGGGTGCCCAGGAGCCGTCGGACTCCACGAACGCCGAGCCTGCGGAGGTGGAGCTCGCCGGGCGGGGCCCCGCACGGTGGCTGTTGCACGACTGGTACGGCTTCCTGGGCGTCGGGTACTTCGTGCGCAACTCCGTCCTGGAGACATCGGGGGCCCGGAACGCGAGGATGCCGTACGTCCAGCACGGATTCGAGCTCCACGGCGGGTACTCCGACTTCTGGGAGATCGGGGCCGCGCTCCGCGTCGCGACTCGACAAACCGAGCAGACGATCCTGCGCGCACAGAACGACAGCGACGGGCCGAGGACGGCGGTTTCGCTCGGCTTCTACGGCGGGCTGCTCACGGTCGGCCGGAGTTCGTTTTTGCATCGCGTGGCCGTGGAGCCCAGTTTCGGGCTCTGGAACGAGGTGGCGCTGGCCCGCCCGGGGCCCGGCGAACAGGCCAGGGGCTCGACGCTGCCCGTCTGGACGCTCGGTCCCTACATCGCAGTTGGCGCGACCGCGTGCCGGGTGCGAACACGGCTGTCGATCGTGCCGGTGAGTTTCGGGGTCGGGAATCACCAGGCGCGCGATGAGTACGCGAGCGGTCGTCAGACTTCGCTGGGACTTCAGGGCGACTCGGCCGACATCGTGTCCCGCAACCTCCGGTTCGCCTCGTTCGCGTACCACGCCACCATCGACGTCGACGTGGTCCTCGGACGTCAGCAGACGTGCGACATTCTCGGGCGGCGACGGCCCAGTGCCGGGCGGTTGGATCCCGACGACGGGTCCCACCAGGCTTCGCAGCAACCGTCTCGGAAGCCGCCTTCGTGCTCGCGCCCTTCTCTGCCATGACCCCCGCCAACCGCCCCGTGACGTTCGTCGCAGTCGGCGTCGTGGCGCTGGTCGCGACGGCGTGCGGCACCACGCCGGGCAGCGACGTGGAGAGCACCGACGGGCAGGACGCGGTCGACGCGGCATCGGTGGATGTCGCCGACCGCTCGGACCTCGGGTCGACGGACACCCCGGCGCCGGATGCCGCGATCGAAGATGCCGAGGCCCCGCCGGACTGCGGGTGCTACTGCGAGGCGACCCTGGCGTGGGCGCGTCCGGTCTGGACGTCGTTCTTCGAAGACGCTGCGATGCAGCCGGCGCCTCGGCGCGCGCTCCGCATCGAGGGGCGCGGCGACACCGTGCTCGCTTCGGCGGCGTTCTCGCGGCAGGCGTGGCTGGATCCCCTCGACCCGGACGGCGTCGTCGCCGAGACGATCTCCTTGCAGTCGTTCCTGGTGGAGTACGGGCTCGACGGCGCCTATCTGGGGCCTGGGGAGGTCGGGGGGTTCGGATACGGCGACGAGATCCGGGCGATCGACTTCGACGGGACGAATACGACCTTGATGACGTCGGACGTCGTCGCGCCGGGGTGCCTGGGCGAGACGACCCCGGGCTGCTCGGGCTCCGTCGCCGTTTGGCACTACCCGGGATCGCGAGACCGCGACTGGAACGTGTACGAGGGCATCGGACCGATCTCGGGCGACGCTTTGCGGGTCGTGGGAGACGTCGCGTGGATCGCCGGGCGGATCGCTCCCGGGCGTGAGGGACAGGTGTACGCGTTCGGCGATGGCGACGGACACACGGCGCCGGAGCTCGTCGGCGGGGTCGACGTGTATGTCGCCCGTTATGTGCGCGGCGATCTTGCCGCCGTCACCGGTTTCGGCACCGACGGCGACGACGCGGCGCCTTCAGCCGTGCTTCCGTCGACGGACGGCGCGGCGCTGCTCTGGGCCGGCTTCCGGGTGGGGAGTCCGTCGGCGACCGGACACCTCGCGCGGGTCGGGCCCGGCGGGGAGATCGCGTGGGAGGGGACGCTCGCCGCCGAGGGTGAGGTGCGGGTCGGCGGTGCGGCCGTGCGGCCCGACGGCGGGTTCCTCGTCGGGGCGCACACCACCGGCAAGACCTGGTTCGAGGCAGTGCAGGTCCTCGATGCGGGCACGGGCGGTGGTAGCGATGCGATCGTCGCGCTCGATGCCTCCGGTGCGTTCGAGTGGATCACGACGTCGGAGCTGCGGGGCCTCTCGGAGCCGATCGCGATCGACACACGGCCGGACGGGTCGTTCGTCGCGGTCGTACGTTCGGTCGGCCCGCAGTGCCCGGGGATCCCCGCGGCGGGCTCGGACATCGAGCCGGACATCGGCATCCTGTCGTTCGACGCCGCAGGTCGGCTGGAGTGGGCGGCGTTCACCGAAGGCGAGGGCTCGGACCGGCCGACCGGCGTCGTCGCGATCGACGGGGGCGCGATCGTCGCCGGCGTATTCGAGCGCACACTCGAGCTCGGCGACAACGTTACGCTCGACGCGCCGACGGAGTTGGGCGAGGGGTTGGTGCTCTTTCGGGTCGACGGACCGCGACTGTAGAGGCGGCACCACCAGGCCTGCGAAATGTGGTCGCACGGACGACGACCACGCCCCCGGCACTCGTCGAATGTGCGACGTTGTGCGAGGATGTGTGAGCTGTAGGTGCTTGTTTTGGCAATGTTTTTTCTGGCGCCCCCGGGGTTCGCGCGATAGAGTGCCTGCAACAGTACTCGGGACATTGCATGAGCAGGCATCGAACCGGCCCCGGCACGGCGACTGACGGCAGCCCGCGCGAACTGCGCGATCAGGTCGAGGTACCGGCCGCATGCCGGAGACCACGGATCGCAGGGGTGCAACCCCAGGCAGGCCCAATAAGGCGGCGGCGCACGGCGACGGCGACGCCTCCGAAGCCGACGCCCGCCGACGCCCCTCGTCGACAGGAGCGGGTCCCGCCGACCATGCCGCCAGCCGAGCGCTCATCGCTGACGACTGGGGACGTCGCGGTGTCGACGGCCCAGCCGCCGCGCACACTCACACCCCCGCCGCGGAGCCGTGCGCACACCGCTCCGCCGATCCTCACGCAGACTCCCATGGTCGGGACCCGTCTGATCTCGCGGTCCGGCAGCCACAGATCGATGACCCGGGCATGCGCCACCCCCCTCGATGTGAAGGCGCTCGGGTTCAGCTCGACGGGACTGGGGGTGTGGGAGTGGCAGCTGGGTCGAGACCGGGTCCTCTATTCGTCGGCTGCCCGGCTTCTGCTCGGCCTGCCGGCGGAAGAGGTCGCGGTGTCGCTCGACACGTGGCTCGACCGCATCCATCCGGCGGACCAGGGTTCCATCTGGGCAGCGATCGATTCGTGCCGAGCGAGCCGCTCCGGATTCCGCGTCGAACACCGGATTCTCGTCGATGAGGCCGTCACCTGGGTGCGGGCCACGGGCCTGTGTGTGGAGGACGAGCTCGGGTTCTCGGACCGGATCGTCGGCACGCTCGAGAACGTCGACGACGCGAAGCAGAACGAACTCCGGGTTCGCGAGCTCCAGTCCCGCGATCCGGCGAGTGGGGTGGCGAACAGGGCCGCGTTCGTCGAGTCGCTCGCGATCCTGCGCTCCCGGCCCCAGGTCGCCGGAGGGTTCGACGCCGTGGTGAGTGTCGGCATCGCCGACCCCGACCACCTGACCGCTGCGCTCGGTGAGGCGGGAGCGAACGAGGTGTTCCTCCACGTTCTCAGGCGGCTGAGCGGCTGGCTCGACGGCCCGGAGATCATGGACGCGCGAGTCACCTCCGCGTCATTGGGCCGGATCGGGCCGGCCGAGGCGGCGGTCCACCTGGAGAGTGTGGGGAGTGGAGAGGAGCTCGCGCAGTTCGCCAACGCTCTGGTCGAGTCGCTCAGCTCGACCTACTCGGTGGACGGCCACGCGGTCGACGTCAGCGTCGACGTGGGTCTGGCGACGGCGTTGGACGCGGTCGACCCGTCGGAGCTGGTGGACAACGCTCGTTCGGCGCTGGCACAGGCCCGCGCCGACCGCTGCAATCACCTCTCGTTCTTCTCGCTCGCGAAGCGTGCCGCCGCGCTCGATGACGCCCGTCTCACCGCAGACCTCCGTGCAGCCGTGCGGGCGGGCGAGTTGTACCTGGAATACCAACCGATCGTCGATCTCTCGACGAGCGCGCTCGTGGGAGTCGAGGCCCTGATGCGGTGGACCCACCCGATGGGCGGACCGCAGTCGCCGGGCAAGTTCATTCCGCTTGCCGAGCGGTCGTCGGACCTCGCCGTCGAGCTCGGGGAGTGGACCGTCGAGGAGGTCGTCCGTCAACTCGCCGCCTGGAAGGAGATCGGGCTCCCGGACGGATTTGCCGTCAACGCGAACCTGAGCGGGCTCCACATCGCCAGGTCCGACCTGCCGGATCAGGTCGCCGATCTACTACACGCACACGATGTCGACGGCGCCCGACTCAAACTCGAGATCACGGAGTCGGCGCTCACCTCGCACCCCGATGCAGCCATCCGGGTACTGGACGCACTCCGCGCGCAGGGTATCGGCATCTGCATCGACGACTTCGGGACGGGGTTCTCCTCGTTGAGCCAGCTGGCCCGGTTCCCGATCGACGTGCTGAAGATCGACCGGACGTTCGTGCTGGAGTTGGACGACGACGACGGCAACCATGCGATCGCGCGGAGCATCATGGCACTGGCCAGCTCGATGGATCTCTCGGTCGTCGCGGAGGGCATCGAGACCCTGTCCGCGATGCATCGACTCGTCGACATGGGGTGTGACAAGGGTCAGGGGTACCTGTTCGCCAGGCCCAGGCCCGCGGCGAAGATCACGGACTGCCTCCGCGAGGGCATGACGAGCTTCTCGGTCATGGGCGAGGCCACGCAACCTCCGGTCGAGTCGGGGTCGCTCAGCTCCGCGACGGACACGGAGCCGCCGCCGGAAGAGCTGGTCGCGAAAGCCGCCATCTCGTCGGTGCCGACCAAACGTCGGTCGGGCTTCCGCCGCGTAGAGCCGGGCAGTCGCGACTGATACCGAGGCTCCTCGATTCCCTCGGAGGCGACGTCGCGGCGCCGGAGCTCCGGGGCCGCCGCCGAGCCCGAGATCCGGTCGCCCGGAAGGACCCGGGCAGGACGCGCGAGGCCCTGACCGAGGCCGAAGGAAAGTGATCAGTCGCAGGAAGCGCTCTCGCGGTAGAACCTGGAATCGTCGAGGTAGAGTTCCCAACTGTCGTCAGAGCCCTCCCAGCGTACGGCATAGGTGTAGACCTCGCCCGCGATGTCTGTGGTGCCGCCACTCATGTAGGACTCGCCCTGCTCGAAGGTGATCACCAGCGTGCCCGTGAGCCCGCTTCCCGCAGCGTACCAGGTGCCGGAGCCCCGCCTGAAGTACGCCAGGGTGGTACCGCCGCCGGAACTCGACGAGGTCCAGTTGTAGGTCATTCTGTGGCCCGCACACAGGGTGATGATCTCTTCCTCGTTGTAGCCACTCTCGTCCACGAAGCGGGTGTGCCGTGTGCCGACAAAGTCGGCCTCGAACGTGGCGTCGCCGGTGCCTCCTCCCCCGGTCGTGGCTCCGGGTTCGTCGAACCGAGCGCTCGCACCCATGGTGCGGATGTCGCTACGAACCCGATCGAGCTGGGCCTCGGTCGCGAGGCCCACCATCGTCAAGCCCTGACCGTGCGAGCCCACCGTGACCTGCACGAAACCGAGCAACGGGTTCTGCGTGCCCGAGACGCTGTAGTCGGCTTCGACCTGGGAGCCGTCGGTTCGGGGCGACCCGGACGGTTGCAGAGAGAACCCGTCGCCGAGGTCTATCGGGTTCCCCAGCGTTTGTTGAGCCTCGGCCATCGAGATCTCGCCGACGAGGGCCAGACTGAGCACGTCGTCGTTGCCCGGCACCGTCAGCTGCAGCATCGCCCCGTCCTGTGAGAGCGCCGCAGACCAGCCGTCAGCCACGATGAACGAGACGCCGGATTCGGCATCGCCGACCCGGGTGCCTGCCGCGTAGTTCTGGCCTGCCTGGGGCGTCGTGACCGGATCGGTGGTGCCGGTCTCCCCGCCGCCACCGCCGGGGCCGCCACCGCCACCACCGGGATCTTCGCCACCGCCGCCACCGCCCGCACCACCACCGGCCGGGAAGGGAGTCACTGCGTCGTCGCCGCACCCGGCGAAAAGCAACGTCGACAAGAGGATGACCAGCCCTCGTGCGAGCGCGGGTGTCCCCACGAATGTGGTTACAGGAATCATCGAATCCTCCCCGTTGATTGTGCCCTTTGGGCGGGTCGACCTGACTATCGGTTGCGCCAGCGTGTCGAACGCGGGTGGGAGCTTCAATCGGAAAGATGACGGTGCGCTCCCGGGCTCACTCGCCGGGATAGGATGCGTCGAAGGTCCGGTCCGCGGGGTTGATCTCCGCAGTCACCGCGCTACCGTCGCCCCCCAGCGCATTGCGCCCACAGATCGGCACGTTGCTCCCGTCGTAGAGGGGCGCGTCGGTCCGGATCAACGGGTGACCGGCCGGGATGACCCCATCAGGTGCCGGTTCGCCGGTCGCGGTCACGGTCGTCGACAGTGAGCAGGTCCCCGTGAAGCCGGGTTCGGCAACCAGACCGATGTTCCAGAACGCGGTGCCGATCGGATCCGGACCCGCGGACGACGTGGCCGTCCCCGTGTAGACCTCCCAATGGGCGACGCCCACGATGTCCCCGCCGGTCGTCGGGTCGATCGTGAAGGTCCCGTCGTCACCGCAGTCCAGCGTCAGCACGTCGCGGTAGATGGTCGTGGCACCGCCACCGTCGGTACAGGCGAATGCGAGCACGGTGGTGGGCTGGCGCTCACCCTGGAAGTAGACGAGCTCGATGGGACCGCCAGCGAAGTCCACGCAGTCCAATTTGGCCGAGCAGAAGATGTCGTCGAAGTCGACGGCGATGTCGAAGAAACCGACCCCAAGCTCCCGCAGGATCGTGAGGTCGAAGTTGACGGGCGTGTCCAAATTCTCGGCGCATTCGGTCGTCATAGCGCACGGGGCTCCCGGCGGGCACGGGTTGACATAGTCGGCCGGGTCGATCCGATTGCCGGCGTCGTCGAAGAGCGAGTCGAGGCTGAGGGTGACCGTGTTGGGATTCGCCGTCGCGTCGCAGGTGCCGACGTAGGTGGCCGAGCCGGCGCCGTCGCCGTGGCTGGTCGAGCAGACGTCGCGGACGTCGGTCATCGTGTCGCCGTCGGCGTTGGTGACCGTGATCGAGTAGCAGGCGTCTGACACGTCGGTCAGCTCGAGGGCGTTGACCCGGACCACGACGTTGGACTCCGTCCCTTCGTCCGGCGGTTCGGTGGAGTCCTGACACCCGGTGGAGACGAGGAGAGCGAGAGCGAATAGAGCGAAGGGAGTGGCTTTCATGGTCGTACCGGGCTTGTGGCGCGTCAGAGCGCCGGGGGACGAATGGTGACGCCGTCGAACACGGCGGAGAAGGTGTGGGGACCGACGACCTGGCCGAGGCTGACCACGCCGGACGGACCGGAGAGCGCGTATCGATCACACGCGACGGACTCGGGCTCCGATGCGAGGGGAACCGCGAACTCGACGGTCGGCCAGATCGTCTCGACCGGCACGGTGTCCGCGGCGAAACCGCCGGCAGCCGCGCTCGCACGCAGCGTCACCTCGCAGCCGGCCCCGGCGACGCGGTCGAGCGAGAACGCGATGCGCCACGAGGAGAGGATGTCGGCGCACCGATTCACTTCGGTCTGTTCACGGCGGTCTACGACGGGGACTCGAGCCTGAACGGAGTCGAGGTCACGTTCGGCTTCGACAATTTCCGCGTCGCGATCAATTCCTCCAACCCCGACATCGACGGAGACGGCGTGTTCGACTCCATCGACAACTGCCCGGTTCCGAACCCCGACCAGGCGGACAGCAACGGCAACGGCATCGGCGACGCGTGCGAGGACGGCGATGGCGACAGCGTCATCGACATCGTGGACAACTGCCCGCTCGTCTACAACCCCGCCCAGCAAGAGCAGGACGGGGACGATCTCGGCGATGCGTGCGACAACTGCCCGGCGGCCCTCAACGCGGACCAGGCGGATAGCGACGGCGATGGAACAGGGGACGCGTGCGACACGGAGACGGACGATTGGGCGATCGAGATCGCGAGCCCCGACGCGGATCCTACGCTCCCCCTCGAGAACTTCTCCCGATTCCGCCTGCAGGTGAACACCATCGCGGGGACGACACCGGCGAGCCCCCGGTATCACTGGAGCGTGGGGGGTGGCGACATGAACGCCGATGGCTTCGATGCGGCGGAGCTCCTCGTCCAACCCTATGGCACCGGCACGTTCGAGTTCCGCGTCGACGTGACCGCCGCCGGACGGACGGTGATCGCCGACGTGACGTTCCAGATCGTCGACGCGCTCTACGCCATCACCAGCTCTCGAGACGCTTTCGGCATCCTGAACCCGTTCCAAGACGTCGTGGCCGTCGCCGCAGCGACCTGCGATGGCGAGACCCCGACGGACAGGGAATGGCGCTACGAAACGGGCCCCGCCGAGGCGGGCCCCTGGACGTTGGAGGACACTTCCGATCAATCGACGTGGACGTTCCGACCGGTGTCCAGCCCGTGGATGCAACTCGGGCTGACGATCACCACGGCGACCGGTAGCTGTAGCGAGGCGTACGTCTTCCCGTCTTTCGAGTGACAGCGGCGACCTGAGACCGTAATGACCGACCCCCGTGGTGAATGTCGACTGCGCTGGGACGGTTGGGTGGATTAGTCTATCGTCAGAGGCCGCATTCGGACGCACTCTGTTGTCATGAGCCGCGACAGCCAGCCCAACACCGATCCGCTGCCGTTCCCGGAGGGGACGGTGCTCGCCGGTCGATATCGGATCGCGAGCACCGTCGGAACGTCGAGCTGGGGCACCGTTGTCGAGGGCACCGACGAGGCGATGCGCGGCCGGCGCGTAGCCGTCGTCATCGTGCCCGTGCGAGACCGGGAACGGCACGCGAACGCCTGGCTGGACGCGAACTGCCCCGAGACGGCTCCGCTGCTCGACGTGATCGCGCTCGACCACCGGGTCGCCGCCATCTTCGACATCGACGAGGGCGCCGAAACCCTCGCCGAGGTCGGAGGGCTGTCGCGGGAGCAGAGGGCTTCGCTGGTGGTGTCGGCGGCCCGAGTGCTGGAGCACGCACGAGACGCCCGGGTTCCCGTTCGGCTCTCCGGGCAGGGGCAGCTGTGGGTCGAGGGGATCCCGGACGATGTCCGGCTGCGGGCGCTGCCAGTGCCGGACTTCCGCGCCGAGGAGTCCGAGGTCGCCGCCGACGAGCTCGCCGCCCTCGCCCGCCTCATCAGCGGGCAGCTCTACGGCATCGATGCGGTCACCCCACCGGCCGACGCCCTGGCCGCCCTCTCCGATCCGCTCGTCCCACTCCTGACGCCTCTCTACGCCGACGATCCGGCGACGCGTCTGGGGGCGCCGCCGCTGGCTCGAGCGCTCGCGCGGGCACTGTCGCTGCAAGCGGGTGCGAGCAACGTACCGGTGCCGACGGCCGCCATCGCGTCGCCCTCAGCGACCGGCGCCAGGGTCACCGGTGCGCAGCGCCGGGCTCGGCGCGCGACGGTGCGCGAATTCGCCGTCGCGAGCTCGCTGGTGGCCCTCGCCGCGCTGGTCTTCGTCCCGCTCCTGTCGACCGAGGACGTCTACGTCGCCGACGAACCGGAGTTCGCGGGCCACGAGTCCGAGGAGAAGCCCGCCCTGCCGATCCCCAGCTCGGTGACCTTGCCGCCGGCCGACCAGATTCGAGATCCGCAGGGCGCGATGTTCTTTGCGACCACCGCAGAAGACGGGCCAGCCCCGCGCGGCGTAGGGCCACTGCAGCAGGCTGGGGTCCCGACGTGGCAGCGGCACTCTCGCTTCTTCCCGGACATCGACGGTCGCCCCAACCGTGTCGAACACTTCGCACCGGGCGGCGTCTTCCTGGGCTACGTCGTCTACACGTACGACCCGCAAGGCCGGATCGCGCGCCGGGAGGAGTATTCGTCGACCGGCGTGCCAGTGCGGTGGCGGACGTACGACTACGAAGAGGGCACATTCGAAGCGTGGAACGAATCCGGCGAGCCCGAGGTGCCCGGCTGCTATCTGACCTCGTTCACACTCGACGAAAAGCAACGCTTCCTGACGCAGGGTTGCCTCGACGTCCAGGGACGCCCGACGGTCAACCTCGACGCCTTTCATTCCGTGGCTTACGAGTACGAACCGTTCGGCGAGACGCGCACGCGGCGGTTCTTCGGGGTCGAGGGCGAGCCAGTACAGATCGCGGCCGGCTATGCGGCGGTGGTCGAGCTCCGGGACGAGATCGGGCGGACGATCGGACGCCGCTACCGCGACCTCGACGGACGCGGCGCGGTGGACGTCGCGAGCGGGGCGGCGTCGGTCGACTACACCTACGGCGCGCGGACCCTCACGACCGAGCTCTACGGGCTTCGCGGGGAAGCGGTCATCGGGACCCGCGGCTGGTTCCGCCACGTGAGCTACTACAACCCCGGCGGCGGGCTGAGCTCGGTGCGCACCTACGACATCGACGATTATCCGGTCGGCGCGAACGGCGGCACCATCGCGACCGTCGAGTACACCGTCGACAGTCGCAATCTGGTCACCGAGGAGCGTTGGATCGATGCACAGGGCGACCCGACCGTGAACATGTACGGCGTCCATCGCATCACGTACATCCGCGACGACCACGACAACGTGCTGCGGGAGTGCGCGTTCGGCCCGCTCGGGCCCATCACCACGGCGGACTTCGCCGGTGCGCACTGCATCCTCACCGAGCTGGACGCCTACGGCCTGCTGCGGGGCGAAGCGTACTTCGGCGTGGACGCCTCCCCGGTCATCGACGACCACGTCCGCGTGCACCAGCTCTGGCTCGAACGTGACGTCCACAACCGCGTCGCGGTCCGCCGATATCGCGACCCCGACGGCCTGCCGACCGTCTCGTGGGCCCACTATTACGGTGTGCGCTTCGAGTACGACCAGTTCGGGCGCAAGACGGCGTACGAGTACATCGACGCTGACGGGGCCTTGATCAGGGCCTCGCACGGAGTGGCCCGCGTCGCGATCAGCCACGACGCCTACGGTCGGGAGCTCCGCTATTGCTTCTTCGACACGATGGGCGCTCCGGCGGCGCTGACCGACGGCATCGGGAAGCGGTCGAGCTGCATCGAGCGCGAGTTCGACGGACATCGAGTCGTCGAGATCCGCTACCTGGGCGCCGATGGCGAGCTGACGGTCGCATCGTTCGACGAGGACCCGCACCGGGGCGCGGCCGCGGTCCGCAATGAACATCTGCCGGACGGGCGGCTCCGGTGGCAGCGGCACTTCGACGCGGACGGGACGACCCAGCTCGGCGAAGCTCTCGACTGTTTCCGGCCGCGGACCTGCATCAGCGAGAACTTCTGGACGTGGCACGATCCGTGACCGCCCGCACGTGACCGCCCGCACTTCACCGGCCGACGACGAGGCAACCGGCTTGTCTCGGAGGTCCGCGCGCGCGATTGTGTGGGGCACCCGAGCCCGATAGGAGCGCGCATGCCCGAACTGCAACCCGTCGACCCGCAACATCTCGCTGCGGCGCGGGCCCAGGTGCGCGGTTCGCGGAGCGTGGTCGTGAAGGTCGGGTCCAACGTGCTCGTCGGGGCCGGCCTCGGGGTGATCAACCGCCACAGCTTCTGCGGTCTGGTCGAGTCGATTGCCAACCTGCTGGTCATGGCCGACCGGCGCCTCGTGCTGGTGACGTCGGGCGCGGTGGCGATCGGGCGACGCCAGGTGCTCGGCACGTCGCACGACGAGAGCGGCGAGGAGTCGCTGGCGCGGCAGCAGGCGCTCGCGGCGATCGGCCAACCGGCGCTGATGCACCTCTACGCCGAGGAGTTCGGTTTCTATGGCAAGCAGGTCAGCCAGGTGCTGGTCACGCGAGACGACATGGGGAACCGCGAGCGTTTTCTCAACGCGCGGAACACGCTCCGAGAGCTCGGCCAGATCCCCGACCTCGTCCCGATCGTGAACGAGAACGATACGGTCGCGAACGACGAGCTGCGCTTCGGCGACAACGACAGCCTGGCCGCCCTGGTGACGACGCTCGTCGGCGCCGACGCGCTCGTGATTCTGTCCGACGTCACCGGGCTCTTCGCGTCGGATCCCGCGTGCGACCCCAACGCGGTACCGATCCCGCACGCGTATGGCGACGACCCGGCTCTGCTGGAGATCGCAGGTCCCAGCTCGAAGGGCTATGGGCGCGGTGGCATGAGCTCGAAGGTGCGGGCGGCGAAGGTGGCGTGTCTCTCCGGTGTCGCGACGGTCGTCGCGGCCGGTCGAGCGCCGGCGATGCTGGGGCGTCTGCTCTCCGGCGAGGAGATCGGCACACTCTTCGTGCCCCGGGAGTCCCGCCTGTCGTCGCGGAAGGCGTGGATCGGGTTCGGCAGCCAACCGGAAGGCGTGATCACGATCGATGACGGCGCCGCCATGGCGCTCCGCTCCGGTGGGCGCAGCCTGTTGCCAGGGGGCATCGCGGCTGTTGCCGGAGACTTCTCCGAGGGCGCCGCGGTCGCGATTCGGAACGGTGGCGGCGAGACGATCGGCAGAGGGCTGGTCGCGTACTCGGCGGTCGATCTCCAACGAATCGCCGGTGAGCAGAGCGACCGGATCCACGAACTGCTCGGGTACCACAACGGAGACGCGGCGATTCACGCCGATGACATGGTCCTCGTCGACGAGTGAAACGATGGGATTCTTCTCGAACCTGACCCGCCCCGCGTGGGAGAAACTGACTGACAAAGCGCGCCGCGCCGCCGACGCCGGCGACGCCGCAGCCGCTCACCGCTACTTCGGCGAGGCGCTGGAGAAGTGCCCGGATGATCAGCGCGGTGCATTGGAATCCGGTCGGGACGACGCCGCGCGCGTCCTCTACGCCGTGAACTTCGGCGAAGGCAGCTCCAGGGAGGCGGCGGGCCACGAAGACCGAGCGCGCGAACACTTCGAGCTGGCATTGCGCTATGCGACGACCGACGAGGAGCGCGAACGGGCCCGGGAGCGCGTGGCGGCGCTCGTCGGCGAGCTTCGTGCACGGAAGGAGCGCGAACGGGAACCACCGATGCCCGAAGAGGGGCTCGAGCTCGACGACGACCAGGCCTTCGACATCCTGATCTCCGGCATGGAGGAGGAGCTGTCCGAGGCATACATGGCCCGCGACGGGGAGTTCCGCCGAGCGTTCATGGCCATGCAGCGCGGCGAACTCGCCCAGGCGCTCGCCTATTTCGAGACCCTCGGCGACGACGATCCGCTCGGCGCGGTCGAACGGGGCCGATGCCTGCACGGGGCCGGCCGCACCGACGAGGGGATCGAGCAGCTCCTGCAGGCGGAGCAGCTGAAGCCTGCGTGGATCTTCATCAAGTTGATCCTCGCCGAGATGTGCTGGGCGGCCAAGCGGCTGGAGCTCGCCGAGGAAGTGCTCCAGCGGGCCATCGACACCGATCAGGAGGACGCCGACGTCTACGTGGCGATCTGCCGAACGGCCGTATTGCGCGAGATGCCCGAGTACGGACTGGAAGCGGCCGCAGCCGGGCTCGAGGTCGCCCCCAACGACCGTCGACTCATCGTGCTGCGGGCGCGGTTGAGCGAACTCGACGAGAAATGGGACGCGGCGATCACCGACTACGAGAAGATCGTCAACGAGACCTGGCGCTACGACTCGCAGGAGGGGAAGCTCTACTTCCACTACGACTCCGCCTTCCTGCTCGCGCAGCTCTACCGCCGACTCGGGCGCAACCTCGCGCGAGCGGTCGAGCTCTTCCGCGCGCTGATCGGGGTTAGCGACGAGCCGCAGCTCCGGTGGCCGCTCGAGCTCGCGCTGGCCGATTGCCTCGTCGCCGACGACGACCAGGAGGCCGCGCGCGAGATCCTCGACGAGCTGGTGCACGTCATCGGCGACGACCAGGCGTTCGGACATCTCCGCATCGCGGAGCTCCGCGGCGAAGACGCGGAGTACGCTGAGCGTCTCGGGGCCCTGAGCGAAGACCAGCGAGCGGAGTGGGAGCGCATCCAGGCTCGGCGCGTGCGTTGAGCAAGACGCTGCCAGAGATCGTCACCGCGGTCTCGTACCGGGCCGGCACCGACGTCGCGGAACGGAGTCGGATCGTGGCGGCCCTGGGCGCCACGATCGCGGTGTGGGTCGTCGCGACGTTGGGCAGCTCGCCCGGGCTCGCGGCACTGGACGCCGGTGATTTCGTGACGGCAGGCGCAGACCTCGGCGTTCCCCACCCGACGGGGTTCCCGACATACACGATGCTGGCCCACCTCGCGTCGCGTCTGCCGCTGGGGGACATCGCCGGGCGCATCGCCTGGACCAGCGCCGCCTGGTCGGCGGTCGCCGCCGGCTTGATGGCATGGCTCGTCGCCTCGTACCTCCGGCTCGGTGCCGGCGCGTTGCTGGTCGGCGCCGGGGTCGCGATGGCGTTCACCACGGCAGACACCCTGGTGATGCACGCCCGGGTCCCGGAGGTCTACGCATTGAACCTGGCGCTCGTGACGACGGCGCTCTTCGCCCTCGACCGTCTGCGGGCGACCGGCGACGTGCGTTGGTGCTTCGGAGCGGCTCTCGCGTGCGGAATCGGACTGTCCAATCACGTGCTCTTCGCGTTGTGGGCACCGATCTTCGCGGTCGCTGCCATCGCGACGGTCCCCCGTGGGCGTCGGGCCCGGGCGGCGGGCGCTTCGGTGCTGCTGGGCGCCGCGGCGCTGCTCGCCTACGCATACCTTCCGGCGGCCGCGGTCCGCCCGCCGGCCCATAACTGGGGCGACCCGAGCAACCTCGAGCGGTGGTGGGCGCATGTCAGCGCAGCTTCGATTCGGGGGGCATACGGGGACGAGATGGGCTCGGGGATCGCCGCCGCCTGGACTTGGTTCCGCCTGCTCGGCCGCCAGGTCTGGTCCGGGCTGGGCTGGCTCGGGCCGGTCGGCCTCGTCGGCGCCGCCCTGATGGCCGCGCGCGGTCGGTGGCGGTGTGCCGTCTTGTTGGCCTGCATCGGCATGGAGATCGTCTACGCGACGCTGATCAACCCGATGGGGATCCGCGACTTCCAGAACGGCCAACTGGTGGCCCTTTTCGTCGCGGCGGCGGGGAGCGGGTTGATCGCCGTCGGCGCCGAGCGGGCCAATCGACTCGGCCTGGTCGCCGGAGCCGCGCTTCTTGCGAGCATGGCCCTGCTGTGTCTGCCCGGGCGCTTCGGCGACTCCGCGCGCGACCGGGCCCTGGAGGACCTCGCGCTGATCCACCTGGGGCTGGCGGCTCCGGACGCCGTTTCCCTGCCGGTCAGCGACAGCCTGACCGCATCGCTCCTGTATGCCGACGTCGTGCTGGACGCGCGGCCGGACATGGCGATCGTGGGCCGCAGTATCCTGTCTGACGGACAGAGCGCGCCGCGCGTCTTCGCGGCCCAGCCCTTCGACCTCGTTCCGCCGGAACGGCTCGCGACGTGGGGCGAACAGGGACGCGGGAACCACGGCGCGCGGGCCGACGAGATCTTGTCGCTATCCGTCGCCGCCCGCGAGGTCTATTGGGAGCCCACGGGTCGCGGTGACGAGCTGCCTCCCGGGTGGTCGTTGGAGCACCGGTGGCCGGTCGGGGTGGTCGTGTCGGCGGGAACCGAGGTCGATGCGTGCCGCACCGGGACCGTCGCGCTCTGCGGACCGGGCCTGGATGCCAACTTCGCCGCGGGCGCGCGAACCGAGGCCGGACGACTCGGGTACGCCTACCGGCGATGGCTGGCCAGGCAGTGGGGCTATCGGGGGGCGAGGGCTTTTGCGACGGGGCGGTACCCCGACGTGGGCCCGCACTTCGAGCGGGCGCGCGCGCTGATGCCCGACAATCCCGCATGGACGACGGGCGTCGCCGTCGGCCTGGCGAACGTCGGACGCCTGGACGAGGCCCTCCGCGTGCAGCTCGACGCGATCTCGCTGAATCCGATGTCGGCCCAGGCGGTCGACAACGCGATCTCGTTCGCCGAGGGACTGGGCGACCATGCTCGCGCAGAACGCCTGAGGCGGAACGCCAGGCGCCTGGGCCTCGCCGTATCGCCAGCCCCTCCCTGATCGGCGTCCGCGAGCAACGGGCGCGGGCCCGCGCTTTGGCGGGTGGTCGATGGTCGCACGCAGGCGCCGTTGCGAATCGCCCCGACGATGGTCACCTATCGGAGCCGATGACCGGTATCAGCGCCTACCGAAGAACTCGGCGATCACGTCGGCCACGAAGTCCTGTTGGGGCTGCGTCAGGCCCGGAAAGACCGGGATCGCCAGCGACTCCTCGCACGCGCGCTCGGCGTTCGGGAACGCACCCGGCCCGTGCCCAAGGTGGGCGTAGCACGGTTGTTGGGGAAGGGTGCGCGGGTAGTAGATCGCGCTGCCGATCTCACGATCGGCGAGGTGTTCCTTCAGAGCGTCACGGCGTCCGTCGTGCACCCGGATGTTGAACTGGTTGTAGATGTGGTGGAATCGGTCGCCCGGCCCGTCCCCCGGCGGTGGCGAGACGTGCGCGGACAGCCCGCGGTCGGCGAAGAGCTTGCGGTAGCGGGCGGCGTTCGTCCGCCGCTCCTCGCACCAGCCCGCCAACGCGGGCAATCGCACACGAAGAACGGCAGCCTGCAGCGCGTCGAGCCGGGAGTTGTACCCGACCACCTCGCTCCGGTACTTCTCCCGCGACCCGTGGGCGCGGAGGACCCGGACGGCGTCGGCGAGGTCACGGCGGCGGGTGACGACGAGACCAGCGTCCCCGAACGCTCCGAGGTTCTTCGACGGGAAGAAACTCACGGTGGCGATGTCGCCCATCGTGCACACCGGTCGCCCGTCCACCCGGGCGCCGAGGGCCTGCGCGGCATCTTCGACGATGGCGACATCGGGCCGGCCGGCCGCGTCCAGGGCGGCGCGAATCGCCGGCACGTCGGCGGAGCGACCGTAGAGGTGCACAGGGAGCACGGCCTTGGTGCGTTCGGTCAGCGCCCCGGTCACGCCGACCGCATCGATGTTCAGCGAGTCGGAGTCGACATCGACGAACACCGGAGTCGCGCCGACGAGATCGACGGAGGTCGCCGTCGACGTGAAAGAGTACGCGGGGGTCACGACTTCGTCGCCGGGGCCGACACCGAGCGCCCGCAATGCGAGAACGATCGCCGCGGACCCGGACCCACAACCGATACAGTCGATGTCAGACGTCCCGAGGAACGCGGAGACCTCGCGTTCGAACGCGGCGACTTCAGGGCCGAGAATGAACCGCTGGCTGGCGAGAACACCAAGGACCGCCGCCTCCAACTCGGCGCGCTGGCGCGCGTAGAGGACGTGCAGATCGAGCAGGGGGACCTTCATGATACGGTTCGGGGTCAGTCTCGGAGCGGCGCGAGCACGTGGGTCGATCGGACGAGGATGGTGCGATTCCGACAACGCTCGGCGTCGGCGGGGCGGTCCATCGCTTCGTAGGCGCCTGCGAGTACGCGCCATGGCCGTGTGTAGGCAAATTGAACGCTGCCGGCCCAGCTGTCGGGATCGCTCGGCGACGTCTCGGCATAGAGGTAGTTCAGGGCGAGCGTGACGTTCATCTGCTCCAGCTCTTCTGGCGTCGGGAGGCGCGCCCCGGGGGGGAGTACCCGAATCAGGGTGCCGGCCGGATACGTGGCGAACGACTGCACGATCGAGTCGGTGAATCGGTTGGCCAGATAGAGCGGGCGCCCGGCGTCGAGGAGGGCGAACGCCAGAATCCGGGTGTCGAGATTCCCGCCGATCGGGTCGGGAAGGTCGAGATCGAGCGCGGCCTCGACCCGGTCTCGGTACCAATCGTAGTGCAGCATGACCGGGTCGACATACGTCACGTCCGGTCGGTGCCCACGGACGGCCTGAACGTACCAGAACCCGTAGAGCCGATGGTCTCCCGTGCCGAGGATGATCGCCGAGTGCTCGGCGGAGGTCAGGGTGTTGACCAGGTAGTACTCGACGTCCGGCCGGTGGTGCTCGCGGACGGCGTCGTAGCTGACGAAGATGCCGAGGCAGACGGCCGCAACCGTGGCGGGGCCGGCCACGTTTACCGATCGCACCCACACCCCGAAGAGGGTGTCGATGCCGCGCGCGAGGGGGATGACCAGCAGGACCAGGGGGAGGAGGTAGAACCGCTCGACGATGGCGAGAGAGAGCCCCTCGAGGGGGAGGTTGAACCGTCCGATGAAGACCGGCCCGGCGAGCAGGAACGAGATCGCCAGACACCAGGACCCGGGGCGCGTCGGCATGCACTCGTCCGACGGCTCCTGCGATACCGTGTCCAACTCCTCGGTGACCATATCGGCCCGCAGAGCGGTCTCGTGCAAACCCGAGATCCGGTCGTTCTCCCAGTCCTCCGGCGGCGACATCCAATCGGGTTCGGCGTTCTCCTCGGCGGGTTCCTCGGCGGCGGCGGCATCTTCGCTGGGGCGCGGCCCGAGCAGGACCCAGGCGCCGACCACGATGATGACCATGGGCGCGTAGTAGAGCTCGGTCCCGAGCGCGTGGCCGAGCCGCCACACGTGCGCGGCCGCCGTTGCGCCCTCGTCCGAGATCGCCAACGTGAACGTCCCGTAGTCGCGACGAAGGAAGTGATGCACCAGCCCTTCGAGGGACGAGGTCTCACCCCAGACCAGGCCGTCGGACAGGTCGGCCGACGCGACCAGGTATGCGTAGGGGAGGAGTCCCACGGCCAGGCCTACGAGCGAGAGGACAACCGCGAGTCGACGGTTGGTCGACTCGCGCATCCCGCGGATCCAACCGAAGATGCCGATCGGGGCGAGGAGGACGATCGAGTGATGTCCGGACAGTCCGAGGCCCGCCAGGGTGGCGAGGGAAACGGCACGACCCGTCCCGGATAGCCGGAACTTCTGCCCCACAGCGGCCAGGATCG
Source organism: uncultured Myxococcales bacterium (assembly GCA_964520965.1). Taxonomy (GTDB): domain Bacteria; phylum Myxococcota_A; class Bradymonadia; order REDH01; family REDH01; genus CAZFPM01. Next base: position 21,021 of record CAZFPM010000056.1, read on the forward strand.
CCAACGCGATCAGCGCGTTGAGCGCGAAGACCTCGGCGTGCGTGGACAACTTCCACATCAACGCGGAGAACGCGAGGGTGGCCGCGGTCAGTACCGACGCGCCGCGGCTCGCTCCCCAGGCACGGCACGCGACCATGATCATGCCGACCGCGGTGACGCCGATCGCCGCTGTCACCAGCGACGCGCCGTGGGCCGCCGACGAACGAGGGATCCAGGACAGAGCGCGCAGGAGGACGACGAAGAGCGGGTACCCCGACGGGTGAGGGACCCCGCCTTGGGCGAAGACGCTGGCGTACTCGCCGTTGTCGCCGCCGAGCACGGCCCGAGACGCGGTGGCCAGGTAGACGAACGCGACGACCAGGACGAGGACAATCGCGGGCGTGCGACGGGTCCAGGTGGTCATCGGCGCCTCACGCGAACCGGACGCAGACGATCCAGCCGACCAGACAGATCACCGCGCCGGTCGACCAACGGACCAACGCGGGCGCGATGATACGCCCGTCGCGGTCGAAGCCGCGTATCGCGATCGCCGCCATAGCTCCGATCCATGCGAGGAAGAGGAGACCAGCGAGCAGTCCGAGCAGGGTGTTCGGCTGCCGATCGCGGTACGCGTCGAGCTCCGCAGTGTAACGCGCGGCTCGCGCCGCGTCGCCGGGCGCCGCGCCGGCGACCTGCGCCGCCATCAGCCCGCCGATCTTCTGGTGCAGTGCGGGGAGCTGGCCGGCGTATGGCGACGAGAGATGCCGCACCGCCATCGCGGCGGCGCGCGCACTCCGATAGGCGAAGAGTGCGCCGACCGTGTCGGCGGCTGCCCCGCGCTGGTCGCCGATCGCGACGAGGGCGTCGAACGCACGGGGGCCGGCGCCCAGAACCGGGGCATGCCATTGGACGGCGTGCCGGTAGTGCAAGACGGCGGACTCCGTGTCACCGTCGGCGAGCGCAGCATCCCCGAGGCGGGCGTATCGCGACGACTCGACGACGGCCCGCCCGTATCCGATGGCGAGGGTCCCGAGGACGACGGCAGCGACGACCACGGCCCAGCCGCGGACGCGAACGCTACGCGCCGGCCGGTCGGGGTCCGTCATATGAAGTCTCGCTTGGAGAACACCAACGCGCCCGCGACGAGGAAGAGGAGCGCATACCAACCACCATAACCGGTCGCCTGGGTCACGTAGCCGAATTCGACCGGCACGTCGTACGTCAGCTGGGTCGTGAGCGTGAACATGCTCAGGTCGGGCGACAGGGCCACGACCGCCCGGGCGATGCCTCGGGTCCAAGCCGACGGAATCTGGGTCAGAGTCGCCTCGAGGTTCTGGACCAGGCCGCCGACGAGCCAGACGCCGAGTGCCATGAAGCCGGAGACGTAGGGGGTCGAGAACGACGAGAAGAAGAGCGCGAACGAGAGCACGACGAGGCATTCCACGTACACCAGCCAGACGGCGTACGAGTAGGTGACGGGGATCTCGTCGCCGCGGGCGACCTGCACCAGGGTCAGCGCGATCGCCATCACGACGAGCTGTACGGCCAGCGTCAGCGCCATCCCAGCGAACTTGCCGAAGAAGTACGTCGACCGCGCGACCGGCTTGGAGAGGATGTTGTAGATGGTCTTCCGCTCCATCTCCTGGAAGACCATCGTGACGCCGAGGAAGATCGCGATCACGTCCGAGAAGAAGTGGAGCGCGAACATTCCGAGGTCTTTGATGATCCTGGCGTTCTGCGAGAACGAGGCGGACCCCATGGCGACCGCCAGGAAGATCAGCGCGACCGCGAAGAACACGATCGAGTAGAGGATCTTGTTCCGGACCGCTTCCCGGAAGGTGTAGAGCGCGATGCCGACGAACTGTTTCATGGCGCGGCCTCCTCACCGTCGGGCGTCGGCGACGCGCGGTGAGCGCCCGAGGGGTCGGGGGCCGCGGTGGCCTGAGCCACGAAGACATCCTCCAGGTCTTGGCGGCGCGGCTGCACGGAGACGATCCGCGCGTCGCTTGCCAGCGCCGCTGCCAGGAAGTCGTCGACCTCGGCGCGGTTGATCGAGAAGGTCCAGGTTCCGTCGACGTTCTCCCGGGCACGTTGGGCCGCCGCGGTCAGGGTGGCGGCGGCCGTGGCGTGGGCGCGCAGGGAGACCTCGACCTCGCCGGTGTCGAGCGCGACGAGCTCGTCGAGACGCCCGACCTTCCGCACCCGGCCCTGGGTGATGATGGCGACGCGATCGCACACCTGCTCCACGTCCGGAAGGATGTGGCTGCACAAGACCACCGTCTTTCCGCG
>CAZFPM010000056.1:23298-27588 GCA_964520965.1 uncultured Myxococcales bacterium
TGTCCCGCACGTCCTTTCGCCCGAGGGGATCGAGCCCGGACTGAGGTTCGTCGAGGATCACGAGGTCGGCGTCCGGCAGCAGCGCCTGGGCGAGCCCGATGCGTTGGAGCATGCCCTTGGAGAACTTCCGCAGCTGCTTCTCCTTCGCGTGCGCCAGCCCGACGAGCTCCAACAGCTCCGGAATGCGACGCTTCTTCTCCCGGCGATCCATGTCGTAGAGGTCGCCGAAGTAATCGAGGAGCTCTTCGGGCTTGAGGTAGTCGTAGAAGTTCGGGGTCTCCGGCAGAAACGATACGCGGCGCCGGGCGAGGCGGCTGTGAATGGGCACTCCCATGATCTCGGCCTCGCCCCCGTCGGGGGTGATCAGGCCGAGCAGCATCTTGATCGTCGTCGTCTTGCCGGCGCCGTTCGGCCCCACGATCCCGAAGATCTCGCCGCGGCGCACGTCGAACGTCGAGTCGCGCACGGCGGGCACCTGCTTGCGCCAGAATCCGATCCGGAACGTCTTGCGTAGTCCGCGAGCGGAGAGGACCGGGCTGTCGCTGGTCTGAACGGTCATCGACGGCTCCTCGCTCGTCGTGGGTGTCTCGTGCTCACTCTCGCTTCGCTCTCGTCAGGTGGGGAAGCCCGCCAGTGATTCGGCGACGCGGGCGATGTCGGTGACGGTCATTCCGGGGTGCAGCGGCAGGGTCAGCAGCCGGTTCATCGCCGCGACCGCGTGGGGGAACTCAGCAGGGTCGACTCCGTAGCGCGTGCGGTAGACCGGCTGCGCGGGCACTGCGTACGTGCCGATCGTGCACTCGATGCCATCGGCGCGGAGCCGAGCCATCAGCGCATCTCGACGCGCGGGGGTGCCGACGTCGACGACGAACGACTGGAAGTTGTTGCCGGGAGTGGCCACGCCGGCTGGCACCCGGAGCCAGTCGAAGTCGGCCAGGCGCTCGAGGTAGAGGCGCCCGAGTCGGCGACGGCCCTCCAGGATCGCGGGCAGACGGGCCATCTGACCGACACCGAGCGCTCCACCGATCTCGGTGAGCCGGTAGTTCGGCGCGGCATCGACGAAGCGCTCGAAGGGCGCGGCGGGATCCTGTCCGTGGTTGCGCAGGCGCCGCAGAGCCGACACGAGGTCGGCGTCGGCGCCCACGATCGCGCCACCCTCTCCGGTGGTCACGACCTTCCGCGGGTGGAAGCTGAAGCAGCCCAGGTCGCCGATGGTCCCGGCGTAGCGGCCGTCGGCGCAGGTGGTGCCGATCGCGCAGGCCGCGTCTTCGACGACGCGGAGCTCGCGCGCCCGGGCGATGTCCATGACCTCGGCCATCGGCGCGGGGATCCCGAACTGGTGGATCGGGACTATCGCCCGGGTGGCCGGCCCGATGGCATCGACGAGGCGAGCAGGGTCGAGATTCAGCGTATCGGGGTCGATGTCGACGAACACGGGGCGGGCGCCGACGAGCACCACGGTGTGGGCAGCGCTCGGCCATGTGAACGCGGGCACGACGACCTCGTCGTCCGGTCCGATTCCGAGCGCCATCAGCGCGAGGTGGAGCGCGGCGGTGCCGCTCGAGCAGGCCACGGCCTCGAGGCCGAGGAGCTCCTCGATCGCCCCTTCGAAGGCTGCGACGTTCGCCCCCTGCACGAGCATCCCGCTGTCGAGCACGCCGCGCACACGTTCGAGGTCGGCGGCGTCGAAGGCGGGATCGGCCAGACGGATCATGTCGTCTCCCGGTACCAGGCCAATGTTCGTTCGATGCCATCGTCGAGGCCGGTCCGGGGCTCGAATCCGAGGAGCTCGCGGGCCTTGTCGATGTTGGGGACGCGGGTCTCGACATCGGGGTAGTCCCGGCGGCGGAACTCGATGCCGGCGGTGCTCCCGGCGAGACGCTGCACGAGCTCGGCGAGACGGAGCACGGTAATGGTCGCGGCGGGATTCCCGATGTTGAACGCCTGGCCGACGGCCGAATCGGCTTCGAGGGCACGCAAGGTGCCGTCGACCATGTCGTCGACGTAGCACCAAGAGCGAATCTGCCGGCCGTCGTTATTGACGACGATCGGTTCGCCCGAGAGGGCGCGCAAGACGAAGTGATGGATCGCCCCCTCTCCGACCTGCCCGGGGCCGTAGACGTTGAACGGGCGCAGGGAGACCGCTGGGACGCCAAACTCCCGGTAGTAGGCGTTTGCCAGGTGCTCGGCGGCGATCTTGGAGACGGCGTATGTCCACCGCCCCTCGCCGACGGGACCGATCGGGGTGGGATCCGTCTCTCCCACGTCCCAGGCGAAGCGGCCGAAGACCTCAGACGTCGAGAACGCCGCCACCCGGCGCATGTTCCCGTGCAGGCGTGCGGCCTCGAGAACGTTGTGCGTACCGACGAAGGCGACGCACATCGTCAGGGCCGGGTTCTCGAGCACGGTGGAGACCCCGGCGACCGACGCGAGATGGGCGATGCGGTCGGCCCCAGACGCAGCGTCGGCAACGACCTCGGGGTCGCGTACGTCGCCTCGGAGCAGCTCGACGTTCTCCATGTCGCGGAGTTTCGTCCCCTCCCACGTGTTGCGGCTGAAGGTGTCCAGCACGCGCACCTGGTTGTGGGGTGCGAGCTCCTCGCAGAGGCGGGTGCCGATGAAACCGGCGCCGCCGGTGATCAGGATGGTTTCGTCGCGGATCATCGAGATAGGTGGAAAGGCGGGGGGCGGAGGGCGTCTGGAGCTGCGAGATAGAGCGGCTCCGGATGCAGCAGGAGCACGAATCCCGGTGCCACGAGGGGCCACCGGGGCTCCTCCTGAAGGGTGAGGTGGAGCTCGCGCTGTCTCAGGAGCGCCTCGGCTTCGAGCAGGGGAACGGTGCGGACGAGGTGCCGGCGCAGCGTCCTGACGCCGACGACATCGGACGCCGCGGACATGTAGGAGCGCCGGTGGTTGCGAACCTGGGCCTCCCACGTCGCTCGGCGCCGGAGCATCGATGTGGCCGCGAGGTTGAGCGACGGGGGCGCGTTGGGGAGCCCGGCGGCGATGGCGATCTGCTCGGCGCCGTACGTCAGCCACTCCCTCGACTCTTCGACCGTCGTGGGTCGAAGCTCGAAGTAGTAGTTCACGCCGAGCATGAACCGGAGCTCCCAGTCGTAGGGGAAGCGGTCCACGCCCAGCTCGAGAAAGCGGTTCGAGGCGCCCACGCTCTCGTTGTTGATCTCTCCCCCGTACATGATGACGGTGCCGGCCCAGGTGAAGACGAGCCGGAACTTCGGGTCGAGCTCGATCATCGCTTCGATGTGCGGATCGAGCCAATCGACGTCGGTGCTGAGGCTCCGGTACTTGCCGAAGAAGGAGAGCGCGTTGAGCCAGATCATGTCTGCCATCGCCTCGTTGTGACCGAGGGAGACGACGCGAAGGAGCGTCCCGCTCGGCACGTGAGAGGCGATCTCCATGCCGGACAGGGGTTCGGCGAGGCGGATGTTGGCCGCGGAGACCCGGTGGGCACTGGCCTGGAGCCAACAGGTCAGCAGGAGACTCGCGATCAGGATCGGGCCGAGCGCGGGGACGGCCACGATGCGGTCGCGAGTGGTTTCGAAGAAGGTCGACATGGGCTCCGTGCGTTCGGTGCATTCTTCAGGCCCAGGGCGACGCGTCAAGGCGCGCGCATGCGACAAAACGCGATCCGGCCCCGCGGAAGGGGGCCGGATCCGGGATGGGCTATAAGCCGGGTTCTGTCCTCCGCCCGAGAGCGGAGCCGCGATCATTCATCTAGGACCGCCGTTGCCGACGGTCTCGAGCGGCCTACCCGGGGCGATCGAGCGGGCAGCCCGCGCCCCTACGTGACCTTGCTCCAGATGGGGTTTACCGTGCGCCTTCCGTCGCCGGTCGGCCGGTGGGCTCTTACCCCACCTTTTCACCATCGCCGCCACCCCGAAGGGCCGGGCGGCAGGCTACGTCTCTGTGGCACTTTCCCTGGGGTCTCCCCCGGTCGCCGTTAGCGACCATCCTGCCCTGTGGAGCCCGGACTTTCCTCCTGCGCGTCGGGCGCGCAGGCGAACGCGCACCCATCCCGGAATCGTGGGTTCAGGCCTCGGCAGCTGCCGGCTCCTCGACCGGAGCCTCCTGGTAATGCAGGATGCGCTGGCAGCTCGGGCACTGGATCAACTTGTTGCGGGCGGCGCCGGACGCGAGCGCGATGCTGTGCAGCTCGTTGAAGAGCTGCGGCGGCACGCGCATGTTGCATCCGGTGCAGACGCCTTCGATGGCGGGTACGACCGCGGCCCCGGCTCGCCGCCTGGAGATGAACTCGTAGCGACGGACCAG
>CAZFPM010000057.1:0-27237 GCA_964520965.1 uncultured Myxococcales bacterium
GCTGTCGCAGTCGTTGTCGATGCCGTCGCACACTTCGATGGTGTCCGGAGCGCAATCGCCGCAGCTGTTCCGTGTGCCCTCGTCGACGAAACCGTCGCAGTCGTTGTCGATGCCGTCGCACACCTCGGCGCCCGGCAAGACTTGATCGACGCAATCGCCCCAGGTCCCGTTGGTGCAGAAACGCGCGCCTCCGGGGCAGATGCAATCTGCCGATCCGCCGTGGCAGATGCCCACGCCCAGCGTCGCCGGCGCGCCCCCGTAGCACGGCTGACGAGTCCGACCGTCGCAGAAACACCCGTCGGCGGGTTCGTCGATCTCGTCGTCGCAGTCGTTGTCGCGGAAGTCACCGCAGATCTCGGTCGGCTCGGGTCCGCAGCTGCCGCAGCGGTTGGTCACGCCCTCGTCGATCGGGCCGTCGCAGTCGTCGTCGGTGCCGTTGCACGTCTCGGCGACGCCCGGATTCACGGCGGCGAGCACGTCATCGCAATCACCGCTCTCGGTCGCGTGGTGTGGCGGCGCGAAGCAGGTGAACACCTCGCCGGCGGTCACGCCGAATCCATCGCCGTCGGCGTCCGGATAGAACGCCGTCAGGTCGGTAGCGCCGTCATCGACGAACCCGTTGCAGTCGTCGTCTATGTCGTTGCACCGCTCCGTCCGAAGCGGGTGGACCGTGTGGTGATCGTCGTCGCAGTCGGTGTTGTCGGTGACCATGCCGTCCACCGCCTCGCACGAGTAGACCCCCGCAGCATAGAGGTCTCCGAACGAGTCGTCGTCCGCGTCCGGGTAGAGCAGCACCAGCTCCGTGCCCTCGTCGAACAGGCCGTCGCAGTCATCGTCGATGAAGTTGCAGATCTCGGTCCCGTCCGGATTGACCAGCCCATCGCCGTCGACGCAGTCCAGCCGGTTGAGGACGAAGCCCTCCGGAGGATCACACCAACGAGTCGGCAGCGCGCTCGCGTCGCCATAGCCATCGGCGTCCGCGTCCGGGAAGTACGCGAGGAACTCCGCGTCCTCGTCGATCTCGTCGTCACAGTCGTTGTCGATGCCGTCGCATACGTCGGTCAGCTCGGGCGCCACGTCGTCACGGCTGTCGTCGCAGTCTTCGTCGTTGACGGCGTAACCCTCGACGATCACGCACTCCCAGATCGACTCTCCCCCGGCATCGCCGAATCCGTCGGCGTCGACGTCCGGCCACTGTTCGACGGCCGTGGCTCCCTCGTCGATCTCCTCGTCGCAGTCGTTGTCGATGCCGTCGCAGAGCTCGGGCGCGGTCGGGAAGGTGTGCGGGTCTTCGTCGTCGCAATCGGTTCCGGACAGCGAATGCCCTTCGAGCAACAGGCAGGCCTCCGTCGGCTCGGCGTCGGCATCCCCGTGTCCGTCTCCGTCGACGTCGGGCCAGTTCAGGTAGGGGGTGCAGTCAGGCTCGACGTCCTCGATCGGCGTGCTGTCCAGCCCGGGCGTGTCGGACTCCGCGGGGGTGTCTTCGACGGCCGCGTCCGGTTCCACCGCCGCGTCAGGGTCGACGTCTTCGACGTCCCCACCCGTACAGACACAGGGCCCGACGGCCCCGGACTCGTCGCACAAGGCGATGCCGTCGCGGCCGTCCTCACAGGTGCAATCCTGCTCCCCACCCTCGTCGCAGACGGTCGAGGAGCGAACGCTGTCGGTGCCACATGCGGCTGTGAGCCACAATGAGACGGCGACGATCGGCAAACGATGCAGGCGCTGCATGAGCTTCCCATGTTCCGGAATGCCCGGCGGCGAGCGCCCACCGGGCACGGTGACGCGGCGAGAAGGTTAGCGCACTCCACCAAAGGTGGAAAGCGGAGACCCGGCGATCCGGGGATCTGCGCGACCCGGAAGGCCCCCGGCAGCCGGCCAGCCCCAGCCCGCAGCCAGCCACCCGTAGGTGCGAGGCATGCCTCGCCCCCGCCGACAGGCGGCCCCCTACGCTGCACCCGGTCCGGCGGCGCATGATGCGGCGCCTGCTTCGTCAGCGATCCCAGGGAGCGGCATCGACGAGCGGGCGCGCAGTCTACGACGGGGCGTTGACGTGATGAACCACCTGTTGCGGATAGGGAATCCCAATCCCCACCTCGTCGAAACGCTTCTTGATCCGCAGATTGAGTTCACGCTCCACCGGCCATTGGGAGCCGGCCTTCGTCTGTACCTGGACCCGGAAGACGACGGCTGAATCGCCGAGCTCGGTCACGCCGATCCACGCGGGGGCGGCGGCGAGCACCCTCCTCCACTCCTCTTCGGCGTACATCTGCGCGCCGATCTCGTTGGTGACGTCGCGCACCTGATCGAGGTCCGCGTCGTACGACACACCGATGTGAGAAGTCACGGTCGAGAAACCGCGGGTCAGGTTCGACACCGAGCCGATCGAGCCGTTCTGCAGGACGTGGAGGGCGCCGGTGCCAGCGCTCCTCAGCCAGGTCGTGCGGACGGTGATCTTCTCGACTTCGCCGGTCTTGCCATTGGCCTCGATGACATCGCCAACCGCATATTGGTTCTCGAACAAGATGAAGAACCCGTTCACGAGGTCCGCGACGAGGTTCTGGGAGCCGAATGAGATCGCGAGTCCCAAGATCGCGGCGCCGCCCAGCAGGGGGCCGGTATCCACGCCCAGCTGTTCCAGGGCGACCAGGGCGGCAATGACGTAGATCGCGGCCCGGATGGGCCCCGTGAAGATGGTGATGAGTGTGCGCTGCCGCTGCCCGCGAGAACTGTCGCCGGTTGCCTCGGACGAAGCGCGACGCATCAGTGACGCTGCCCCTCGCCGCACGAGGCCGGCGAGGAAGAGGACCGCGAGCGCGATCAGCCCGAGGATGACGGCAGCACGAATCGCGTGCCGCTTGAACCACTGTATTGCCGTGTCCTTGACCGCCCCGAGCATGACGTCGCGCTGACTCGCCGCGCTGAGCTGCTCCTCCAGCGTGTCGATGCGCCGCGCTCGGAACTCGATCTCGGAGTCGACCAACCTCCGCCCGACCTCGTCGTTGGCCTGCTCGTTGATGGAGACCTGGATATCGGACTCCAGGATCTCCACCTTGTCCTCGGCTGCGGCGGACACGTCTCGCCAGGTGGCTCTGAAGAGGTCGCGCGGAAGCTCGGCTTGGGCTTCGGCGATCGCTGCCTCACGCCTTGCCAGCTCCATGTCGGTGCGCATCGCCCCGATGACGAAATTCAAGCTCTCGATATTCTGCTGGAGGAACGCGTTCTCCTCCATGGCCCGGGTCTGGGCCTCGAGCTGAAGGTCGATCCGATGCTGCAGATTGGCGAGGTTCCCCAGATAGAGTTGGTACGGAGACGGGTCCGGGATTGCGGCCGGGGCCTCCAGCTCGCTCGCGTCCAGAGCCCTCTCGAGCACCGCCTCGAACGCATCGCGGCGCACCTGAAGCGCGCCGAAATAGACCTCCTGATTGGCGACCTTGTCCGACGCCAGCGCTGCCCAATCCTCGAAACCCGCAATGCGGGGGCTGACCGGATCGCTGGCCCTGATCGCGGTCGCGAGGGCGGTCGCGGTTTCGACCTGCCGCTCCCAGTAGCCCTTCCACTCGCGGTTCGAGAAGAGCTTCAGCTCGAGCTGACGCAGCTGAGCCGCGATGATCTCGGTCTCGTCCTCGGTTTCGGTGGGGTCGAGGGTGATCAGGGCCGGCCGGTCCTCGATGGCATTTCGCCAATTCTCCAACGCCTCCTCGATCGCAGCCTCCGCCCCCGGGTCGGGCGCCGCCGGCGCCGCTTCCGCGGTTGCCTCGTCCGCTGCGGCCTCCGCGGCTGCCTCGTCCTCGTCCTCCGGGGAATCTCCCTGGGCTGCCGCGGGAGCGGCGAGCGCGACCGCCAGCAAGAGGACCAGTGGCAGGCCTGCGCGCCAGGCGACGCGCTGAACGAACAAGATGCGGACGATGGACATGTCGAAACGCTCCCGGCTGGTTGGTTCAGGGGGCTTCCCCCAGATCGAACGCCCGACCAGAATCTCGACGACACCACATTCGCTCTCAGCTTCACCGGCGATCCGACGAGGATTCACCTGTCGCTGGAGGGCTGGCGTGGTGGATCCGGCGAGTCTTGGCCCGACCGCTCGTCGGGGAACTCCTGGATGGATCAATCTCAGGAGACCTGAGACGCCGGAAGCTACCACCACGAAGACGTCCTGGACAAGCGGAGTGGCGATCCGCCGGGGGGCGCTCCCAAAGTCTGTCGGGATCCTGGAGGGTGACAGCGCCGTGCAGGAGATCTGCGCGGCGCGGCGCATAATTCTGCGCGGACGACGTCTCTGAACATGAGACGCGGTTCGTAGTAACGTGGGCCGCCCGCAATCGATGCTGCCCCCCCGCAGTGGAGGATCCCCAATGTTCTCGACCCTCGTCGCCCTGATCCAGCTCGCCACGGTCTCGACCCCCGCCCTCGCGGCCGCCGACCTTGTCTGTGACACGACGCCCGAGTGCGCGGCGCCTGACGCCAACGCTCCGGATCTCGTCGCCCAGGCCGGGCCGGTGATCCAACTCAGCACGCCGGTCGCCGGTGAGCTCGGAAGCGACGACGCCACCCTGCAGTCCGGCGAGTGGATCGACTACTTCGTCGTCCCCTGCACCGCCGGTGACCAGATCGTCGTGAGCGTCGAGTCGACCGAGGTCGACACCTACGTGCTGGTGCGCTCGCCCAACGGTTTCGCCGAGGAGAACGACGACGTCGTGCCCGGGAGCAACACGAATAGCCGACTCGCCTTCATCGCCCCAGACAGCGGGGAGTACATCGTCGGCGTCACCTCGTATTCCGCCGGCGAGACGGGTCGATACACCGTCACCGTCTCCCCATCGTCGCAGGATCTGCTGGCCGAGATGCGCGGCGGCGGCGACGCACGACCGCTCGCCCTCGGATCGCCGGCCGACGGCGCCCTCGATGGCGGCGACGCGGTGCTCTCCTCTGGCGAGTTCGTCGAATACTGGCGCTTCGACGGCGCCGCGGGAACGACCGTGCGGATCACGATGCGGTCCGGGGAGTTCGACACGTATATCGGACTGACCGGTCCCGGTGACTTCCACCAACACAACGACGACGCACCCGGGCTCGGCACGAACAGTCGGCTGGTGACCCGTCTGCCGGCCGACGGCACCTACACGATCCAGGCGACCTCGTATGCGGCCGGAGAGCAGGGCGCCTACGCGCTCTCCCTCGACCCCGACGGCCCGAGCACCAACACCGCCGTCGCCGGGAGCACGCTCGCCAGCGGCGCCGAGACCGATGGACAACTCGACAGCTCCGACGCCGCGCTCGGTACCGGCGAGTTCTTCGAAGTGCACCAGTACGCCGGACACGCCGGTGAGCGGCTGCGTCTCTCGCTGCGGTCGGACGCGTTCGACACCTACCTCATGCTGCGGGGACCGAACACGTCGCACGACAACGACGACGCGGGCGACGGGAGCACGAACAGCCTCATCGAGGCGACGATTCCCGAGGACGGAGCCTACCGCGTGGTCGTCACGTCGTACGCCGCCGGCGAGACGGGCAGCTACTCCCTCGATGTCGAGTCCAGTGGCTCGATCGGAAACCGGGGCGGCACGTTGACGGCGGGCGTCCCGGGCAGCGGAACCCTGTCGGGCGACGACCCGGTGCGCGCCGGAGGCCAACACTACCAGCGCTGGACCTTCGCGGGGAGCGCCGGCCAGAGCGTCACCATCGACCTGAGCTCTCGAGACTTCGACACCTTCTTGGCGCTCCGCGGCCCAGACGGGCAAGAGCAGACCAACGACGATATCGACCGGCGCGACACCGACAGCCGGATCAACGCCGTGCTCGCGTCCAACGGCACCTACGAGGTCGTCGCGACGAGTTACCTCTCCGGCGCCGTCGGCGACTACCAGGTCGCGCTCAGCGCCGCCGACGTCGAGGCGGTCATCGGCGAGGTCGGGGCCGAGGAGATCGAGGCCGGTTCGCTGACCTGGAATGCGCCCGTCGCCGGCCGCCTCGCGCGTCGCGACGAACAGCTGCGCTCCGGCGAATACTACGACACGTTCACCTTCGCGGGGCGCGCCGGCCAGGGTCTGACCCTGGCCATGGAGTCGTCCGCGTTCGACACCTACGTCATGCTCCGCGGACCCGGCGAGCTCTCCGTCGACAACGACGACGGATTCTCCAGTGGCACCAACAGTCGCCTCGAGGCGACGCTGCCCGTCGACGGCACGTACTCCGTGCTCGCGACCTCGTACTCGCCGGGGGAGCGCGGTCGCTACACGGTCACGCTGTCCGAGGGGACGACCGTGCAACAGAACGCGCGGGGCGAGGTCTTCGCCATCCTCGCCGGCATCACCGACTACAACGACGCCTCCGATCTCCCCTTCTGCGCCGAGGATGCCGTCAAGCTCGGCGAGACCCTCGGCGAGACCGGGATCCTCGACACGAACAGCATCGTCCTGACCGACGGTGAGGTGACCCGGGCCAACCTCGAGCGCGCGTTCCAGACCGCCGCCGCCAACGTGGGGCCCGACGACGTGTTCCTCTTCTTCTACTCGGGACACGGCGCCACGCTCGAGTCCCGCGACGAGCTCGATGGTCGCAACGAGACCCTCTACGTCGTCGACGGCCACATCACCGACGACGAGGTGGACCGCTGGTTCGACGGGATCAGCGCGCGCGTGGGTGTCATCGCCCTCGACTCCTGCTTCTCCGGCGGATTCGCCCGCGATGTGATCTCGTCGCCCGACCGGCTGGGGATCTTCTCCTCCGAGGAGGACGTCACGTCGAACGTCGCCTCCCGCTTCCAGGCCGGCGGCTACCTCTCGTACTTTCTCCGCACCGGACTCGCCGGGGACGCAGACACCGACCCCACAGATGGCATCATCACCGCTGGCGAGCTCACCCAGTATCTGCGGCGGCAATGGGCGACGACCGGAATGGTCGACGTGACCACCGAGACGACCGACGCCGCCGTCGCGTACCAGAACCTCGTCATCGACCGCGGTTCGGTGAAGGTCACCGACGTCATCCTGCACTCCGCGGCGCGCTGATCGATGCCCGACGAGACTGCCGGCAACGGTGAGCCGCGTGGATATCGCGGCGCCGGTGCAGAGCGTTGGCTCTGGCTGGCTCCTCTGGTCGCCACCGTGGTCGCCTATCGCACGTCGCCGGGCTTCGGCCTCGTCGCCGACGCCGTGCCGCTCATCTCGGAGAACCCCTGGATGCGGGACCTCCGCAACCTGTGGGCGATGCTCGTCCACGACTACTTCTGGTCACCGACAATGGGCGGCATCGGCTACTGGAGGCCGCTGACGAAGGGGAGCTGGCTGATCGAGACCGTGGCCGGCGGAGGCAACCCCGCCGTCTACCACTTCGTGCAGGTCGCGTGGCTCCTGATCGCCGTCTCCGGCGTCTACGCGCTCGCTCGTGCGACGGACCTGCGACCGATGGCGGCCGCGGCGGCAGCGACCCTCTTCGGACTCCACCCCGCCCTCGTCGAGCCGGCCTGTCTGGTCATGGCGCGCTCCGACATCGTCGCCTGCGCCGGCCTCGTCTGGTGCCTCGCCGGATGGCGCAGATGGACGCGCACCGGCGCGCGCTCCGGCCTCGCTCTCCACCTCGGCGCGCTCTGTGTTGCCCTGGCGAGCAAGGAGGTCGCCGTGACGGCGCTCCCGTTCGTCGCGCTCTGGGCCGCCATCGACCGGGGACGCGATCCCGACGCGCCCGCCGAACCGCTCCGCGCTCGGCTCACCCGCACGCTCGCTCAGGCAGCACCGGCCGCCGTCACAGTCGCGGTCTACCTGTTGATCCGCGCGCGCATCGTCGATGGTCACACCGCGTTCGACCTCGACCCCTGGCGGGTGTGCGTCAGCCTCGGACGCTACTTCTGGGCCACGCTCCCCCTCACCTTCGACAGCCCGGTCCGCAACATCCCGAGCGCCGAAACCCATGGAGCGGCCGCCGTGACGGCTGCGGCCGGGGCCGCAGCGACGTGGGTCGGACTACTGGTCGTCTTCGCCCGCCGCGGGCGTCGCGATGTCGTCGCCCTGCTCGTGCTCGCGCCGCTCACCCTCGGTCCGGTCCTCGTCACCGAGCCGAGCGTACCCGGGGTCGAGGACAAGTTCGCCCTCGCCGATCGCTGGGTGACCACCGCCGTCGCCGCGATGTCCATCGTCTGGGTCTCCCTCGTCGACCTCTCTCGCTCTCCACGCCTCCGCCGATGGACCGGAGCCGCCGTCGCAGCCTGGGCCGTCGGGGTCCTCGCCATCGCCCCCGCCACACACGCGCCCTACGCCGATGCGCTCTCGCTGCTCACCCTCGAGGACGACGCACTCGCCGAGACCCCCGAGCGCTATCACACCCAGATGGATCGGTGCCGGGCCGCCCTGCGTGGGCTGATCCGTGCCGCGGCGGTCGAGAACGTCGACGGGGCCGTCGCCGCCCACACCGCCGGGCAACGAGCGGGCTGCGACGAGCGCGAGCTCGACCTGAACCTGCTCGCGCTCCTCGTGCGGCACGAGCGCTGGCGCGAAGCCGAGCCCGTCGCCGCAGCGCTGGCGGCCGATCCGCCGATGGACCGTGAGGGCTACCGGGCCCGGCTGTGGATCGGACTGACCTTCCTGCGCGCCGGTCGCGCCGACCAGGCGATCCCATGGCTCGAAGAGGCCGCCGCGGCGCCGGCCGTCGAGTGCGCCACCCTGCTCGTCCTCGCAGAAGCGCGGGAACAGAGCGGCAGACCCGAAGAGGCAGGCCGGGGCTACATCGCGACCGCCGAGTGCCTCATCGCCACGGGCCGCGGCGGCGCCGGACCAGTCCTCGTCAGAGCCGCCGAGCTCCTCGCCACGACCGATCGGGCCGACGACGCGAGACGGGCGATGGACCGAGCCGGTACAATGCCCCTCCCGGGACCGTGGCAAGAACGGCTCGATGCCCTCGTCGCGCCCCCCCCCGACGCTGATTCAACGCTCGGAGACGAACCATGAAAGTCGGAGTGATCGGAGCCGGTTCCTGGGGAACCGCCCTCGCTTTTCTGCTCGCTGACAAAGGGAACGACGTCCGGATCTGGGCCTTCGAGTCCGAATGCGCCGAATCGATCAACGAGGTCCGCGAGAACAAACAATACCTGCCCGAGATCCCCCTCCCCGAGAACCTGACCGCCACCACCGACCTCGAGGATGCGTGCCACGACAAGGAGCTCATCCTCTTCGTCACGCCCTCGCACGTCACCCGGCAGGTGCTCAACCAGGCCGCTCCATACCTGCCTCGCGACGTGCCGATCGTGAGCGCCACCAAGGGAATCGAGAACGACACCCTGATGACGATCAGCGAGATCATGCAGGAGGTGCTGCCGATTCGGTACCACTCCTACCTCGCCTATCTGTCCGGCCCGAGCTTCGCCCGCGAGGTCGGCCTGCGACACCCGACCGTGGTCGCCGTCGCCTCCTATAGCGAGAAGCTCTCGCTCCTGCTCCAGAACGCGTTCCGCCACGACTGGTTCCGCGTCTACCGCACCACCGACGTCGAAGGCGTCGAGCTCGGCGGATCCCTCAAGAACGTCATCGCCATCGCCTGTGGCGCCGGTGACGGTATGGGCTTCGGCCACAACACCCGCGCCGCCCTCATCACCCGCGGCCTCGCCGAGATCTCCCGCGTCGGCGTCGCCCGCGGCGCCAACCCGCTCACCTTCGCCGGCCTCGCCGGCATGGGCGACCTCGTGCTCACCTGCACCGGCGGCCTCTCCCGAAACCGAACCGTCGGCGTGAAGCTCGGTGAAGGAAACACCATCGAACAGATCCTCGCCGACATGAACATGGTCGCCGAAGGCGTCAAGACCGCCCGCTCCGTCCACGACCTCGCCGCCCGCCTCCAAGTCGAAGTCCCCATCTGCGAACAGGTCTACCAGGTCCTCTACGAAGGAAAGAAGATCGAACAAGCCATGGTCGAACTCATGAGCCGCCCCCTGGCCCGCGAATCCTTCGGCTTCTGAGAGGAGTGGGGAGCGCACGTGGGGCTCTGCCCCAAGTCGCCCCCCTCTCACCCTCCGAACAGTCCCAGCAGCGAGTGGTCGTGGCCGGCGGGGCGGGTGCGGTCGGCGGCCCAGGTGCGGAGGGATTTGATGTCGGCTTCGCGCAGTTTGTAGAGGGGGATGAGTTCGCGGGCGGCGGCGACGAGGTCGGTCTGGGCGAGCTCTCTTTCGGCGGCGAAGGCGGAGTAGAGGGCGCTGACGACGACCTGTTCGAGCTCGGCGCCGGAGAAGTTCTCGGTGGTCTGCGCGACCGCGGTGGTGTCGAACTCGGCCGGGTCTCGGCCTCGGGCGACGAGGTGGATGGCGAGAATCTGTTTGCGGGCTTCGAGGTCGGGGAGATCGACGAAGAAGATCTCGTCGAAGCGGCCGCGGCGCAGGAGCTCGGGGGGCAGGCGATCGACGGCGTTCGCGGTGGCGACGAAGAAGACGGGGTTGGTCTTCTCCTGGAGCCAGGTCAGCAGCGTGCCGAGGAGGCGTTGCGTCTCGCCGTCACCGGTGTCGAATCCCTTTTCGATCTCGTCGACCCAGAGCACACACGGGCTCATGGCTTCGGCGGCGCGCGACGCCTGGCGGAGGGCGACCTCGGGGGCGTCGCGCCCGGCGAAGATCGCGCCGATGTCGAGGCGCAGCAGGGGCACGCCCCAGAAGCCGGCGACGGCCTTGGCGGCGAGGGATTTGCCGCATCCCTGCACGCCGACGAGCAGGAGACCGCGCGGCTGTGGGAGTCCGAACTCGCGGGCGGCCCGCGAGAAGGCGCGGCGGCGTTCGTGCACCCAGCGCTTGAGCTCTTCGAGACCGCCGACGTCGTCGAGGCCGGCGGTGGCGTCGCAGAACTCCAGTGCGCTCGCGGAGGCCATGAGTCGGCGCTTCTCGGCGGCGATGGCGACCTCCCAATCGAAGGCAGCGCCACGGGCTTCTGCGAGGTCGGCGAGGTGGTGCGCACGCAGGAAGGCGCGTTCGGCCTCGCCGAGGGTCAGCCCGAGGGCGGCGAGGCTGACGCGCTCGGTGTCGAGGGCGGCGACCTCTTCTTCGGGGAGGACGCGGGTCAGCAGATGTTCGAGCTCGTCGCGATCGGGGAGCGGGACGTCGCAGACGACCCAGTCCTTCTGGAGGTCGTCCGGTACGACGGAGACGGGGGCGACGAAGACGATGGTGCCCTGTCGGGCGGTGATGGCGCTGGCGAGGGTGCGCAGGCGGCGGATCCGGTCTGGCGCGTCGAGGAGGGGGTGGGCGTCGAGGACGAGGAGGATGGCGCCGCGGTCCATCGAGGGCACGTCGTCGAGGGCGCGGTCGAGGGACGCACCGGCATCGGGGGCGTCTTCCGGGCGCCACACCACGACGGGTCGGCGCATCGCCTGGGCGAGCTGCTCGACGATCCCGACGACCCGCTCCTCTTCGTGCGAGACGAGCCACACGAAGGGGTAGGGTGCGGCGACGAGGGTGTGGAGTTGCTCGGTGAAAGCGAGCACGGCGCCTACTCCTGGCCGAGGATGCGGACCACCTCGTCGAAGCTGGTGATCCCGAGGGCGAGTTTCCGGATTCCAGCTTCGCGCAGCGGTGTCATCCCGTTGGCCTTGGCTTCGCGGCGGATGGCGTCGGCGTCGGCGCCTTCGTTGATCAGGCGGCGGACGCCAGGGTCGATCGGCATGAGCTCGAAGACCCCGGTGCGGCCGTAGAATCCGGTGCCGCGGCAGTGAGCGCAGCCTTCACCGAAGTAGACAGGCAGGGTGCGGCCGCTGCCGGCCGGGAGCTTGACGCCGATGAGGGCCGCCTGTTCTTCGGCGAGCTCCGTCTGCTTCTTGCAGTGGTCGCAGATCTTGCGCACGAGGCGTTGCGCCATCACACCGACGACGGTCGAGGAGATCAGGAAGCTGGGGACACCGAGGTCCTGGAGCCGCGTGATGGCCGCGGGGGCGTCGTTGGTGTGCAGGGTCGAGAAGACGAGGTGTCCGGTCAGGGCGGCCTGGATTGCCATCTCGGCGGTCTCGCCGTCGCGGATCTCGCCGAGCATGATCACGTCGGGATCCTGGCGGAGCACGTTCCGGAGGGCGGACGCAAAGGTGACGTCGATGCGGGGCTGGACGAGGATCTGGTTGAAGTTCTCGTCGACCATCTCGATCGGATCCTCGATGGTCGTGACGTTGACCTCGGGGCTCGCGACGAGTCGGAGCGTGGAATAGAGGGTGGTGGTCTTACCGGAGCCGGTGGGACCGGTGATCAGCACCATGCCCGTATTGTGGGCGACGAAATCGCTCCAGGTCGACAGCTCGGATTCGAAGAACCCGAGGGCTTCGAGATCGAGCTGCATGGTCGTGGCGTCGAAGATGCGGAGGACGATCTTCTCACCGAAAGCGACGGGGACACTGGAGACGCGGAGCTCGGTCTCGCGGTCGCGGGACTCGGTCTTGATGCGGCCGTCCTGGGGTCGCCGACGCTCGGCGATGTCCATGCGGGCGAGCGTCTTGAGGCGCGAGACGACGGCTTTGTGCACGACGACCGGCATCCGGTAGACGGTGTGCAGGACGCCGTCGATGCGCAGGCGGATGAACGACTCGTCGCGGCGGGGCTCGATGTGGATGTCGCTGGCGCGCTGATCGAACGCGTAGTGCAGCAGGTACTCGACGGCGCTGACGACGTGCTTGTCGGTGGCCTCGAGATCCTCGACGGCGCTGAGCTTGACCAGCTGCTCGAGGTTGCCGAGGTCGGTGCCGCCGGCCATGCGCCGCTCGGCTGCGATGACGGCCCGGCGGAACCCGTAGACGTCGGTGATGATCCGCAGGATGTCGGACTTCGACGCGACGACGAGGGCGAAACCGCCGGGGACGAGGGTGCGGAGACTCTCCTGGAGCTCGAGGTCGAAGGGGTTGTCGACGGCGAAGGCGATCAGGCCGCCGTCGCGCTTCTCGACGGGGAGGCAGACGTGGCGCCGGGCGAAGGGGCGGCTCATCGTCTCGGTGATCAGCCGCTCGTTGAGCTTGAGCGGGTCGAGCTTGAGGTAGGGCAGGCCGACGAAGGTGGCGAGGGCCTGCATGATATGGTCTTCGGTCAACGGCTTGCCGTCGACGGCGTTGAACGCGGCGCTGGCGATCACCTCTGCGGGCGAGACGGTGTACTGGGGCATCCGCCGCGCCTGGGCGTCGGCGACCTTCTTGCGGAGGATCTTCTGCCGCAGCGACTTTTCGTTGCGCACGACGTCGGAGCGCTGTCGGTCCGACAGACTGCCTTCTCGCACGAGGAGGTCGGCCAACCACTCGACCGTGTACTCCTTCGCGGTCATGCGCGCGTTCGAGTTCATCACGGTCGAGGGTACGTCGCGCGGGGGGCGGGCGCAAATGGGCGGCGGATCGTACGGTTCGTGGGCGCCCCACCGGGCGAACCCGGCGCCCAGCGAGGCGGCCAGATGGCCTACTCCGCGCCGCGCTCCCTGAACCGGAACGGGTTGAAGTCCGTGTCCCGGTCGTAGACGTCGATGCCCTCGGCGGCCTTCAGGCGGGCGACGATCCAGTAGGTCGCCGGGGTCGCTGCGGCTTCGATCAGGCACTTCAGCAGGTAGTTGTTCACCATCACGACGCCGACCATCGCCCAGGCCCACACGGCGTCGTGCATGCCGAAGATCGCCGGGAAGATGGCGAACGCGAGGGGGTAGAAGATCAGGCTGTCGACGCCCTCGCCGACGATGGTCGAGCCGATGGTCCGCAGCCACAGGTGGCGGCCCTCGGACCAGATCTTCATCTTCGCCAACACGTAGGAGTTGCAGAACTCGCCGCAGACGTACGCGGTGATCGACGCCATCAGGATGAACGGGCTCTGGCCGAGGATCGTCTCGAAGGCGGCCTGGTGACGGAACCCCGGGGCGGGCTCGGCAGCGACGCAGAGCTGGAAGATGATGGCGGCGACGGCGACCGAAGCGAACCCGAGCCAGATCACCCGGCGCGACGCGCGGTAGCCGTACACCTCAGTGAGGATGTCGCCGAAGATGTAGCTGATCGGGAAGACGAAGATCCCCACGCCGATCGTGTAGCCGGCGATGACAGCCGTCTTCGACGCCACGATATTCGAGACCAGCAACGCCGTGATGAACACGGCGGTGATCACGTCGAGGAACCGGAACGATCCGGCGGCGGGAAGCAACGGGCGGGTCATGCGCGGAACTCTACCCGTTTCGAGCCCGCGGTGCAGCAGGCGGCGATCAGCATCTGTGGCTCGCTGGCGGTCCGACGGCGTGCGAGCTCGTCTCCCGGCGTGTCGACACGCGTGCATCGAGGCCGTTTGCGGCGGATCGCGCAGCGCCTCCGCGGGGACTCGCGACTCTGCTAGGGTCGACACCATCGTGGCGGAGGCCTACCCGCACTCGATCTTGCGAGGTCTATGCGCTCTCCGACGACAACCGTGCCGCACTTCCGGGTCCACACCCGACTGGCCGCCATGCTGGTCTTCGGGCTCGTGTGGATCGGCTGCGCCAACACCGATCTCAAGGCGACCGGCGAATCGTGCGAGCAGGATCGGGAGTGCCGGAGCCGACTGTGCGACGAGGGGCGGTGCCTACAGTCGCGTCCATACGACGATCCCGACGGATCCCGGCGCGGCGGCGACGATGCAACCGCGGACACCGACGGCGACACGCTCCCCGGCGCAGACGTGCCGAGGGACGCACCGCCCGGCGCGGACGCGCCCTTCGACACGCCGCCCGACCTCCCGCCGCCGACCGGTTGTGAAGACGACTCGGATTGCGGACCCGGTGTGTGTGTGGATCTCGCCGGCGAGGGAGCCTGCATCGTCCCCGGCTGCCCCGAAACCTGCCCCGACGGCACCATATGCGCCCTGTTGCGAGGTCGCGACGGCGGCGAGGTCGTGGCGTGCGTCGGGACCAGCTGGGTCGATTGCGCGGACACCGATCTCGACGGTTTCGGCGCCGGTAGCGACTGCCCGGATCCCGACTGTGACGACGGCGACGACACGCGCTACCCGGGAGCCCCCGAGGGGTGCGACGGCATCGACAACGACTGCGATGGCGACGTGGACGAAGACGCCGGATTCGTCAACGACTGCGGCGGCTGTATGCCGTTGCGGGGCGAGATCGGAGGGGCCTGCGGTACCTGCCGGTCCGGCGGGTGGGCATGCGACGGCGCCGAGGCTCTGTACTGCGCTGGTGACGAGGGCGACAGAGCACGCAATGCATGCGAGGGATGCAGCGTCCTCGCCAATCCGCCGGGCGGAAGTTGCGGGAGCTGCGGCGTCGGCCGTTACGTCTGCGCCGGCGGCGACGCGACCCGTTGCGAGGGCGACGAAGATGCAAACGCCTGCGGCGGTTGCTCGCCACTGAGCAACGAGCCGGGCAGCGGATGCGGGGTCTGCGACGCCGGCCGATACGAGTGCGACGGCAGCGACCGGGTTCGCTGCGACGATCCGGCACCGCCGGAAGAGGTCTGCAACTTCGAAGACGACGACTGTGACGGAGTCGTCGACCCCGGCTGCCGACGCTCCGTGCATCGCTCGGTCAGTCGGTCGCGGGACATCCACTTCTATTCGACCGACCGCGCCGAGGCGAGCTGCTGCGGCTGGTCCCTGGAGCTCGCCGACTACTTCCAGCTCTACACCGAGGACGCTCCCGGCCTGCGTCCGCTCTTCCGATGCCATCACGGCGCGCTCGACGTGTACCTGCTGACCACCAGCAGGAGCTGCGAGTCGTGGGGCGCCGGGAGCCGGCAGGCCGAGATGGGCTTCATCGCAACGTCGGCCATCGAAGGCACGACCGAGCTCTTCCGGCTCTACAACCCGACCAACGAAGACCACTTCTACACGACCGGATCCCACGAAAGGGACGTTGCCATCAGCAACGGCTTCTCACCAGAAGGCAGCCCCGGCTTCGTCTTCGTGCCCTGAGCGAAGCGACCGGCTGGGGCGCTGCCCCAGACCCCGCAAGGGAACAGGGTTCCATTGACCCTCTACCTCATTGGAAATCCTGCGGATTTCCAATGATGGAAGGAATAGGGGGCGCAGTTTCCTGCGGCGTACTGGGCGAGCGGCCAGCCGGACTCGCTCCGACCGCCGCGCTCACTCCGCGGTCGCGAATGGGCGGCCGGTGGCGTACTTGAAGAAGAGGACCTCGCCGGGGCCCAGTGTCAACACGAGGCGGGCGCGGGTGCCGCCGAGGCTCGAGAGCGCGACGGACTCGGTGGCGCCGGTGGCGGGGACGAACGAGAGGAGCTGGCTGGTGTCGACGGCGTCGGAACCGGCGAAGTCGAACTCGAGGTGGGTCGTCAGGGAGTCGGTGTTCCCGTGGGGGAACTCGTTGTTCTCGTGGGCCTGGTTCTGCAGCATCACGTATTGCTCGCCCGCATCGTCGGCGAAGAAGCCGATCAAGAGATCCAGGGTGAAGAGCCCGCCGGATTGGGGGACGATCGAGGTGATGAACCGGTCGCCGCCAGCCCCGCGTGACCAGTCGTCGACCCCTACCGGACGCAGGAGCGGCAGGCCGGCGATGTAGCGGATGTCGGTGCTCGTGAGCTGGGAGACGACGCGCCCGGTGTTGGCGATCTCCAGGTTGACCTGCGCCGCCCGGGCCCAGGCTTCGGTGTGGGGCCTGCCCCAATCGGCGTCGCCGTCGTAGAGCATGGCGGTGAGCCCATCGGAGTGCGGCGGTGCGATCTGGTAGATGAACCAAGTGTAGCCGGTGAACCCGAGCGCCATGTGGGCGAACGCCTGCCAGCGCATGTCGGAGATCGTCGCGATGCCGTCGTCGGGGCGTTCGTAGAACGATTTCAGGTAGCACCAGTACGGACGATCGGCGGCGAGGGCGGCCTCGCGGAAGATGTTCGCCGTCTCGATCAGGCCGCGGCTCCGGTAGGTGTACGTGTCGTACGAGTAGACGTCGACGTCGAGCTCGGCGGTTCGCGCGAGCATCTCCGGGAGATCCTCCGGGTGGAACGAGTAATTGACGATGATCAGCGCGTCGGGATCCGCGCTCCGGACGGCGGCGATGCCGACCTCCATCTCGGCGAGAGCAGCCATCGAGCGCGGTTCGTCGCCGATCTGGAAGCCGATGCGGCCCGGGACGTTCGGCGGGTAGCCGCCGATCACGGCGCCGCCGTCGCGGCTGGTGCCGTCGGCGTGCACCCACGACACGAAGCGGAAGTCCGGGTGCCCGGCGGCGCGCCAGCCGTCGATCTGCGTGGGGATGCCGTCTTCCCAGGTGTGTACCGCTGTCGCGCCGAAGACGTCGAAGTACTCGGTGACGATCGCCGCTGGCGGCTGCGGCATGGCGACCGAGAGGCCGCTGATGAAGAGCGGCTCGCTCCGAACGAAGGTCAGGCCCCGGGGCAGGTCGGTCCACCCGCAGTCCGCGGGGCAGTTCCTGGACGATTCGTCGGGGTCGCAGAGCCCGTCGCCGCAGAAGGAAGTCGGCGGATCCGACGTGTCGGCGGGGTCAGTGTCTTCGGCGGCGTCTCGGCCGCCCGCGTCGGTGCCCGCCGTGTCGTGGAGGTTACCGTCGCTTTCGGCGTCGGGAGCACCGGTCCCATCGTCCGGCGCCGTATCCGCGACCGGAGCGTCGGGGCCTCCGGTATCCGGCGGCGCCGTGCCATCCGGGGCGTCGTCGGACCCGACTCCGTCCTCGTCGGTGTCGGCGTGTCGCTGCCCGGTATCCCGGTCGGGGCTCCCGCCGTTCGAATCCGTGGTCGCCGAGCAACCGGCGAGCATGATCACGAGCAGTGCGTTCAAAGAGCGGAATCGCCGCAAGGTGGGCTCCTTCGTGAGGGCGCGGACGCCGGCAGCTCTGAGGTGGCGCTGGACCCGATCGTACCCGGTGGCGCCGGGAAAGCCAGTCGGCTAGCCTCGGTACGTCACACAACCGCCGGAGAGTACGGTGAAGTCCATGGTCATCCGAAGCCTCGTGTCCGCGTGCATCGCGCTCCTCGCACTGAGTTGGACGCTCGGCGGCTGCGCCGTGAGCTCGGTCGACGACGAGGACGCGACCGACGACACCCCACACGGATCGGACGCGTCGGACGACACCGGCTCGACCGACCGGCCGGACGCTGCCAACGACGACGTCCCGACGATCGAAGGCCCGCAGCCCGTTGCGCTCCGGATCGAGCCCGACGCCGTCGACATGGCGGTCACGTATGGCATCCCGGGTACCCGGGAGCTGGCGGCGGTCGCGACGTGGGCCGACGGTTCGGAGCGAGACGTGACCGACTTGTCGCGCTGGACCACGGACGCGGTCGAGATCGCCGAGGTCGACGCTGGCGTCGTGACATCGCGGGGGCGGCGCGCTGGTACGGCCGTGATCACCTGCGAAGTCGGGATTCTCGCCGCGGAGGCTCGCATCGCCGTGACCGTGGAGAGCCGCCTGCTCGAAGGCGGCGTCGACGAGCCGACCGCCGATCGCTTCGACGACGCCGAGCTCGGCAGCGCCGACGCCGCGCCCACCTGGGAGTACCCGGAAGACCAGACGGTCTATCCGGCGGGCATCGTGCCGCCGCTCTTCCAGTGGAACGCCAACGGTAACGCGCTCTTCCGACTGCGCCTCCGGGTCGGCGACGAGGCGATGGTCGAGTTCTACACGACAGAGAACGAGCTCCGGCCTCTGCCGGCGGCGTGGGATATCGTCGCCCATCTCTTCGGGACCCCGATCGAGCTCGAGCTCGCCGGCACGGCGGACCCGGGCGGTGCCGGACCAAGGAACGAGGCGGCGGTGCGGACGTTGGTCACCGTGGACGCGGAACTCGCGGGGAGCGTCTACTACTGGCAGGTCGAGACCGGCGACATCATGCGCATCGAACAGGGCGCGACCTCGGCGGAGCCCCTCTTCTCGACCAACGTCGAAGACGAAAACTGCCGGGGCTGCCATTCGATCACGCTAGACGGGGACCGGATCGGGTTCATGTACAACGGCGGAAGCGATCCCCGGGCGGGGCTGGCGTGGGTCGACGACCCGGAGCCGCCGATCGTCGAGAATGGCTCCGAGCACTCCTGGACCTTCATGACCTTCGACCCCAGCGGGACGCGCGCGGTGGCGACGACCCATGGCGACATGTGGATGGCCGACGTCTCTCCGTCGCTCAGTGGTATCGCGCGGCTCGACGAGCTCCCGAGCGCGGCCGACGGGGAATCCACCGGCGGGACCGCGCCGTCGTGGAGCCCCGACGGTTCGTTGGTCGCCTACGCGCGCCGACCCGCCGGGCCCGACATCGCCGACTGGAACTACTTCTCCGGCGACCTGATGATCATGCGCTACGACCCGGACTCCGACACGTTCGCGCCGCCAGAGCTCCTGGTCGGCGGCGGGACGATCGACTCCGACGAAGACACGATCGCCTACCCGACGTGGACGCCCGACTCGAACTGGATGGCGACAGGCGTGGGCCCGGACAACCGCGGCACGCCGCCTTCGACATTGCACCTGGTCGATCCGAACAGCGGCGCCATGACCCACCTGGCCCGCGGCGCACCCACCGGGACCGAGATGTTCCCGAGATTCAGCCCCTTCATAGAGGGTGGCTACTACTGGCTCCTCTTCTACTCGCGCCGCCCCTACGGTCACGTCACGGAGCAGAAACAGCTCTGGGTGATGGCGATCGACGACCAGGTGATCACTGGCGTCGACGGAAGCCACCCGGCGTTCTGGTTGCCGGGCCAGGACACGTCGAAGATCAACATCACCGGCGTCTGGTCCACCGCGGCCTGTCGTCGCACCGGCCAGCGCTGCAAGTCGCACACGGAGTGCTGCGTCGGGTTCGAGTGCATTCCCGAGCTCGAAGGCGGCAGCGAGGCAGACGGGTTCTGTCGGCCGGTGGAGTGCACCCTGCCGGGACGGTCGTGCGGCTTCGACGATGAGTGCTGCCCGGGCAACGTCTGCGCCCCCAGCATCGTCGGGCGCCTCGTCTGCCAGCGCGAGTTCGGCGGCGAGTAATGCGCGTCCATCACGGTCCCTGCCGGTCGGCCGGCGGTCACGGAAGAGGCCCCGTTCAGGATCAATCCAGGGCGAGCCTGTAGTCGCTCACGTAGTATTGGGATCGGAGAGTCGCACGCGCGCGCCGCGGCCGGGTCAAACGCCGTCGAGACGACGCACCACCGACATCAGGGTCTCCGTCCACGCGTCGTCCTCACGTCCCGACGCGCGCTTCAGATAGGGGCCGAACACCATCAACCCGAGACCGACCGCGAACACGAGGACCGCTTTGGCCGTCGGGTCCGGATCTCCACCGCGTCGAGCCGCAGCCTCGATGCGACCGAACACCGGGAACTCGCTCTGCAGCCCCGACGGATCCGCTCCGTCGAGGAGCGCGCGCGCCAGGATCCGCCAGTGTCGACCGCTGTCACGTGTCCCCCGGAACGCGCCGACGAGGATGTCGGCCAGCGACTCCGGCGCGGCCGGTTCGCCCATCCGCTGCTCGACATCGGCAGCCAACGCCCGCATGACCTCCTGCAACAGGTTCTCCTTGGTCCCGAAGTGTCGATGCACCAGACCGTGGTTCACGCCGGCACGGGTCGCGATCTCCCGCACGGAGACACCGTCGGGTCCCCGCTCCGAGAAGAGCTCCGCGGCTGCCTCGATCAGGGCGGCCCTTACCGCGTCCCGGCCTCTGGGTCGTTCCTGGCTCATCGCAGCCTCCGTTGCGCCTTGACAAGACCGTAGTCAATCGACTACACTCCCGCAATGTAGTCGGACGACTACACCCGAGACCGATCGTCGACACGACGACAGCGACTCGCGCCACGACGCCAGAGATCATGTCAGCACGCCTCGCATTCGTTCTCGCCCTCTGCACTGCTCTATCGGCCTGCGGCAGCGAAGCGCCGGCCGACGAGCGGACGCCCGCTCCGCCCGAGCGAGCCGGCGACGACGACACGACCCTCGGTTGTCATCCCGAGCAGAGCCCGCCCTATGCGGCCCTGCCCTGGGTCGGCATCCACGGAAACGCCGCCAACAGCGACTGGGTCGACTGCGCGACTGCTCCCACGTACCAGGCCGACTGGCATGCGCTCCACGGGCTCGCGTTGACGCAGCCCAACACGTTCTCGCCGGACGGCACGGTCGTGTACGCCACGACGTCGCACCCGGAGCCGGACGGTTGCCGGCTCCACGCACTCGATGTCGCGACTGGTGTCCCGCGGTGGTGTCGATCGTTCCCGCCCAGCATCTCGCTCGGTGCGGCCGAGGTCGACGCAGAGGGAGCGCTATACTTCACGGTCGACAGCGAGGTCGTCTCGCTGACTCCGGACGGTGAGCTGCGGTGGCGACGGGCACTGACCGACGCGGCTGGCGCACCCGACGCGCCCTACGGTCTTCACCTCACGCCGAAGGGATTGGTAGCGACGGTCACCGCGTCGGGCGTCGTCGTTCTCCTCGACCGCGCGACCGGCATCGTCCGCGCCTCGTTGGACATCCCCGCGGTGTGGGGATTCGTGCCCCCGGAGGTCCTGGAATTCGACGTAGATCTCGCCGCGTTCCTGCCGGAAGCCGTGCAGCAGGACATCGCAGCGATCTGGGGCGAAGGGAGTGTCGACGAGGCTGCCGGCGCGTTTGGGTCGTTCATGGGCTCGGGAGCGTTCAGCGACAACACGCTCGGCATCTCCGAAGCCGGCGA
The DNA here is from genome assembly GCA_964520965.1 of uncultured Myxococcales bacterium. Lineage (GTDB taxonomy): Bacteria > Myxococcota_A > Bradymonadia > REDH01 > REDH01 > CAZFPM01. The sequence goes on from CAZFPM010000057.1 coordinate 21,577, forward strand.
TATCTACGTGATCGGCGGCGGTGAGGATCCGGAGCACGGCGCACTGGTGCAGGTCCGGGTCGTCGGCGATGCGGCGGCGCCGCGATTGGAGGCCGGCTGGTTCCTGCGCACCGTTGGGGGCTCGGCGACCAGCCCGTCGATCAGCTCCGGCGATCACTTCGTCGTCGTCAGCGACGGCGGCGGTCCGGCGTCGCTGCTCGGCAACGCCACCGCCGAGGTGATCGTCGCGAACATCGCGGCATGCGACGCAAACACCGACGCTGATCCCGATCCGGACGTCTGCGCGCCGGCCTTCTCGGAGCCGCTGGAGCGTGGCGCAATGCCCGGCTCGCCCGCGATCCTCCCGGACGGCACGGTGATCTTCTGGGAGATGAGTCTCGGGTTCGAACACGGACCCGAGGCCCGCGACGTCGTCGCCGTCGGTCCCGACGGGATCCTCTGGGAGGTTGCGCTTCCCGCGAACCTCGAGTGGTCGTCCGCGCTGACCGTCACGCGCGATCACATCGTCGGCACGGGGAGCCGGGTTCAGCGGTCGAGCGTGTCCCTCGCCGGCGTCACGCTACCGCAGACCACGGACGACCGGCTGGTCCTGCTGGATCGCCACACCGGGCTCTTGCTCTGGCAGGCGCGGATCCCGGACGACGGCGCCGCATCGGTGTCGGTCGGCCCGGATGGCTCTCTCTACGTCGCCATGCTGGGCGCCCTCAGCATCATGGCGCTGGACGACCGACCCACGCTCGGACTGCTCCGCTTCCGCCCCGTGGATCCGGCGCTTGCTCCACTCCCGCCGCCCCTGGACGAGCCGGACCTCGGCGACGGCTCGGCTACGGCCGGCCACGACGACCCCACCGGGGAACGACCGGACGACGGCGACCCAACCGGCGACGATCCGGACGATGCGGGTGCCACGGGTGATCCGGCCGACGGCGAGGGAGACGATCCCGGCGAAAGCGCCCCGGACCCCGACGCCCCCTGCATCGACGTCGACATCGACACGCTCGATCCATGCTGCGCGGCCGACGCCGCCCACTGCGTCCCCATGGACCTCATTGCCGAGAGTTTCCTCTCGCTGGTCGACACGTGTGACGACGGCGGCGCATGCGTTCCGGATGCGATCCTTGCGTCGCGGGGGGCCATCGAGCTTCGTTCCTGCGAATCGCTCGGCGGCGCCGCGGGCGCCTGCCTGTCGCTCTGCGTGCCGCGTGTCGCCGAGATGTCGGGCCTGCTCCCGCAGGACGTCTGCACAGAGGGCGAGGCCTGCGTACCGTGCATCGACCCACTGACCGGGGAGGACACCGGCGTTTGCGGCTCCCTCGTCTGCGGCGGCGGATCCGAGCCGGACCCCGGAACGCCGACCGACCCGGACGTTCCCGCAGAGGGGAGCGGCGAGGAGCCGCCGGCTTCCACACCACCCCCGTCGTGTTGCGCGGGCTGGGGCACCTGCCTCGACCCGGCCCTGATCCCGGACGACCAGGAAGGTAACCTCAAGGACTGTCGAGCCGAGGGGCATCAGGAGCTGATGTGTGTTCCCAACGAGCTTCTCGACCCGAGCTGGCTGCCCGACACCTGCGTCGGCACCGGCATCTTCGGCGGCACCTACGACGGCGTGTGCCTGCCGGATTGCCTGCGCATCCCGCTCGAGTTCGCGTTCGACGGCGTGACCTGCGGCGAAGGATTCGTCTGCGTACCCTGCGTCGACCCGACCACGGGCATCGAGACAGGGGCCCTGGGCTGCGAGTAGGAGCGCTCGCGTGTCCGGGACGTGCTCTCGGGGCAGGAGCTGGCGGCCGACGCTGCTCATCGGCCCACGCATGCCGAGGTGGGGATATACTCATTGTGGAGATGCCGGCACTCCTGGTCTCGCGAACAGGCGTCGGCGAGCTCGCGCAGTCCAGGCACCCATCGGCGCGCGACTCCTTGGGGCCCGGCGCACCCGCTCCGCGCCTACCGGCGCTACGCTCCACCCGACGAGCGGTGCCCTCCACGCCCCGAGGGCGCTCCGGCGCAGCTCACCTCTGAAACGTTGTACTGACTGGCGGCGCCTGCCGGGTCGACGTGCACGGGGGATGTGCCTATCATGTTGGGGATGAGTGAATCGCCCCCAATGCCGCCTCCTGGATTCGAACAGCTCTCGACGGACGAGAAGCTCGCGTACGTCGATGCCCTGCGCGCTAGGGTCATGGCCGGTGAGAGCCCGGACTGGCACCTGGCTGAGATCCGCCGCAGGCGAGCCGCGGACGCGGAATCGCCGATGGAGCGGGTTTCCGTGCGGGAGGCGATCAAGCAGGCACGAGCCAATCTCGAGTGAGGGGCCGCGAACTCCTCATCACGGAGGCGGCTCGGAGGGACTTCGACGACGCGGTGGATTGGTACGAAAGGGAGCGGCCCGGTCTCGGATCTCGGTTCATTGACGAGTTTGGCGAGGTCGTGGACACAATCGAGGAGTTCCCGAACGGTGGCGAGAACTACGATCTCCCAACTCGACTGCTGCCGATGAGGACGTTCCCGTATCGCGTGTACTACGATTGCGATGACGAGCGGTTCGAGGTTGTCGCTATCCTCCACGTGGCTCGGGAGCAGAACATCCTGCGCTCCCGCTCAGACGAGTAGCGCGGCCCGAGCTGATACGGCCGGACGTCGGCCGGTACAACCATCAGATCGTGCTGACGCCGTCCCTTCGGGTCGGTACTCTCTCTGCGTCGGCTGCGCCGACTTCGTTCGGGGCAGCACATCTGCGGGATTCGGAATCCGGGATCGCAGTGAGCGCCGTCGTGGTCCAGTAGTCCTGGAACTACCCAGCCGGTGGTGAGAGGATTGGGTCGGGTTCAACGCCCTTTACGTCGGACACCGAGGGCTCCTCGACGGGGGAGAGACAAGACACGACCCGATCTTCAAGGGTGATCTGCGGAGGAACCGTCCATGCGTACAGTGCCATACGCGAGCTTGAGCGCCGCGCACCTGTTCGTCGTTGCCGTGGTGTGTTCCGCAGCGTCGTGCGGATCCGACATAGCCTCCAACTCGGGGTCGGCTAATGCTGACCCGCTCGAGCACCCCTACAGACCAGGCGCAACCGCGCACATCGTAGCGGAAGCGGAGGAGGTTGGAGGGTCGCAGTCCGACCACCGTCCAATGACGGTCTGCGCCGTGGCTGGCGAAGCGACGTACGGCGCGGGAGTTCTCGAGGTCGAGCGTCTTGTGGGGGTTGCAGAGGACGATAGCCGGTCGTCGACCGGGGTGGACGGGTATACGTATGCGGAGCTTCGCGTCGTCGAGCCGTTCTTCTTCCATGACGGCTCTCCCACCGAGGTCGTTGTTCGGTTGCACGGCGGACCGATCGGGATGACCGACGACGGCCGAATCCGGTTCACGGGCACGTTCGTCGAATTGGCGGTCGGCGCACGTGTTGCGGGATTCATGCGCGCCGGCACGCAGAGCTACAACGCCGGCTTCCCGGACTTGATCGCGTCGCGAGTCTTCTATCCCGCCCCTGATTCTGGCGGCGGGTCCTGGTACCTCTTCGACGTACAGGTGTCGACGGAGACGCTTGGGGACGCGGCGCGAGCGGCGTACGGGTCGTTCCGTCCAGGGGAGTTCCACACCGATCAGTGCGGCATTGAGATCGACTTCGACCGTTGTCCGGCGGAGTCGCTGATTCCCGCGTCGGCACAGAGATGGGACAACCCGTGCCCCGACTGAACCAACGCCCCCGGATGGCGAGTGCCGAGGTCGGTGGACTGGCGGGCAACAATGAGTTGCTGCTGACGCCCTCCCTTCGGTCGGGTACCTTCCCTCCATCTGCTGCGCCTCCTCCGGTCAGCGCAGCTGATCTCAGGCACGTTGAGCGGACCCGAAACTCCGCAAGCTGGTCATTTCAACCGCGCATGAAATCCCGTGGTAGACGAATACACGGAGACCGAGCCTCTCTCGTCTAGCGCACTACGCGCGCTGTTTGACTCCGGGGATGCACCTGAGCGCGTTTGGGCTGGATGGCGACTAGCGCTCCGACTTGGCGGAGGAACCACCGAGACCCTGGCGCGGCAAGCCCACGGAGACCCCGTGCCGGGGGTCCGACGTCACCTGCTGGTTGTCCTCGCCGGACTTGGCGAGTGGGACTTGGTCAGCGGGCTCGCTGCGTCGGACGCGGACACGGACGTGCGCGCGACCGGTCTGCGCATGCTGACTCGATGCCGAAGGCCGCAGGATCGAGAGGTAGTCCTTGTCCTCCTCGCAGCGGGAGAAACGGAAGTCCTTGAGACAGCCGCGAACGTTGCTAGAGAAATCTCACTCATGTGTCCGGAGTTCGAGCCGATCGAACTCGCTGCACACCCGAACCCCAGAATCCGCGCCGCGTTCTGCAGATCGTGTGCCCGATCCCCAGAGTGGACGGAAGTCGAATGGATCAAGGCGTGGTACTTGGCCGTGCTCCAGCGCGACGGACCGGATCTGGGGACCGAACTCGCAGGACTATGTGACGCATTTGGGTCACGAAACGTGTTCGGATGGACTTGGGCAGAGTCGGAGCCATCGTCGCCGTCCATGCGGGCCAGCTACCTGGACGCGCTACTGCTGTGCGAGGACCAAGATGCCATCGCCGACATCCTCGAGTCGGAGCACAGACGCGAGACCCACGCTCACCTTCAGAGACGGCTGACGGACGGGACCCGTCGGCCAAGCGAGCGCCTGCTGCTCGCAGCGTTGCCCGGGCTGGCGCACTGGGTGGAGGGCCGCGAGTGGGTCGCGCCGGAGTTGCGACGCCTGGCGGCGCTGCACGTACTCGCCCAACGCTTGGGCTGGATGCGCTTCTACGAGACAGAGGACGCGTCCGGCGAAATCGAGGTGTGGCTAGATTCCTACGACAATGAACCAGCAACCCCGGACTCACTCGCTAGCTGGGCGAGCGAACTCGTCGAACACTTTGAGACCGGTGCTCGGGCGGCGGCGGCGATACATGTAGCTTCTGGCGCCCCCGCGTCGCTCGCCGATCAGACACGAGTCGTTCTTGGCGTGCTCAAGTCCGAGATCCACCATGTCTGCGAGCACTGGGGACGTCATCTGTCGCAGACCACCATCGACGCCCTCCGGGTGCGGATGGACGCAGCATTGGCTGGCGTTGAGTCCGCAGTGTCGCGCCAGGCTGAGGACCGCGCCTAGACTGGCGTGCCGCCGCCCAACAATGCGGTCGTAGGAGCGCCGCTCGCCGACTGTCGAGTAGGGACCCCAGGTTTCCCCGGGGCCCCTCTCACAGAACCGGACTTGTGGGCCTCACATCCGGCTCTTCAGCCTGGCATCTCCGGGCGAGACATCGGCCGGGCCGAGGCGTTGGGCTCCGGTGCTTTCCTTGCTGTCGCTATGAGCAGCAGCGCCGTCGTTGCGGCCGATACGTCGGACGCGCGGACGGAACCGCTCCCTTGCGTGCTGTCGGCGAACACGACCGGCGGTTGGCGTGAATCCAATCTTCTCGAGCTGTCACCCCTTCGCTCCACCGGAGTTACCCGGCTTCAGCGCTACGCGCTTCGTTCGGTGCTGCGCTTCGCTACCAGCTTCCATCCCACACCCGCTCGCAGGCTCGTGCGGCGGACCCGGTATCCCGTCCGTCTCTCTGGTGCAGCTGCTGTTCACGTTCGAGTTCCTCCAGTAAGACTCCCAGAGGGACTTGCAACC
>CAZFPM010000058.1:0-26948 GCA_964520965.1 uncultured Myxococcales bacterium
GACGTTGCCGGTCGCCATGTCGATTGCGGCGCCGATCATGTCACCGACGACGTCGGGGAGGAGTTTGTCGAGGAAGCGGTTGACGATTCGTCCGATGCTCATGGTTGTCTCGTGACTGTGCGAGCCGTGGCTCGCTGATTCTTCGTGATGCGGCGGCGGCGCCATCTCGTCGAGGGCGCCGCCGCCGCGCGGTTACCGAGCCGCCTGCCCTGGATCAGGCGGCCAGGTTCCGGGCGATCGCCATCGCGCCGTCGTGTGCGGTCTTCAACAGGCTGGTCAGCATGTTCGTGAGCTGCGCCTGGGACTGCATCTCGTTCTGGAGGGCCATCATGGCCATCTGACGGTCGTCGCTGTCGAGCTTCTTCCACTGGGCGGCGAACGCCTCGGGGTCGCTCTCGAAGAGGTCGCTCAGGGCGGCGCCGTCGGCGAGATTGTCGCGCACGAAACCGCGGCCGACGACGAGATCGCGGACCGGGGCGCCGAGGAGCGGAGGCAGTTCGACGGGCCCGCCGAACATGCGGTCGGCGGCGACCTCGGTCGAGTCGGCGTGTCTGTCGACGAATGCGTCGGTGTCGCGGGCATAGCGCATGAACACGCTATAACTGTGGGCGGTGAAGTAGTCGGTCGTCCCGCCGGTCACGGAGCCGATCAGGTGGCCCAGCCTGATCAAGCGGAATCTGGCCTCGGCCAGCTCTGCACCGGTGAGCGTACCGGAATCGATCAGGTCGCGAAGCTCGGCGGCAGCGTCGTTGTACTCCTGGAGGGCGACGGTCTTCTGGGCGGTGGCGGTGGAGTTCGAGATGGCGGTCATGGTTTGCTCCGTGGTTTGGGCCGGGAATCCGGCGTGCTCATAGGAGCTGGTCGGATCACGGGAGTGGATGTTGCGCGTTTTTTCGAGCGATGGTGCCGAAGGCCTCCTTCATCGCTCGTCGCGGGCCGAGCCCTCTTCCCTCCCAGCGCCCGTCGAGTACGGTACGGCCATGGCGCGCACCTACCATCTGAAGCGCGAGACGCCATCGCGGCGCTATCGCATCGACTACGAGGCCGAGCTCAACCCGGAGCAGCTGGCGGTCGCCACAGCCGGCGAGGGACCGTTCCTGGTGATCGCCGGCGCGGGGTCGGGCAAGACCCGGGCGCTGACGTACCGGGTCGCGCGTCTGATCGAGTCCGGCATCCCGCCGGAGCAGATTCTGCTGCTGACGTTCACGAATCGAGCGGCGCGGGAGATGCTCAACCGCGTCGACCAGCTCGTCGGACCGGAAGCGAGCCGAGTGTGGGGCGGGACGTTCCACAGCGTCGGGCGGCGGATCCTCCGCGAACACGCCAAGCGGATCGGCTTCCCACACTCGTTCGGCATCATCGACCGTGAGGACGCGGAGACATTGGTCAAGCAGTGCATCGCCGACCTGGTCGAGCCCACCTCCGGGAGTCGGTTCCCGCGCGCGGGGATCCTGATTCGGACGTTGAGCCGCGCGCACAACACCGCGCAGACCGTCGATGCCGTCATCCGCGCCAGCCACCCTCACTTCGTCGACCACATCCCGGACATCGAGCGCGTCCTGCTGGCGTACCAGAGTCGGAAGTACGACTACGGCGTGATGGACTTCGACGACCTGCTCGTTCACTGGCTTCGGCTACTCGAAGACCACGAGGATCTGCGCGAGTCGCTGACGCGGCGCTTCCTGCACGTCCTGGTCGACGAGTACCAGGACACGAACGCGACGCAGGCGGCGATCGTCGACGCGATGGCTTCGGGGCACGGCAACATGACGGTGGTCGGCGACGACTGCCAGTCGATCTACTCGTTCCGCGGCGCCGACTTCCGCAACATCATCGGCTTCCCGGAACGGCACTCCGACGCGCAGATGTGCCGGCTGGAGACCAACTATCGGAGCACTCCGCAAATCCTCGCCCTCGCGAACGCGTCGATCGCGCACAACCGCAAGCAGTTCGAGAAGCACCTGCAACCGGTCCGTGCCGACGGGCCCCCTCCGGCGTTGGTTCGCTGCCGAAACGAGCAGGAGCAGTCGGCCTTCGTCGCTCAGCGCCTCCTCGAGCTGCGAGACGAGGAGGTCAGCCTCGACCAGATCGCGGTCCTGTACCGGGCGCACTGGCAGTCGATGCAGCTGCAGATAGAGCTCGGGAAGCGCCACATCCCGTTTCGGGTGCACTCCGGACAACGCTTCTTCGAACAACGCCACGTCAAGGACATCCTCGCCTTCTTGCGCTTCGCCGAGAACCCGCGGGACGAGCTCGCGTTCCAACGCGCGGCGGTCTTGGCCGACGGCGTCGGGATCAAGACCGCGCAGCGGCTCTACGGGCACATGCGGGCCGCCGGCGACGACATCGACTCCCTGAGCGGACAGGCGGCGTCGAAGCTCGTCGGACGGCGCGGGCGAGAGGCGTGGGGCCGGGTGGCCGCGCTGATGGCCGAGTTGGCCCAGCCTGCGCGCCGGAACGACGCGTCGGCGTCGATCGATCTCGTCGTGAACCGGCTCTACGAAGACTTCGCGCTACGAACCTTCGACAACGGCACGAATCGCCTGCGGGAGCTGGACTCGCTGGCCACGTTGGCCTCACAGCAGGGCTCCGGGGCCTCGTTCCTGGAGACCGTGGCGCTGGCGACGGAGCTCACCGGCGTCGATCAAGCGTCGTCGGGCGACGAGGACGACGAACACGTCATCCTGAGCAGCATCCACCAGGCCAAAGGGCTCGAGTTCCACACCGTGTTCCTGATCTGGCTGGCCGAGGATCGCTTTCCGAGCGCACGGGCCACCGAATCCGCCGAGGAGTTCGAGGAAGAGCGGCGTCTCTTCTACGTGGCCACGACGCGGGCGCAGCAGGAACTCTACCTCATGTCCCCGACGATAGCGTGGGAGCGCGGCGTCGGGTCCGTGATCCTGCGAACCAGCCAGTTCGTCGACGAGGTGGCCCGGGCTCGGCCGCCGGTGCTGGAGCGCTGGGATCTCGTCGGAGACTGAATTCGCGGGCCGCGCGGTCGTCCCAGGCCCTGTGTAGCCCCCCGAATCCGTCCCGGGGGCTTCCAGCAGATACGACCCATGACCCATCGCCCACACCGACGAATCCTGATCGCGGCCGCGATTGCCGGGGCCACGCTGCTCGCCTTCCCGGTGGTCGGCGCGGCGCAACATCGACCCCATCGCGCCGGCACCCACCGCGGCGAAGCGCGCCCTGTACACGTCACGCGGACGACCAGCCCACGTCACTCCGACCACCGCCACGACTGGGCGGAGCGTCGGGTCGCCCGACACGCGCTGGACGACGCGGGCGCGCGCGCCGAAGCCGCGCGCAATGCGGCCCGACCGTTCGACGAAGCCGAGTCCGAGCTCGCCGTCGAGCGCGCCCGATCGTCGCTGGGCGCGGCCGCCGAAGCCTACGGCGCCGGGCGGTTCTCGGAGATGTACGACGCGATCGACTACGCCGACCGCTTCGTCGCGGACGCGCTTCGCCGGGTCGAGTCACTCGCCGACGAGCTCGACGATCTGCGCCGCGAAGCGGAGCGAACGGTCGTGCGACTGGCGCCACTCGATGCCGGTCGGCGGTGGTCCTGGGCGGCGACCCGCGCCGCCGAGGCGGAGTCCGAGCTCGGCGACGGTGAGCGGGCGTTGGTCCGCGGCGACTACACCGACGCTCGCGGCCACTATGCAGCGGCTCTCGAAGCGGCGCACGAGGCGGAGCAGGCCTGGCGCTCGGCGCGATACGACCACCGCGGCCACGACCACCAGGGACAGCGCGGTCAACGCGGGCATCGCGGGCATCGCGGGCGGCACGGCGACGCAGGTCACCGCGGCGATTGCTGCGGCGGTGATTCGGTCGCCCACGACAACCAAGGTCGCGGCGCTCGGGGCGGCCCGACGCTACCGGTGGCGTGCCCGCTCGACGGCCGCGGTTTCCGCTGACGGCCGCCGGCCGTCCGATGCGGTCAGGGGGCCTTCTTCGGGATCACGGTGACGACGATGCGCGCGCAGGCGGCGCTCAGTCCGATTCCGAGGAGGGTTCCTCCGCAGAGGGCGATCAATACGCTCATCGTCGTGGTTCGTGGTTCGGGTCCGGGGAGCTGCGAACAGCTGGTGCGGCTGTCTGCCGTGCGGTGCGGTGGTTGTCAACCGCGAGACCGACAAGTGCAGCGGATCGCCGTCGCTTGCCTACAAGGGGCATCGTATGGTTAGCGTCGTTCCGGTCCAGTTTTTCGCTCTGGAGGTAGGTCATGGAACTCAGTGGCTGCTTTGTGGCGATCGTCACACCTTTTCGCGACGGCGCGGTAGACGGCGACGCCCTGGCGGCGCACGCGACGTGGCTGGTCGACGGCGGGGTCTCCGGGATCGTGGTCTGCGGGACCACCGGCGAGTCGGCGACCCTGACCGATGAAGAGAAGATCTTCTGCGCCAACACGGTCTTCGACGCCGTCGCCGAGCGCGCGACCGTAGTGGTCGGAGCTGGAAACAACTGCACCGCGGAGTCGGTCGAGTTCGTCTCACGCTTCAACGAAGAGGCACGGGCCCACGCGATCATGTCGGTGGTCCCGTATTACAACAAGCCCAACCAGCGGGGGCTGGTCGGACATTTCGAAGCCGTGGCAGACCGGAGCCGATTCCCGGTCGTGATCTACAACGTGCCGGGCCGCACGGTGATCTCGATGACCGTGGCGACGATGGTCGAGCTGTCCTGTCACCCGAACATCGTCGCGATCAAGGAGGCGAGCGCGAACCTGCACATGGACGCGCTTCTGCTGGACGAGCTGCCGGAAGACATCGCGCTGTTCAGCGGCGACGACGCAACGGCGATGCCGCTGGTCGCGATGGGGGGAGCGGGCGTCATCAGCGTCGTCGGGAACGTCGCGCCGCGCCTCATGTCGGACATGTGTCGCGCCGCCGCGAGCGGTGACCTTCCGACCGCCCGGCGCCTCAACGGCCGAGTCGCGCGCGCGCACGAGTTGATGTTCCGGTACCCGAATCCGCTCCCTGCGAAACTGGTCGCCGAGAAGTTGGGATTCGGAAGTGCAACGCCTCGCCTCCCGATCGCGCCGCTCGACGCGAAGGAGCGTGAGGACGTGCTGGCGTCGGCTGCGGAGCTGGGTCTCTTCGACTGACGTTCGCAAGACGCGGCGACCACGCCGCAGGAGTGTCGCCATGCGCGCGACGGACATCGTTCTCTACGGGGCGGCCGGGCGGATGGGGGCGGCGATCGGCGACATGATCGACGACCGGGACGATCTCCACATCGTCGCCCGGATCGATCCGCGTTGGGAGTCGGGGGTCATCTCGGGCCTCGACCGCGGGGCGGTGATCGACTTCTCGACGCCCGAGGGCGCCGTCGGCGCGCTCGAGTTTGCGCGAGCGCACGGACTTGCGCTCGTTTCCGGGACCACGGGTCTCGACGAATCGTACTTCGAGGCATTGAACGAGGCGTCGGACGTCATCTCCGTGCTGCACGCGGCCAACATGAGCCTCGGTGTCACGGTGGTCCGGGACCTCGTCCGCCGAGCAGCCGCGGCCTTGCCGCCCAGTTTCCACGCCGAGATCGTCGAGCTGCACCACAAGCACAAGGTCGATGCTCCGTCCGGGACGGCCCTCGTGCTGGCCGATGAGCTGACTGTCGGGCGCGGGCGCGCCGGGCGTGGCGACCTCGTCACCGCCCGGTCGGGCGCGGTCGGCGAACGTTCGGACGCCGAGATCGGGGTCTTCGCCATCCGCGGGGGCGACGTGGCGGGAGAGCACACGGTGTACTTCCTCGGCGAGGGCGAGCGCGTGGAGATCACGCACCGGGCGACGGACCGACACATCTTCGCCAGCGGCGCGGTGGCGGCGGCGGCCTGGATCGTCGACAAGGCCCCCGGCCGGTACACGATCGCCGACGTCCTCGGGCTCCGCTAGCGAGCGGTCAGCGTCCCTTCCACACGGGCTCGCGTCGCGTGATGAACGCGGTGATTCCCTCGGCCGCGTCCTCGGTCAATGTGTTGACCGTGAGTTGCGCGCAGAGGTACTCGAGCGCGTTGTCGAGCGGCATGTCCTCCATGGCGTGGAATGCGTCGCGGCCGAGTCGCAAGACGGCGGGGCTGAAGCCGGCGACCTTCGCGGCGAGGGCGTCGACGCGGTCATCGAGGTCGGCGCGGGGCACGGCGTAGTTGATCAGGCCGATGTTCTCCGCGTCGGCCGCGGAGAACCGGTCGCCGGTGAGGAGCATCTCCATCAGCTTCTTGCGGCCGATGTTCCGGGCGAGCAGGGACATGATCATCATCGGGAAGAGCCCGACCTTGACCTCCGGTGCGGAGAAGTGAACGTCATCGGCGGCGACGACCAGATCACAGGCCGCGACGATGCCGAGGCCGCCGGCGGCGACGTGACCGGCGACCCGACCGACGACCGGCCGCCCGCAGCTTCGAATCGCACGCACGAGGTCGACGAATGCGTGGCGCGAGCGATGCATGGCGTAGGGACCGGCGGCGGCGGCCATCGGGTCGAGGTCGGCGCCACTGGAGAACGCCTTGTCGCCGGTGCCGGTCAGCACGACGACGCGCGTCGCGTCGTCTTCCCCTGCCTCTCGGAAGGCGTGCAGGAGCTCGGTCACCAGTTCGCCGCTCAGCGCGTTGCGGCGATCGGGACGGTTCAAGGTGAGGACCAGGATGCCGCCTTCGCGGGCCTCTTTCAGGAGCACGGGCGTCGACATGGGAAGGTACCGGGGGTATGGGTCGGCAAGCGCATCGGCGCCCCCATTGAGCGGCCGGGCGCCGATCCTCGCCCCGCTCCACACACACCGTCAAGCATGGACACGTCGTCCGTCGGGCCCGACAGTCTGATCTGCCTCGATCTCCTCCTCGATTCGGCGGACGAGGCGCTCGAGCAGCGTGTCGAGGCAGCGCTCTGGGAGCTCGAGCCGTCTGGGATCGAGCGGCAGGACGACGAGACGTTCAGCGAGCTGGTGGAGGACCCGCGCCCTCGCCCGAGCGGCGCCGTACGTTTGCGGATCTACCACGACGGGAACGAAGACCCGGACGCCTTGCTGGCGCGGTATCGCGAGGTGCTCCCCGCGGACGTATCCGTGGCCTGGTGGCGCCTCGACGACCTCGGCTTCCTCACCGCGTGGAAGGAGCACTTCAAGCCGGCGCAGGTGTCCGATCGCTTCTGGGTCCATCCGCCCTGGGAGGTGCCCGACGTCGACGGCATCCGACTCGAGATCGACCCCGGAATGGCGTTCGGGACCGGAACGCACGAGACCACGCGGATGTGCCTGCAGGCGATCGATCGCCTCACTTCGGACCGAACCCCACGCTCCCTGCTCGATGTCGGCACCGGGTCCGGGATCCTCGCGATCGCGGCGTCGAAGGCAGGCGTCCCGCGGGTCCGAGGCGTCGATCACGATGCGATCGCCGTCGCGGTCGCCCTCGGGAATGCGGCCGCGAACGACATCGAGGCCCTCCCCCTCGACGCGACGCCGGTCGGCGACGTCTCCGGACAGTGGGACGTCGTCGTCGCGAACATCCTCCCCCACATTCTCGAAGCGCTCCGCGACGGGATCGTCGCCCGGGTCGCGCCCGGCGGTACGCTCGTGCTGAGCGGCGTGATCGAGAGCCAGGCCGACGCGCTGACCGCGTCGTACGAGGAGGCCGGGCTGATTGCCGTCGGGTGTGCGCAGATGGGGGACTGGTGCGCTATCGAGCTCCGAGCGCCGGGGTCCTGAGATGGCAGCATCGCCCCGTCGACTCACCCTGGACCAGGTGGTGCGAGCCGGCACCTCCGCGCCGCTCGCCGAAGCCGATGCGCACTACGTGACCCGGGTGCTTCGCCTGGCAGAGGGGTGCGTGGTCGAAGCGATGGACGCCGCCGACACCGTGTGGTCCGGCCACCTCCGGTGGGTGGACGGCCAGCCGGTGTTCGATCCGACGGAAGTCGTCGCGGACGCGGACGAGAGCACGCCGATGCGGCTGATCGCAGGGCTGATCAAGGGCGAGCGGTGGGAGAGCCTGTTGGAAAAGGCGACCGAGCTCGGCGTCACCGCGATCGTGCCCCTCGACGCCGAGCGATCGGTGGTTCGGATTCCAGCGGCGAAGGTCGCCGGCCGCCTGGCCCGCTGGCGACGGATCTGTGACCACGCCAGCCGGCAGTCGCGCCGGGCGGGCCGGGTCGAGCTGGTCGAGCCCACCGGGCTTGCCGACGCTCTTGGCGGCACCGAAGGGCCCCTCCTCCTGGTCGACGAGCAGGCGCCCGACGCGCCGTGGCCGGCCGCCGCATGGTCAGGTCCGGTCACGCTCATCGTCGGCCCGGAGGGCGGATTCACCGACGAGGAGCGGACGGCGATCCTGACGGCGGGCGCCCAGCAGGTGGGGCTCGGTCCGACGACGCTGCGCACCGAGACGGCCGCAATGGCGGCGCTGGCGATCTTGCGACTGCGTCGCGAAGGCCTGGTGTGACGTCGCGACGCGCACCGGTGCGCACGCGCGAGCTGCCGTCGCTGTGGCGGCGCACGGCCGCGGGGGCCGTCGATCTCGGGCTCGCGGCGGCGGTCTCGGCGCTGGCGATCTACACGGGCGTGGTCCGTTTCGACGCATGGGCGGGCGATGGGAGCCTGCCGATGATCGAGCATGTCGCGGTGACGCTGCACACCCAGCGCGCGTGGGCCGCGTCGCAGCTCGTCATCCTCTGCCTGCCGCTGGTGTTCGTGCACGGCTTCTCCGCCGTGTTGTTGGGGCGCAGCGTCGGCGCCTGGTTGTTCGGCCTGGAGCCCGTGGACCGGGACGGGATGCGGGCGGAGTCCGGTCGCCTGGTGGTCCGGTCGGTGCTCTATCTGACCTGGCCGGCGACCCTCTTCCTCGCGCCATTGCTGGTCGCCGTGGGACCGGCTCAGCGCGGCCCTCACGACGTCCTCAGCGGCGTCTGGGTGGTGCAGAGGAGGCCGCGGCGGGGCCAACAGGGCGGCGAGGACCGGTAGCGGACGCACCCCTGCCGGAGGCTTCGGCTGGCGGCCCCGGGGACCGGGCGTCGACACGGTCGCCCCATTGCTGTCGAGCGGTGCGTGTGGTACCTCGCAGCGGTCCATTCCAAGTGCCCGAATCCCCGCGTCGAACACTCGTGTTCCCGAGGTCGACACCATGAAGAAGATCGAGGCGATCATCCGCCCGTTCAAGCTCGACGAGGTCCGGGATGCACTCGAGCAGACCGACGTGCACGGCATGACGGTCTCCGAGGTCAAGGGATACGGCCGCTCGCGGGGAAAGGCGACTATCTACCCGGGCGCGGAGTACGTCGTGGACTTCGCGCCCAAGCTGAAGATCGAGGTCGTCGTGCCGGACGAGATGGTCCACGCGGTGATCGACGCCGTGACCGACGCCGCCTACACCGGCGAGGCCGGCGACGGGAAGATCTTCGTCGTGCCCATCGACGAGGCTGTTCGCATCCGGACCCGCGAGTCGGGATCCGACGCATTGAGTTGACCCAACCGGCCGCGAGGCCACCACTGACGGAGCGCTCCCATGCCGTTCACGAAAGCGAAGGCCCCCAAGGAGGTCATCAAGTTGGCCAAGGACCTCGGCGTCGAGTTCCTCGACTTCAAGTTCATGGACCTGCCGGGCCGCTGGCAACACACCGGTGCGCCGGCCGGCCAGCTCGAGGAGAGTCTCTTCGAAGACGGCGTAGGGTTCGACGGCTCGTCGCTGCGGGCTTGGAAGTCGATCGAGTCGTCGGACATGTTGTTGGTTCCGCAGTGGCAGACGGCTCGGCTCGACCCGTTCTACACCCGCCCCACCCTGTCGCTGATCTGCAACGTCGTCGACCCGGTGACGGGCCAGTCGTACGAGCGTGACCCGCGCGGCGTCGCGCTCCGCGCAGTCGAGTACCTGAAGAGCACGGGAATCGCAGACACCTGCTACATCGGTCCGGAGGCCGAGTTCTTCGTCTTCGACGACGTGCGGCACGAGCAAACCGCCAACGCAGGCTACTACGCCGTCGACTCGGTCGAGGGCGTGTGGAACAGCGGCCGCGACGAGCGCCCGAACCTCGGCTACAAGCCGAAGCACAAGGAGGGCTACTTCCCGGCGCCGCCGTACGACCAGCTCCGCAACCTGCGCCAGGAGATGTGCTCGGTGTTGGAGGAGCTCGGGATCGTGATCGAAGCCGAGCACCACGAGGTCGCGTCCGGCGGCCAGTGCGAGATCGACATGCGTTTCGACGAACTCGTCACCATGTCCGACGATCTCCAGTGGTTCAAATATGTGGTCAAGAACGTCGCGTTCTCCAACGGAAAGAGCGCAACGTTCATGCCGAAACCGATCTTCAACGACAACGGCTCGGGCATGCACACCCACATCAGCCTGTGGAAGGACGGCAAGCCGCTCTTCGCTGGCGACAAGTACGCCGGGATCAGCGACCTCTGCCTGCACTTCATCGGCGGCATCATCAAGCACGGCAAGGCGCTCGTCGCGATCACGAACCCGACGACGAACAGCTACAAGCGGCTGGTCCCGGGCTACGAGGCGCCCATCAGCCTGGCCTACTCGTCCCGGAACCGCTCGGCGGCGATCCGGATTCCGATGTACAGCGCGAGTCCGAAAGCGAAGCGGATCGAGTTCCGGACCCCGGATCCGACCGCGAACGGCTACCTCGCATTCTCCGCGCTGATGATGGCGGGACTCGACGGGGTTCAGAACCGCATCGAGCCCGGCGAGCCGCTCGACAAGGACATCTACGCGCTGAGCCCCGAGGAGCGCTCCGGAATCCCGGCGGTCCCGGGTTCGCTGGAGGAGGCGCTGGACGCGCTGGAAGAAGACCACGAGTGGCTCCTCAAGGGCGACGTGTTCTCGGAGGACCTCGTCAAAGCGTGGATTCAGTACAAGCGCGAGGGCGAGGTCGAGGTCGCGAGACTCCGCCCCACGCCGGTCGAGTTCGAACTCTACTACGACGCCTGACGGCGCTGGGACGCCGGTGACGAGTTCATCGGCCGGCGTCCCGCTCCGACCGCCCGATGCGGATCTTCGACGCCTGCCTCGACGCCCCGGCCCGGCCGGACGGCGATCTGGCGAACCTGGGCTGGTTCGGCGCCGAGGCCGCCGTGATCGCGTCGGCGCCGGACCGATCGCTGGAGACCGCAGAGGACCTCTTGTGTTTCTTCGATGAGTTGCTCGCCGTGCACGCCGCCCGTGCATCGGCCGCGGGTATTCGAGCCCTCGTGGCCCTCGGTGTGCGCCCGGAGCGCCTGCCACGGCGGACCTTCGACGAGGTGTGGGATCGGCTGCCGAGCTTGCTCCTGCGCGACGAGGTCGCGGCGGTCGGCGTCCTGGACGGCTCGACGCCCGGCGGGGAGGCGCTGATGGTCCGCCAGCTCGAGTTCGCGGCGTCTGCCGGCGTGCCGGCGCTGGTGTCGGTGGCAGGAAGCGCGAGCCGGCGCTGTGCGGAGCGCGTGATCGCGGCGGCGCACGAGGTACGACTCCCGATCGAGCGCCTCGCGCTGCTCCGCTGCGACTACACGAGCATCCGCCTGGCGCTCGACGAGGGAGCCCGTGTCATCGTGTCTACGGGCCCTGTCGGCACCGATCCCGCCGACGCCGCGTCGATGCTCCACCGGTACGGCCGCGTCACCGCGAGCGCGACGATGCTGGCGACCGGTTTCTCGGGCCCGGCCTTCGACGTGCTCGGCATCGCGCGCGCCTGCGAAGCCCTGGAGTCGATCGGGGCCGACCCGTCCGACGTTCGGCGCATGGCCTACGACAACGCGGTCGCGTTCTTCGGCGGGGATTCACCGGAGACCGGCAGAACGTAGCCGCGGGCTGGAGGACGGGCGTCGCGGGTGCGTGCTCGCAACCCGGGCAGGGGGATCGCGAAGTCGTGCGTCTTGGGCTGCCTCAGGGGTGTAGGCCGGCTCTGCGAGCCGGGGGCGAGATGGGATCTCGCCCTTGATAGCGGATGGCCGGGGCTTTGCGATCGCCCTGGCAACCCGGGGGACGACGTTGACAGGTGGGGGTTCGGTTCCCAGACTTGCGGCCCCCGTCAGCCCCGGAGTCACCATGACGGACCCCACGCACACGCACGTCGCGATCATCGGTTCTGGCGCGGCAGGCCTCACGGCGGCCATCTACGCAGCCCGCGCCAACCTGTCTCCGCTCGTCATCGAGGGCGGCCAGCCCGGCGGGCAGCTGACGATCACGACCGAGGTCGAGAACTTCCCGGGCTTCGAGCACGGAATCCTCGGCCCCGACCTGATGGACGTGATGCGTAAACAGGCCGAGCGTTTCGGGACGAAGGTGCTGCACGGCACCGTCGTCGAGGTCGACTTCGAGTCGCGGCCGCGGCGCCTGGTGCTCGACGATGGGTCGAAGGTGACCGCTGACGCGGTGATCGTCGCGACGGGCGCGACGGCGCGCTTGCTCGGGTTGGAGAGCGAGTCGCACCTGATGGGCTACGGCGTCTCGGCGTGCGCGACGTGCGACGGCTTTTTCTTCGGCGGCAAGAAGATCGCGGTCGTCGGCGGCGGCGACTCGGCCATGGAGGAGGCCCATTTCCTCACGAAGTTCGCGGACGAGGTGACGCTGGTCCACCGCCGCGACGCGTTCCGGGCTTCGAAGATCATGCAGGAGCGGGCGCTGTCGAACCCGAAGGTCAAGGTCGTGTGGAACAAGACCGTCCTCGACGTGCTGGGTGATCGCGACGGCGGCGTGACGGGTCTGCGTCTGAAGGACACCGTCACCGGCGAGACGTCGGACTTCGCGACCCAGGGTCTCTTCCTGGCGATCGGGCACGTGCCGAACACGCAGGTGTTCCGTGGCGTCCTGGAGATGGACGAGGACGGCTACCTGGTGACGGAACCCGGCACCGCGCGGACCGATGTCGACGGCGTCTACGCGGTGGGCGACGTGCAAGACAGAACGTACCGGCAGGCGATCACGGCCGCGGGAAGCGGTTGCATGGGGGCGCTCGACGCCGAGCGATGGCTCGGAGAGCAGGGGATCGAGGGCTGATACGGCCCTTTGCCAAATCGGCGCGCGCTCGGCACCGGGTGCCGGTCAGTTGAACTTGTCGGCGGCCGAAAGGAAGCTGACCTTGGCGTTCGCCTGGCGCAGTCGCTCGGCGAGGGTGTGGGCGCAGCTCCAGAGGAACTTGACCGCGATGGGCGGCGTCGTCTCCATCAGCTGGCGTAGCTCGTCGATGTAGATCACGAGCAACTCGGAGCTCCGATCAGCGTAGACGTTCGCCGATCGGATGTGATCTCCGAAGAGCGCCATTTCGCCGAAGTACGAGCCGGCCGGGAGGATCGCCAGAGCCTCCTCGCCGACGCCCGGGATTTCGCGAGAGACGCGAACGGCGCCGTCGACGATGAAGAAGAGACGGTCACCCGCTGCGCCCTCGGCGACGATCAAGTCGTTTCGCCGGTAGGTCTCGAGGGAGACCAGCCCGGCGAGGCGCGACAACTCGGGTGGCGTAAGCCTTCGGAAGAGCTCGATGTCACCGAGCTGCTCGGGGTCGATGACCTTCCAAGCGCACATAGGTCCTCCTTCTGTGTTCCGCCCAACCTAGCCCCGGGCAACCGTGGCCTCAAGGGTGCCCGCCGGATCGACGCCCTCCGGCCACAACCGCTCCGGACGCGATCCCCGGCAAGGGCCTCGACACGCAACGCAGGGGGGCGTGGCAGACCCGCCGGCGGCGCGGACGTCGGGAGCCCTCGACCGCTTGCGCGCCCTCGACGCACCTCGTACAACGCTTGGCGCGTACCCACCCACCCGAAGAGGCCACCCATGGGCATCGAAGATCGCTGGTTCACCGAAGAGCACCAGATGTTCCGGCGCGAGTTCCGGCGCTTCGTGGAGAACGAGCTGGCGCCTCATGCGGACGAATGGGAAGAGGCGGAGATCTTCCCGCGCGAGATTTTCGCGCGCTTCGGCGAGATGGGGTTCTTCGGCGTGCGGTACCCGGAGGAGCACGGGGGTCTGGGCGGCGACATCTGGTACACGGTCGTGATGTGCGAGGAGCTGCCGCGTTCGCTCACGGCCGGACTGCCGATGGCGATGCTGGTCCAATCGGACATGGCGACGCCGATCATCGGGGAGATCGGGACGCCGGAGCAGATCGAGGAGTTCCTGAAGCCGGCGATCCGGGGGGAGAAGATCGCGGCGATCGGGGTCTCGGAGCCCGACGCGGGGAGCGACGTGGCCGGCATCAAGACGACCGCGATGCGCGACGGCGACGACTACGTGATCAACGGCTCCAAGATGTGGATCACGAATGGCACGCGCGCCGACTTCATCACGTTGGCGGCGCGGACGAGCGAGAGCCAACACAGCGGGATCACGCTCTTCACCTTCCCGACGGACACGCCAGGCTACGAGGTGGGCGGCAAGATCAAGAAGATGGGCAACAAATGTTCGGACACCGCGACCCTCTTCTTCGACGATTGCCGAATCCCGGCCCGCTATCGGCTGGGTGAAGAGGGGCACGGATTCTACCACATCATGACCAACTTCCAGGGCGAGCGCCTGGTCGGCGGACTGATGGGCATGGCCGGAGCCCAGCTCGCCCTCGACAAGACCATCGAGTACTGCAAGGAGCGGCAGGCGTTCGGCCGCCCGTTGACGGGCTTCCAGGTCACCCGCCACAAGCTGGTCGAGCTGCAGACGGAGATCGAGGCGGCACGGTGGCTGGCCTACCGCGCGGCCGAGCTCTTCGAGGAGCGCGGTCCGGGGGCGACGCGGGAGATCACGATGTGCAAGCTCTACTGCGCGGACATCGCCAACAAGGTCGCCTACGCCTGCGTGCAGATGCAGGGTGGCATGGGGTACTCGGACGAGTCGTTCATCTCGCGCTACTTCCGCGATGTCCGATTGCTGCCCATCGGCGGCGGGGCGTCGGAGGTGATGAAGGAGATCCTGTCGAAGCTGATGGGGCTCTGAGCGTAGATGTCCCGCGACCACGACTACGACGAACAGACGATCGAGGATCCGGCGCAGCTCGCCGACTGGTTCCGCGCCGGGAGCAAGGGTGCCACGGCGACACTCGGCATCGGTACGGAGCACGAGAAACTCGGGTTCGACGCCGAGACGCTGCGACCGCTTCCCTACGAGGGCGAGCGCGGCATCGGGGCGCTCTTCCAGCAGCTCGTCGACCGCTTCGGCTGGCTCCCACACTACGACGACGGTCACATCCTGGCGCTGGAGCGTGACGGCGCGGCGGTGACGCTCGAACCGGGCGGCCAGTTGGAGCTGTCCGGCGCGGTGACGCAGACGATCCAGGAGACCGACGACGAGCTCGACTCCCACCTGTCGGAGGTGCGGGCGGTGGCCGAGGACCTCGGCCAGATCTGGACGCACCTCGCGGTCAACCCATGGGAGACCCCGGACGAGATCCCGTGGATGCCGAAATCCCGCTACGGGACCATGCGACGCTACCTCGGGTCCCGGGGCGACCTGGCGCATTGGATGATGAAGACGACCTGCACGGTGCAGGCGAACTTCGACTACCGCGACGAGGGCGACGCGCTGGATATCCTGGCGCTGGGTGTCCGCCTGTCGCCGATCGTGACGGCGCTTTTCGCCCGGTCGCCGGTACGCCGAGGCGCCGACACGGGCTGGGCGTCGTCACGCATGGAGATCTGGACGCGCACCGATCCGGACCGGTGCGGAGTGCCGCCTGTGTACCTGGAATCGGGCGCAGGCTTCGACGAAGTGGTCCAGTGGGCCCTGGACATCCCGATGATCTTCGTTCGTCGCGACGGCCGCTATCTGGATGTGGCGGGGACTCCGTTCCGCGACCTGATGGAGGGGCGCGTCGACGGGCTGACGCCGAGTCTCGGTGATTGGGAGCTGCACCTGTCGGCGATCTTCCCGGACGTGCGGATGAAGCAGTACATCGAGGTGCGGACAGCCGACGCTGGCCCGCCCGAGTGGTTGCTCGCGCTGCCGGCCTTGTGGCAAGGGGTGCTCTACGATCCGGCGGCTCGGGCAGCGGCTCGAGCGCTCGTCGGCGACATGGATCACGGAGCGACGGTGGGCGGGGCAGCGTCCGCATACGCCGAGGGCTTGGAAGGCACGTTCGACGGACTCCCGATGCGGGAGGTGGCCGCCGACCTGCTGGCGATTGCCGGGGCTGGACTGGACGCGTTGGCGCCGGCCTCCGGGTCGGAACGTCGCTACCTCGAGCCGTTGGTCGGAGCGCTGACGCTCGGCGCGTCGGCTGCGGACCGCTACCGGGCCCGCTGGGCGGCTGTCGCCGGGGATCGGGCGGCGATCATCGGCGACGAGGCGCTGGGGGCGATCGCGTAGCGAGGGTGAACGGGAGCGCCCACCGCCCCCGGCAGCGCTGGTATCGGGGTTACCCGCCCAGCATCGTCGGCAAGATCCGTCGCGACACGGCCCATTCGCTGGACCAGTAACCGCTGTACTTGGGGAGCGTGTCTGCGATGTCGTCGACCCGGCTGCGGTAGAAGATGTGCAGGCTCGGTGCGGGTAGCTCCACGTCGCCGGGGAAGTTGACCGCGGGAACGAACGCGACGCCGAAGATGGGGATCGACATGAAGCCGACGACCGGATTGTCGCACGAAGGGCAGACCCCACGGGCGACGTTCGGAGGGGGTCGGTGCTTGCGGAATTGGATCTGCGGGTCGACCGGGTGTTCGACCTGCCCGATCCGCAGGGCCACGATGTCTGCGAACGGATTCCGGTAGACCGCCTGGCAGATCGTGCAGTGGCAGATCATGCGGATGAGCGGGGCACCGCGGACGACGAAGCGCGACGTGCCGCAGGGGCACGCGCAGTCGAGCGTTTCGGGATGTTCCATGCTGTCTCCCCAATCGAGGCCGGCGGAGCCGTGACGCCCGAGCTGTCGAAGACCATCGACCCTGAAGCCGGGAACTCTCGCCGCGTGAAGCGTAGGGCGCGGGGCCGGACGCGTGAAGGCCCCGATGCAACGTGATCGCGGATTGCGGGCACGTCGGCTCACCCCGGGGTCATCGCGGATTGCGGGCACGTCGGCTCACCCCGGGGTCATCGCGGAGTGAGGGCACGCCGGGTGACCCCGGCGGTGTCGCGGCGCCTGACCAGCATCGTGACGACCACGGCAAGCAACCAGATCGCGGGCGCGGCCGCGGACAGGCGGCGCCCGACCTCGAGCGCCTGCGGACGGAACTCGAAGCGCGCGACCGAACCGCCGGCGACCCCGATAGCCGTGTGGATCACGTTGGCGGGATAGATCCGCGCCGGCTCGCCATCGACGAGCGCTTCCCATCCCGGGTACGCGACGAGGGGGACGACGAGGAGTCCCGCGGTCGCGTCGGCAGGGAGGCGGGCTTCGAAGCAGTCGTCGCCGCAGCGGCGCCAAGCCAGCGCCAGGGCGGGCGCGTCGGCCGCACCGCACGGCGCGGCGCCCTCGACGATCGGACGATGCCGTAGCGCGGAGGCATCGGCGGCGCGCAACCGAGACTCCGCGTCGAAGACCGACGCCGCGCGGTCGCACGCGTAGGCGAAACTCGCGGGGGCGGGTGGTGTCGGCGAGCGAGAGACGTCGCCGCCGTCCGGCGTCATGCGCACGATCGCCGAGACGCCCCACAGCTCGGTCAGGTCGAACGCATCTTCCGGCCAGGGCAACAGGTGCGGCGCCTCGGTGGCGCCGGGATGGACCGCCGCCAACCCGCGGAACGTTCTCGCGGGAATCAACGGATGATAGCCGCGCACCCCGGTCAGCTCGACCTGCGCGCCCATGTTGAGCCAGGGCTCGCTCGCCGGGCCCACGACGACGAACCGATCGTCGGGTCGTAGCGACGATGCGAGTGCCTGGACGGTCTCGAGCGGCCCCGCGATCGGTGATGGGTGCACCAGGCGTGTACCGAAAGCGCAGAGCTCGGCCACGACGAACACGGTCACGCCGGCCGCTGCCGCCCAACGAGGGCTGCCCCCGCGACGCGCAGCTTCGCGCAGCCCGGCCACAGCCGCCAGCCCGCAACCCCCGAGCCACAACTCCCGCGTCGTTCCTCCCGCCAGCCAGGCGATGCCGACCAGGGCGGCCACGACCGCAGCGTCGACCGGCACCCGACCGGCCCCGGCTGTGGCCCCGCTCGGACCGCCCTCCCCGACCGCGTCGCCAACCACGGCCGCGTCGCCAGCCAAATCCGCATCACCCACCGCTTTCGCACCACCCACCGCGCTCGCATCACCCGCCCACCCGCCGAGCACGTCCACGGCCCGTGCCAGCGCCACGGCGAACGCGGCCGCGAACACGATGAAGTAGCGTTCGTGGGCGCGGAACCCGGCGGGGAGGATGGCGGTCGCACCGGCAACGCCCAGCGTCAGCCACAACCCGATCCCGCCGACGAGCACCACCGGCCAGCGCTGGCCCGGACGGAGCTCCCGCCACGTCATCGCGACCGTGCCGAGCGCGACCAACCCGACGAAGAAGCAGGTCTCGATATGGTTCGAAGGTCCTACGTAGGATGCCCCGAATCCGGCCTCGAGCGGCGCGACCAGCCGCAGTACGTACCGCCACGAGACGACCTGCTCGGACATCGTGCCGGGCAGCATCCGGAAGGACTCCGCGGCCATTTCCAGGCCGGGCAGCACCTGGATCGCAGCGACGCCGGCCGACAACAGGCCGGCACCGACCGCCGCTGCCACCCAGCGCACGCCACGTCGAAGGTCGTCGCGTGCGAGCGATAGCGTGAGCCCGATCGACTGCACGACCGCGAGTATCGCTACGAGAACAGCGCCGTGCGGGTTGCCGGCGACCAGCACCAACGCTCCGACCGGCACGGCTGCGAAGAGCCAGACCGCCCGGTCGCGGGACCGCTGCAGGAAGAAGGCGAGCCATCCGGCCCAGGCGATGCATGCGAGCAGGCCGGGATGCACGGCGTGGGCGATCGTGAACCCGTTCAGCGCCCAGAAGAGCGCGCCGGCGAGGGCGCCGACCGGTCTCGCCACCTGGCGGAGGTACGCGTACGCACCCCAGCCCGCGATGGCGAGATGCAGCGCGCTGCTCCACGTCAGGTGGCGCGCGGGGTCGTGGACGACGAGCGCGAGCAGGCGATTCAGCGGGTACCAGGCGGCCACGTGGGGGTCGGCAGCGAAGGGCATGCCGCCGGCGACGAAGGGATTCCAGCCCGGAATGTTCCCAGCTTCCAGGGCGCGCAGGAGCATCGTCCGCAGCGGCAGGTGTATCGCCGCGAGGTCTTCGGAGAGGAAGGCCAGTCCTTCGCGGAGCGCCGGTGCGACGAGGAGCGCGGGCACCAACCCGGCGAGCACCGCCATGGCGACGCGCACGG
This sequence comes from uncultured Myxococcales bacterium, assembly GCA_964520965.1. Taxonomy (GTDB): domain Bacteria; phylum Myxococcota_A; class Bradymonadia; order REDH01; family REDH01; genus CAZFPM01. The sequence goes on from CAZFPM010000058.1 coordinate 19,246, forward strand.
CGCGGTCGCACGCAGGTGTGTCGGCAGCCGAGGGGGCGGTTCGGGACACGGCGTCGTACGCGGGCAAGGGAGAGGATCCGGTCCGGCGACGACCGAGGTATCACCAACGCGTCGGACGCGCCAACGGCGTCAGGGTGACGACGCCCACCGCATGCGGTACCAATGGGCGCTCGCCCGACCCGGTGCCAAGCCCCCGTCCGCGACCCGCCATCGCATGCCGCCGCTACCCCCCACACCCGACGATCGACCGGCGAGCGACGCCGCCGACCGACGGCTGGTCCGGCGGGCGCTCCCGGCGATGATGATGCTCCAGCTGGCGCTGGGGCTGTTGCTCTTTCCCGGGTACGTGCCGCTCCGCGACGCGATCGTTCGATACGACGTCGCCGAGGCGATCGGGGACGGACATCTGGCCGTGACCGACTCGGCAGCCGCGAACAACCCGCAATACAGCATCTGGTATCACCACCGGGCCGACGGCGAGGCCTTCAGCCGCTACCCGATCGGCCACAGCCTGATGATGCGGGTGCCGATGACGGTGTTCGACAATCCGCGGGGCGCCGCGCTCGTCGCCCCGCTGATCGCGCCGTTCACGCTGCTGCTCTTCTTCGCCGCGGCGCGCCGACTCGGCGCCCGGGCCGGGCCAGCCCTTCTCGCCACCGCCGCGGTCGCCTTCGGGACGATGGTCTTCCCGTACTCGACCGACTCGCACGACAACTACTTCCAGGCGATCTGCGCCGTCGGCCTGTTCGTCACGCTGACGGGCGAGAAGCACCCCGGCCGCGGCGCCGTACTGGCGGGGCTGTGGTTCGGCGCGTTCCTCAACATCAAGCTCTGGGTGATCGCCGCCCTGCCGATGTGCGCGTGGCTTCTCCCGCATGCGACGCAGCCAGCGCCGACGGGCGTAGCAGGCGCCATCGTTGCCTGGGCCAGGGGCATTGCCAGCCGCCCGTCGCTACGTCGCTACGCCCTCTTCGCGCTCGGCGCGCTGCCCGGCCTCGTCCTCTACGCCTGGTACGCCGAGCTCCGCTTCGGGAACCTCCTCGGCGAGATTGGTGCGGAGAGCGGGAACATCTCCGCCCGGCCGTTGCTGGCGCTCGCGGGCCTGACGATCGGCCCGGCAAAGTCGATATTCCTGTACAACCCCCTGACCCTCGTCTGCCTCGTGACGCTGCCGGCGACCATCCGGCGGATTCCACGGCAGGGCATCGGGTTGTTGGCCGGCATCGCTGGTTTCGGCGGAATGACCATCATGTACACGGCGTGGCACGGCGACGTGGGCTGGGGTCCGCGGTACCTGCTGCCGCTGGTCGCGCTCGCGACGCTCACGCTGGTCGAGCTCGCCGAGACCGGCGTCTCTCGCACCACGCGGCGCCTGACCGTATTCTTGTTCGCCGCGTCATTCCTGGTGCAGGTGGTGGGCGCGAGCGTCCATCCGTACCGGTACTTCATCGAGACCGGGCGCTCCGACGGCGAAGTGTACGCCGACCCGAGCTACGCCGAGTACTTCAAACTCGACCCCTCGCAGTTCTCGAGCGGGCTCTTCGGCTTCCCCGGCACCATCCGATCGTCAATCGACCTGATCCACCACGACGGGAGCGGGAGCGCGGAGGAGCTGGCGAGTTGGCAGCGACGGCTCGGCAACCCCGGCCTCGCCGACGCGACGCGCGAGTACGCCGAGCAGCGCGTGCGGCTGCTCAGCAACCCCGGGTTCGACACGCTGACCTACTGGTGGGTGATGGACGCGGTGTACCCGACCTCGGTCCGGTGGCCTCCATGGGCCGGCCGCGTGCTTCCCCCGATCTTCCTGCTCGTCGCCTTCGCGTCAGGGCTGTCTGCCGGGCTGGCGTTCCGCCGCCGCCACGCCGCCACGTCGGGTCGCTCCGACTCCGTCGAGCCGGACCTTCAATAGCTCGACCGACTCGTCCCCGACCGGCTCGTGCGAGCCCGAGTGTCCAAAAGGGATGCAACCGGCCGGCTCTCGGGTCATCCTAGGTGGAGCGGTGCAAGAGCAACGAGAGGAAGAATGGGACGACCCCCCACTACTCCGGAGAGCGAAGGCGCGGCGCAGGCCGACGACTGGCGGGAGTCACTGTCGGCTGCGGCGGCGGCGCTGAGCCAACCACTCGAGGACATGGAGGAAGCCGCCGGCTGCCTGCGACTCCATTTCGACATCGACGGCCAACGCCTGACGATTCGCGTGGTCCCCCTCTCCGAGGGCGAGCCCAGCTTCGCGACGACAGGCAAGTTCGGCGTCTCCTACGAAGGCAGCGACCTGCCCCCCGCCGGCCTCGAGACGTTGAAGCAGCTCACGGGCGTCGTGCGCCGCTTGGAAGAACGCATGCCGGACACCTTCGAGGGTGTCCAAGACGAGGCTTCGGACGGCGGCGAGGGCGAAGAGGCCGCGGCCGAGCGACCGTCGTTCTTCACGAACTCGCGCATGGAGCGCTTCCACAAGCGGTGGCGCCGCAGCCTCGACTGGTGGAAGTTCTACTACCCGCAGATGCACAACTACCAGGTGCAGGAGCTGGTCAAGAACGTCGCGCTGGTGCACCACGCCACGCTGGAGTGCAAGTTCAGCATGGCGAGCCACTCCCACTCTTCACTCGCGTTCTTCTCGGACCTGCACGTGGAGCGGATGGCGTCGGGTCGTTGCAATGTCGACTCGTTCCTGCACGCGGGCGACGTAGCGACGGGCCGCACCGGCGACAAACTCGCGGACGCGGTGGAGAAGGCCGCGAGCCTTCCGGGGATCGAGCACGTGATCGTCATGACGACGTGCCTCCCGGACCTGATCGGCGACAACCCGCTGCCGATCCTGGGCAAGATCGAGGAGAAGCACGGGGTCCGTTGCTATTGGAGCGGCAAGTCGATGGACCACCAGTTCTCGGCGGAGCCGATCTACCGGGATGCGCTGGCATCGATCGGCCTCGGCTCCCGTCGGCAGGCCGATCACGTGGTGCTCGGGGGGGTGGCTCGGCCGCACCAGGCCGACGAGCTGGCGCGACGACTCGAGGCGCACTTCGGGCTGACCACGGCCGGCTCGATATTCCCGTCGGTGGATCTGTCGAAGGGTGCGGATCTCGGCACCGCCAGTCACCTGGTCTGGGTCGATGCCCACGGCTGGACGGACACCCTGGAGTCGCTCATTCGAGACGAGATCTCGCTCGTACGCCCGCCGCCACCCTACGGGATCGAGGCCACGGTCCATTGGCTCGAGGCGGTGGGAGCCGCGCTCGGCCGCGACGTGTCGGAGGCGGCGATCCACCAAGCCTTGGAAGATGACTTCGGAGCGGAGCTGGCGGAGCTGCGGGAGCGGTGCCGCGAACACCGGGTCGCGCTCATCGGCGATCGGCTCGACCTGATGATGCTGACGGCCCCGTCGCAGTTCTGCAGCCTGTCCGTGGCCCAGCTCTTGTCGGAGATGGGTTTCGACTTACGCTTGTTGCTCCACGCGCCCGAGGGTTCATTGCCCGAATTCGACACCGTCTCCGAGGCTGCCGTGTCGGTCTTCGAAACCCGAGAAGAGCTCGACACCCTGCTGGGGGAGGACATCTCGCTCGCGTACTCGAGTTTCCGTTCCGACTTCCGATTGCTGCGGCGGGGGATCGTCACGTTTGACGAGCAGGTGTTCGAGCCCGGCGTCGAAGGATTCATGCGCGCGTCCAAGACGCTGATCGACTCCTGCCGCTCGGCCCCGTTCCGCGGGTTCCGGGCGCTTCTGGGAGAGCCGACGGCGCGAGCATGAGGTTCATCAGACCCAATCGCGCTTACGAGCGGCTGACGCGGGACACGACGATTCCGTACCTTTGCGGCGTCTACATCGGGATCAGCGCCATCTCCGACGCGGTGCTGATCGTCGACGGCCCGTACTGCGTCGTCGACAAGACGGACATCCAGAAGTCGCACGACCTGTTCAGCACGTTGCTCACGGAGTCGGGGGACGCCCGGGTGGTGTTCACCGTGCGGAGCGCCGAGGTCGAGGAGGTGAAGAGCCTGGTCGTCGACCGGACCGACCGTGTCGACGAGGTGTTCGCGGAGGTCTGCAACACGAGCGACGCCGGGGCGGTCTTCACCACCTCGTTCGACCACCACCAGATCCTGAATTTCCCCCTCGATTGGATCGCGTCCAAGCACGACTCGGCCGCCGGCAAGTCGGTGCTCGTGGTCCCCTCGCGCGCACTGGGTTCGGACTGGCTCGAGGGATACGGAAGCGTGCTGGAGACGCTGGCCAAACGCGTCCCGCTGGAGAAGGGGCGTGCCGAGGCCGGCAAGGTGGCGATCATCGGCCACCTGATGGACCGGCTGGAGATGGACCAGGTCGCGAACCTGCGCGTCTTGGAGCGGCTGGTGGGCGTGTTCGGGCGCGAGCTGGCCGGCGTATGGCTCGACGGCGGGTCGTATGCATCACTGCAGTCGGTCGAACGAGCCGAGGTGATCGTCGCCATGCCCTACGGCCGCAAAGCGGCGCACACGGTGGGCGAACGCCTCGGGGTGCCCGTGGTGGACGTCGGACTGCCGATCGGCCTCGATGGAATCGGGACCTTCGTGCGTGCCCTGGGCCACGCCTTCGACCAGCCGGACGTCGCCGACCATTACCTCGAAGCCGAGACCCGCGCGGCGATCGGCGACACGCTCCGTCATGTGGGCCGCTTTCTCGCCGGACAGCCGGTCTCCCTCGATCTCGACCCCCACCTCGCCGACGCCATGGTGTCGTTCTGTAGCGATGTCGGGCTGCGCGTGAAGCACGTGCACCTGCGCAGCGCCCTCGAAGGGGTAGACCCGGAGCTGGTCGCGCGGGTCGAAGGCGCGGTCGATCCGCCACTCGCCGATTGGGAGCGGGTCGCGATGGCCGGTCGCACCGACTCGTACCACCTCGTGGTCGGCGGCGACGTGCTTTCGCGGGACATGATGCGCGACGTCGTGGCGACGGCGTTCCCCGCCATCGTGGATCTCGGGTACCCGAACTTCAGCTACCATCCGTTGACCGAGCGGCCCTTCTTCGGTTTCGAGGGGTATCGCTGTCTCGTCGAGCGCATGTCGTCGGCTCTGCTGAGCTGTGCGCGAATGATCCCACCGGGCACGAGGCCCTCCGACATTGTTGCCGACTGAATGATCTCCATCGTCATCTACGGAAAAGGGGGGGTGGGCAAGTCCACCGTGGCGACCCACCTGAGCGTCACGTTTCAGCAACGCGGACATCGGGTCCTGCTCGTGGGCTGTGACCCGAAGACGGATACCTCGGCGCGGGTCGCGGGCAGCCAGCGCATCATGACCATGGTGGACATGATCGAGGGCCAGGGGGGCGGGCACGTCTCGGACCTGATCTTCCGCACGCCGTCCGGGGTCGACGCGATCGAGACGGGCGGGCCGGAGCCCGGTCTGGGCTGTAGCGGGCGGGGAGTGATCAGCCTCTGCCAGCTCCTGCGAGAGGAGTCGCTGGAAGAGCGGGGATACGACGTGGTTGTGTTCGACGTGCTCGGAGACCTGGTCTGCGGGGGCTTCATCGCGCCGCTGCAGTTCTCGTTCGCGAAACAGGTCTACATCGTGTCGTCGGAGGAGGTGGCGTCGCTCTTCGCCGCCAACAACGTCGCCAAGGTGATGACCCACCGGTACCTGGAGGACATCGTCCCCGGGGGCATCGTCTTCAATCTGCGGGGCGCCGCTGCCGATCGGGCAGTGTTGGAGCAGTTTGCGCAACGCATCGGCGTGGGCGTGGCCGCGTACCTGGACCGCGATCCGGTGGTGTTGGACGCGGAGATCGCCGAGACGACGGCGGTCGAGTACGCGCCCGACAGCGACATCTCGCGGCGCTTCGTGACGCTCGCGGAGTCGATCGAGGAACGGAGCGGCTCAGCGCCGGCTGCACGTCCGACCCCGCTCTCGCACGACGAGTTCTGGGAGTTCGTCAAGGCGAATAGGACCCGCCTCCGCAGCTAGATGACCCGGGCAGAGATTCTGCACGGGTCATCTAGAGAGCCGACCAAGAGCCTGGACTCCGGCGGGGGTGAGACCCCCAGCGCGCCGTCAAGGTGGCGCCTCGATCTCCGGGTCGGCAAGGGGAACGAGCGCCTCTACGCTTCCGTATCGGGCCGCTCGACGAACTCGAACCAATACTTGCCGATCGACTGGATCGCCGCTACCAGCCCATCGAATTCGACCGGCTTGACGACAAATCCCGACGCGCCGTGGTCGTAGCTGCTGTCGATATCTTCTTCGGCACGCGATGTGGTCATGATCACCACCGGGATCTTCCGCAGGGTGGGGTCGGATTTGATGTGCTCCAAGGCCTCCCGACCGTCCATGCGGGGCATGTTCAGGTCCAGCAAGATGACCCCCGGCCGCGGGCTCGACTCGGGGTCGGCGTACTTCCCTTCGTGACGCAGATAGGCCAGCAGCTCCTCGCCGTCGCTCACGAAGCGCAGGTCGTTGCCCAATCGGGCGGCCTCCAACGCCTCCGATGCCAGCATCCGGTCTTCTTCGTCGTCGTCGGCCAGCAGGATCGTGATCGGTGTTCGCCGGTCGCTCATGGGGTCTCTCCTTCGTTCATCGGTGGAGGGCTCTACATCGAGTGCGGCGGCGGCGGTCCGGTCGTCATGGCCCGCAGCGGCAGGATGATGTCGAACGTCGTGCCTTCGCCGGGAACCGACCGGGCCGCCAGCCGGCCGCCATGGCCGTCGACGATCCGCCGGCAGAGCGCCAGGCCGATCCCGGTCCCTTCGTACTCGCTTCGCGCGTGCAGACGCTGGAAGACGCCGAATATCTTCTCGGCGTGTTTCTGCTCGAAGCCGATCCCGTTGTCCTCGATGAGGACCCGGCACAGCTCCCCGTCGGCCCGGACCTCGGCCGGGCGCTCGCCGTCGACCGGTGCCATGCGGACCGTGACCAGCGGCGGCACCCCAGGTCGGGCGAACTTCAGCGCATTGCCGATCAGGTTCTGGAAGAGCTGCCTCATCCGGGTCGGGTCGGCCTCGACGGTGGGCAGGTCTCCGACATCGACCCGACCGCCGGAATCGCCGATGCGGGCCTCCAGATCCCCGACGACTTCGCCGACGATTTCGCCGAGATCGACCGAGTCTCGGCGCTCGTCCCGACCGCGGAGCCGGGAGTACGCCAGGAGGTCTTCGATCAGGGTCCGCATCCGGCCCGAGGCCGACATCATGCGGTCCAGGTAGTCGCGACCCCGGTCGTCGAGACGGTCGCCCGATCGAGATGCGAGCCGGCTCCCGAAAGCCATGATCTTCCGCAGCGGCTCTTGCAGGTCGTGAGAGGCCACGGACGCGAATCGCTCCAGCTCCTCGTTGGAGCGCGCCAGGTCGCCCGCCGTGACCCGGATCGTCTCCTCTGCACGGCGGATCTCCGAGTAACGCCTCGCGTTGGAGATGGCGAGGGCGCAGACCCCGGCGATGCGAAGCGCGGCGTCCAGATAGGCTTCGCGATACTCCGGAAACGTGAGCCCATCGACCTCGAGGGTGCCGATGCGATCGCCACCGTGGGTGACGGCCAACCGGAACCCATTGCCCGAATCCGTCCACACCCACGGCTCTGTGAGTGACCGGAGCCGTGCCGCGGTCTCCGCCTCGGCCGGTCCCGAGACGCCACCCACAAAGGTGCGGCCTTCCTCGGAGCCGTCGTGGGCGAGGTACACGGTCCGCTCAGCGCCGAACAGCGTCGTGAATAGCGCCGAGACGTTCGCGACGACGTCG
>CAZFPM010000059.1:0-26933 GCA_964520965.1 uncultured Myxococcales bacterium
CGGCAGCGGAGTTCTGGGCGAAGTGGGGTGGGTCGCTATTTCGGAGCAGGAGCACCAGGTCACCGTCCATCAACAGTTGGCCGAGCTCGCTTTGCAGCGATCGTGTAGCGCCGTGTGCGAGGGGGTGCCGACAGGTGTGTGACCCCTCGCAATCCTTGGGGTTTTGCCGTCGGAGAGGCTAGTATTGCCCGGCGGCGGAACCCGGCACCGCCTCTCAGCTCAACCCCGGCGAGCAAACGATGATCGAGCACCCGATCGAAGGCGACTTCAGGCAATGGGTCGTCAACGCCTTTCGGCAGTCGCCCTTGTTCGCGACCCTGGATCCCACGTTGACGGAGAAGGTGATGGGATTCAGTCGCCTCGTGGAGTTCGAGGCGAACGAGGCGGTCCTCAGAGAAGGCGAGCGGCCCGAGAACTTCTGGGTCGTCCTGATGGGTGAGGTCGTCATCGACAGGGCCGACAGACAGACCGGTGAGCGCGTGCGGCTCGCGCAGCTGGCGCAGAACGACTCGCTCGGTGAGCTCGGGCTCCTGTTGGAGCGTCCGCGGACGGCGACGGCGACGTGCACGAAACAGACGTACGCAGTGCAGTTCGACCAACGAGGGTTCGACTACCTGATGGATCGGATTCCCGGCTTCGCTCGCCGGCTGGGGCGAACGTTGGCCGAGCGTCTGGCGACGCGGAACCTCGACGTCGGCTTCCCCGAGGTGACGTCGGCCGATGTCTCGCCGACGCCGGACCTGGTCAAGATCTTGCCGCCGGAGATGATCCAGTCCCACAAGGTCTTTCCGGTCGGCAAGGACGCCGCCGGCGTGCTGGTCGCTTTCGTGGATCACCCACGGCGCGATGTAGTGGCAGCGGTACGCGGGGCCCTCGGAGGCCTGGAGCTGCAGGTGCGGCGGATCCAATCCTGCGATCACGATCAGCTCATGGAGCGCTTCAACCTGCTGCCGGAGCCGGTCGTGGAGGCCGTCATCGAACCACCGTCGGCGCCGGTCCCGGCGCCGGCCGCCGAACCACCGATGAGCACCGATGCGCTGGCACGCGTAGAGGCGACCCGGGCGATGGTCGCGGCCCCCGAGGCCCAGCTGCCACTCCGCGAGGGCGCACGACCGTATCAGCACTCGGGCACGCACACGTCGGTCATCGCGAAACGCTCGGACCTCGGTCGAATCGAGCCGCTCGTGCGGCAGATGATCGACGTCAACGCGTCCGACCTCCACCTGTCGGCCTTGCAGGTCCCGCGGTGGCGCATCGACGGCGACATCTACGAGATCCCCAACACGGAGATCAACAGCGAGGGCGACGTGATGGAGCTGCTGGCCCCGGTGATCACCGGACCGGCCCTTGAGGAGTTCCAAAGCCACCACGACGCCGACTTCGCGTTCGCGATCGAGGGGTTGGCGCGATTTCGCGTCAACATCTTCCGCGACGAGAACGGCATCAGCGCGGCGCTCCGCCTGATCCCGATGCACACGCCGTCGATGGAACAGCTCGGCCTGCCGAAGGCGGCCCGAACGTTTACGGGGATCAACGCGGGGCTGGTGCTCGTGTGCGGGCCGACCGGTAGCGGCAAGTCGACGACGTTGTCGGCGATGATCGACTACATCAACGTCCATCGGCCGGTTCACATCGTCACGATCGAGGACCCGATCGAGTTCCAGCACACCAGCAAGACGGCGATGGTGACGCAGCGCGAGGTCGGCAAGAACGCGCTCAGCTTCCAGCGCGGACTGCGGGCCTCACTCCGCGAGGATCCGGACGTCGTGCTGGTCGGCGAGCTCCGAGAGCGAGCGACGCTCGAGCTGGCACTGCAGACCGCCCAGACCGGTCACCTCGTGCTCTCGACGTTGCACACGTCGACGGCGATCGGAACGGTCGACCGGATCATCGACATGTTCGGCGTCGACCAGCACGCACAGGTTCGGTCGGTGCTCGCGGACGTGCTCAAGGGCGTCATCAACCAACACCTCTGCAAGCGCACCGGCGGCGGGCGAATCGCCGCGTTCGAGTGCCTGGTTGGTGGCACGGCGGTCTCCAACTGCATCAGGCAGGGGAAGAACCACCAGATCGCCACGATCATGACGACCAACAAGAGTCAGGGACACCGGCTCATGAACGAGGATCTGGCCGAGCTCTTCCAGTCGAAACTCATCGATGCCGGCGAGGCTCTGTCACACAGCCCGGACCGCAAAGACCTGCGGGCGCGGCTGGGAGTGGCATCTGGCTGAGATAGACGACCGATGACCAAAGACAGGCGAGACAGCAATCTGCCGGCTGACGACGACTCGATCGCCGGCTTCATGTTCGCTGAGACGGACGAAGAGAACACCACTCAGGCCGACGCGATCCGTCAGCGCGACCAGTTGACGGCCCGACTGCGCGCCAGCCGGGAGCGTTATCGGGACCTCTTCGACAACGCCAGCGACGTCATCTACACGCACGACCTCGACGGGATCATCACGTCGGCCAATCGCGCCGCAGCGAGGACCTTCGGATACACCAAACGGACGCTGGTCGGTCTCGATGTCCGCGAGATCGTGCTCGAGGATTATCTGCCGCGGCTCCTCGAGCACGCCGGTGACTTCGAGACCGGTCCGTATCCCACGACGCCTTTCGAGATCATGGCGCAGAGCCGGCAGGGCGTCGCGGTCTGGATCGAGGTCAACCCTCGCCTCGTCCGCGAAGACGGAGAGCCCGTCGGTGTCCACATCATCGCCCGCGACATCACCGCCCGTAAGGACGCAGAGCACACGATCCGCCACCAGGCATTTCACGACTCGCTCACCGGGCTCGCGAATCGCCGTCTCTTCGCCGACCGGGTGCGTCTGGCGCTGGCAAATGCGGAGCGCAACGGCGATCACGTGGCCGTGCTCTTTCTCGACCTCGACCGGTTCAAGCTGATCAACGACGGGCTCGGGCACGAGACGGGCGATCTCCTGCTCCAGCGGGTTGCCGACCGTCTCCAGGGAGTCGTGCGAGAGGCCGACACGGTCGGCCGACGCGGCGGCGACGAATTCACGATCCTGGTGCCCGACCTGGTGTCTCCCGACGATGCGGCCATCACGGCCCACCGTGTGCTGGAAGACCTGCGGAACCCGGCCCAATGTGGCGAGCATCAGGTGCACATCACGACGAGCATCGGTATCAGCGTCTACCCGCGGGATGGCGAGGCGATCGAGGACCTGGTCCGCCACGCCGACATCGCGATGTACCGAGCGAAGAGCGAGGGGCGGGGCAACTACCAATTCTACCGCGCCGACATGAACACGCGGGCGCGGGAACGCATCGAGATGGAGTCGACGCTTCGTGCCGCGCTCCGCTACGGCGGCTTGTCGCTCGAGTTCCAGCCCCGGGTTCGGCTCTCCGACGGGAAAGTAGCCGCGCTCGAAGCGCTGGTTCGGGTGCGCGGCGCCGACGGGGGTCTGATCAAAGCCGAGGAGTTCGTCCCGGTCGCGGTCGAGAGCGGTCTCATCGGTCCGATCGGCCAGTGGGTCATCAACCAGGTGTGCGAGTTGATCGCCGAGAGTGGTGCCGGACAGGACGCGCCGCACGTGATCGCCAACGTCTCCGAGCGCGAGTGCCTCCACGGCGATATCGTCGCGACAGTCGCCGACGCGATCGGGCGAACCGGGGCGGACCCCGATTGCCTGGAGTTGGACCTGTCGCACGGGTTTGCAGCCAACGAGGCGGTCGAGGCGCGCGACGTGATCGCCGAGCTGGCGCGCATGGGCGTCCGCCTCGGGCTGGACAACTTCGGGACCGCGACGACGTCGATCCGTACGCTCCGCGTCCCGCACCTCCACACGCTGACCATCGACCGCGAGTACATGGCCGGACTCCCGCACGACTCGCGCGACTGCGCCCTGGTCGAGAGCATCATCGACATGGGGCACCGGCTCGGCGTCGAGGTCGTCGGGTTCGGCGTCGAGGATCCGAGGCAGCTGACCTGGCTCGCCGAGGCCGGATGCGACTACGCGCAGGGGCTCACCTGTGGAGCGCCGGTGACCGCCGAAGAGGCGCGCCGAATGCTCAGCGGCGGGTGAGGACCACCCGCGTGTCGATCGGTGCGTTGAGCAAGTCGCCGGCGTCGCCGATCAGCCGCATCGTTCGCACGTCGTCGTTGACGTCCATGGTGACGTCTGCCGCGAGTCGGTAGTCGCCCGGCGGCAGGTCGTCGATCGCGGGAACCCGGGAGCGCAGGGCGTAACGATTCGCCAACGCGTGGCGCAGATTCCGGAAGTGGCGCTGCACGCCGGCGGGCTCGCGCGCGTAGAGAAAGGTGCCGCCGGTCTCGCAGGCGAGGGTGGACAGGCTGTCGATCGGTCCGATGTCCGGCTCGCCCTCCGGGGGATTGTCGAGCTGGATCACGTGCACGGTCACACCGTTGATCACCGCCAGCTCCAACGCGGCCTCCTCGGACGCGGGGGGCACCGACCCCGTGTCCGGCCCGTCGGTGAAGAACACGATGTGCCGGTCGAAGCTGGCGCTGACCCGCTGGGAGATGTGTCGGATCGCCACCCGGAGCGCCGACCAATTCGCCCGCGCGCCGCCGGCCGTCCCCTCTTCGGCGAGTGTGGTCTGCAAGAGGGCGGCGACCTGGGTCTCCGACGCCACATCGGCGAGGGGCTGGAGGCAATCATCGGTTTCCGGGATCAGGTTCACGGAGTCCGAGCCGACCCCTGTGAACCAGGAGACGCACGCCGTCGAGTCCTCGGCCGGGTAGAGGTCCGACAGTCCGCCCAGAAAGTCGATGGCGCCAGCGATTCGGAGATCGTCCGGATCGGAGGACATCGAGGGGAGGCGCAGTTCGGAGACCGGGTCGTCTCCGGCGATCGTCGCACCGTTGGCCATGACGAGCATTACCGACTTCGTTTCGGCGACGTCTCCCTCCGGCACGTACGCGAGCCCTCCCTCCACGAGCTCGAGCGTGGCGTCTACGCCACACACGTCGACGCTCGACGGAGACGCGTCGTTCAGCCCTTCGCAGGTGAACCCGTCGCCGAGTCCCGCGCAGTCGTCGTCTGATCCGCACGGAACGTCCGGTGCGAGGAAGAGGCGGGCACCGGTCACTGTGATGTGTTCGGTGGAGAAGGACGTGCCCAATCGGAGACGACGGTTGTTCACGTTGGAGCCCGGCGCGACGATCCGATCCTCCACGTCGACGATGTTGAAGAGCAGATCCAGCTCGTCGCCGGTCGCGGTCGAACACTCTCCGGCCACGCTGCTGCCGACCGAGTCGATCCGCAGGATATCTCGCTGAACCTGGGGTTCGCCGCCGCCGCCGCCGCCGCCGCCGCCTTCGTACACGCCTTCGTCCCCCCGCCCGGCGTTGCAGGCGACGAAACAGGTCACGGCGATCGATGATAGGAACAGGCGGTGGCGCTGCAGCGGCATCGGCATGATCGGGGAAAACGGAGGTTCCGAGAGGCGAACGTAGTCCGAGCGGGGCTCACGCGGCTGCAATGCGCTCGAGCGCGCAGCCGGCGCATCATGCAGGGGTGCCCGATTCGGGTCAACCGCGCGCCGTCCCCGTCGCGGTCCCGGTCGCTGCGCGTCGGCGCCAGAACAAGAGGGCCGCGATGGCGTAGGGCCAGAGGGCTCCCCGGACCACCGCGACGCCGCACGTGCAACCCTCGCCGATCGCCACATCGGCGACGTCGGTCGCGACTCCCACGTCGTCCGCCTCCGCGCCGGTCCATTGGTCGACTCGCGGGTCGACCCCTGCCCGGTCCGCGTACTCCAGCCATTCGGCCTCGCAGATCAGGCGCGTGCGCCCCGTCAGTGCGTCGAAGGCCGGAGGCACGAGGCGGTCGTGCTCGAACATCGCATCGTCGTCCGGCTCGCCCGCGACCAGCGCGAAGAGCGAGCCGTCGCGGCACACCCAGACGCCCGATGCGGTGGCGGTCGCGCAGCGCAGCCCGTCGTCGTCGCCGGTCGACTCGAACCCGGTCTCGCCGCGCAACGTCCACACGCGCCCCTCGCCCACGAGTCGCGTGGCGTCGCCGTCGCCGAATGGTCCATGGACGGGGCCTTCGCCCTCCCATTCCTGCGTCGCGGAGTCCCCGTCGAGGCGAAGCACCCGGTGCTCCGCGTCGGTCTCGACGATCGCGTAGATGTGCTCGCCCACCGCCCGGAGGGCCGCGACGTCGGGGTTCGGTCCGTCGACCGACGTGCGCGACTCCCGGAGGCCGGTGCCGTCTACCTTCACGCGGGCCAAGACCAGGGATTCATCCGACGCGGTGCCGAGAACCAACTCGTCGCCCGCGCTGGTCATCGCATCCCACCGGGTCTCGAAGGATCCGATCGTGCGGGGCAGCGGCATGCGCAGCTCGAGAACGTCGGTACCCGCGGTGGTGGCCACCAGCACGTAGATGCGACCGTCGACGATGGCGAGGTCGCGGACGCGTGCCGCGGGAAGGTCGACCGTGTCTTCGACACCGCTGGCGACCGCCCCCGAGGTCACGACGGCGGGCATCGTGTCTCCGAAGACCCAGACCGATCGGCTGTCCGTGGAGGCCGTCCGGGGTTGCGGCGGGCCGCCCCAGACGGCAGGGCACACGTAGTGCCACTCCGTGCCGACGCGCTCGGCGAGGCCGGCGGTGAGCGCGACGAAGCGGGGAGCCTCCGCATCCGACGAGGCCACCCCGATCGCCGCGGCCTCCCCGACCTGTGCCGCGGCCGGCAGCGACATCGAGGCGCTGGTCGCGATGGCGACGAAGAGGGCGGCTCTGGCAACGACAGAGGGTGTGGAGCGCATCGATTGGCGAGCGAGGCGGGGGCGGGTGCGAAGCGTGATGCACGATCCTCGGGCACCCGAGGAGACAACGCCAGGGGCATCGTCCGTGCCGAGCCCCGATCTGCCCGGGATCCGACCGGTTTACGATTGGCACCGCCATTGCATCTACATCGGGCGGCTGAGTTGACAGCGAGGGCGCATCCTGGCGGAACACCAGCGAATCAGAGCGAATCGAGCCGCCGAACCGCGGCCCTCGGCATCAGAATCCTGAAAGCGGAGCGGAAGATGACTGACACCCGACCGTCGCAATCGATCGCCCGCCGCCTGTCCTGGACGGTACCTCCCCTGGTCGCGTTGCTCAGCCTCGGTGCGTGCGGCGGCGACGGCTCGGGGAACTTCCCGGACCCCGGACCCGGCGGCGAGGATCAGACGGTCAGCCGGGTGTTGCAGCTCGACGAATCAGACATGACGGCGTGGGCCTCTGACGGCACGCTCTATGTCGAGGTGCCCGTCGAGCGACTCACGGACCGCGAGCTCGAGGTCACCGGCACGCTCGAATTCCACGACCTCGGCGGATCGACGATCGGCTCGGCAACCGGCACGACGTCGCTGGTCGGCGAGCGGGGCGTGATCCTGTTCGAGACCACCGACATCGCCGATCTGCCGGCCGGCACGATCGAGTCCGGCGCCCTGGCCGATCTCGTCATCCGCTACGAGCTGCGCGCCGGCAGCTCCCGGATCTTCGGCCGTCGATCGCTTTTCCAAGCGTGGCGCAAGCAGCAGATCCACGTCTTCTCGAACGACGTCTTCAATGTCGACGGCGAGACCTTCGTCCGCATCGTCGCCCTCGACCCGGCCGACGGCGCGCCGTTGTCGCAGACCGAAGTCGCCCTCGAGCTGCAGCAGGAGAGCGGGACGACCGCGCTCTTCGCCGGGGTCACGGACGAGTTCGGTGTCCTGACGGCGCCGGTCGGCGTCACCGAGGAGGTTCTCGGCGACGGTGAGCTCGTCGTTCGCGTCGGCGGCGAGGCCGGCGGAGACACGCTCAAGGCTGCTGTCCGTGTCGAGCGCCAGCATCGGATCATGATCACGACCGACAAGCCGCTCTATCAGCCCGGCCAGGTGATCCACATTCGCACGCTCACCCTGAACCGACCGTCGCTCTCCCCCGCGAGCGAGCGCCCCGTGCTCTTCGAGATCAAGGACGCCGAGGGCAACAAGGTCGGCCGCCAGGAGCTGGAGACCAACGGGTTCGGCGTGGCGTCGATGGAGTTCGTGCTCGCGCGCGAGTTGAACATGGGTGCCTGGACGATCTCGGCGACCGTCGATGGCGTGACCACCGAGCGGACCGTCACCGTAGAGCGATACGTGCTGCCGACCTTCGGCGTCGTCGTACAACCCGACCGGGAGTACTACCGCCCGGGCGACACCGCTCAGCTCTACATCGACTCGCAGTATTTCTTCGGAGAGCCGGTCGCCGGGGGCAGCGTCCTCGTCGAGCCCTACACCTTCGATGTCGGCTTCACCCCGCTGCCCACGATCGAGGCGACGCTCAATGACGACGGCATCGCGCGAGTCGACGTGCCGGTGCCGGAATTCCTTGTCGGGCTCCCGCTCGAGCAGGGCGGCACGTTTCTCCGGGTCGACGTGTCGGTCACCGATGCTACGGAGCACACCGAGATCAAGTCGATGAGCCTGCCGGTCGCCGACGGCGACCTGCTGGTCACGGTCATTCCGCGCTCCTCGATCGTGCCGGGGCGCGAGAACGCATTCTTCGTGCTGACGACCACGCCCACGGGCCGCCCGTCGGCGGCTCAGGTCACCCTGACGAGCGGCGCGTTCTCCCTCGACTTCGAGACCGACGAGCGCGGGCTGGGCGAGATCACGATGACCCCGCCGGCCGAAGCGCGCAGCGTCTCGTTCACGCTCGATGCCGAGAACGAGGCCGGCGCAGTGTCGCGCGACTTCGACTTCGACACCGGCTTCGCCGCCGATCATGGCGCGATCGCGCTGCTCACCGATCGCGCGGTCTACGAGGCCGGCGAGAGCGTCGAGGTCTCCATCGTCACCGGCACCGGAATTCCCCGTGTCTTCCTCGACGTGATCCGGAGCGGCCAGACGATGCTCACCCACACGGTCGAGCTGGAGAGCGGGCGCGCGGACTACACCCTCGACCTCTCCGCCGACATGGTCGGCACCCTGCAGCTCGACGCGTACCTCGTCACGACCGACGCGAACATCGTGCGCGGCGACGCGCTGATCTACGTCGAGGACGCCAACCAGCTCAGCCTCGCCTTCGAGACCGACCGCGAGGAGTATCGTCCCGGTGACGACGCCGTCCTCGATATCCGCGTCACTGACGAAGAGGGCAACGGCGTGGTTGCCGCGGTCGGTCTGTCGGTCGTCGACGAGGCCGTCTTCGCCCTGCAAGACATGCGTCCCGGCCTGGAGCGCATCTACTTCCAGCTCGAAGAGGAGCTGCTCGAGCCGCAGTACAATATCTACGGCTGGTCGTTCGAGTCGGTGGTCGCGCCCGGCGACATGGACGACGAGACGCGCGAGACGACTGCCGAGGTCATCCTCGCCGCCGCCGACGCGCCGGGGTACGGCATCGCGCTCGACTCGCTCAGCCCCGCGTTGGCCGCGGCCCTCGGCATCGCGCAGAACCACATGAACACCGATCGTGAGCGGGTCGCCGAGCGCTTCCGAACTCTCTTCGATCGCGGCGCGTTCACCTATGACGTGTGGGAGGACATCGACGCCGTGCGCGACGTGATCGACGACCTCGGCACGCTCTACGATCCGTGGGGCAAGCCGCTCGAGGTCGCCGCCGTCGATAGCGGCGGTGGCTGGGTCAACGAGATCGAGGTCCGCAGCAGCGGCCTCGACGAGACCGAGGGCACCGACGACGACATCCGCACGACGCTCCAGACCTGGGAGCTCTCGATGAGCGATGAGGAGGCTCGCGGCCGTGATGGCGGCGACTGGGAGAACGGCGGTCCGCAGGCCGGCGGTGGCGGTGAGGGCATGGACGATGGCGGCTTCGGCCCGCCGATGGACGCCGGCGCCGAGCCGTCGGCCGACGATCCCGACATGGACGGCGACGGTGTCGGCGGCGCCGACGCCCCGCGCGTCCGGAGCTTCTTCCCCGAGACCCTCCTCGTCGAGCCCTCGCTGATCACCGACGCCGACGGGACCTACTCCCTCGACGTCTCGCTCGCCGACAACATCACGACGTGGCGCATGACCGGTACGGCGAACTCGGCGACCGGCGAGCTCGGCTCCGGGACCGGCGGCATCCGCGTGTTCCAGGAGTTCTTCGTCGACATCGACTTCCCCGTGCAGCTCACGCAGCACGACGTGATGGGCGTGCCGGTGGCGATCTTCAACTTCCTCGACGAGGCGCAGACGGTGGAGATCTCCGTCGACGCCGAGGAGTCCGGCGACTGGTTCACCCTGCTCTCGGAGCCGACGATCCGCGTCGACCTGGAGCCGGGTGAGATCACCGTTCGTTACTTCGATGTCGAGGTCGACCGCGTCGGTTGGCACCCGTTCCAGATCACCGCGCTCGGCACGTCGATGAGCGACGCCGTCCGGCGCGTGGTCGAGGTGTTGCCCGATGGTCAGGAGCAGCTCGTCGTCTTCTCCGACCGCCTCGTCAACGACGTGACCCGCACCGTCACCATCCCCGAGGACGCGATCGACGATGCCTCGAACATCCTGGTGAAACTCTACCCCGGGCTGTTCAGCCAGGTCGTCGAGGGCCTCGACAGCCTGCTGCAGATGCCGAGCGGTTGTTTCGAGCAGACGTCGTCGACCACGTATCCGAACGTGCTCGTCCTCGGCTACCTGCAGGAGACCGGCCAGGCGACGCCCGAGATGGAGATGCTGGCGACCGAGTACATCTCGCAGGGTTACCAGCGGCTGGTCAGCTTCGAGGTCGCCGGCGGCGGCTTCGAGTGGTTCGGCAACGACCCCGCCCACCGCATCCTGACGACGTACGGCCTGATGGAGTTCTCCGACATGGCCAACGTCTTCCCCGTCGACCCCGCGGTCATCCAGCGCACGCAGGAGTGGCTGGTCAGTCAGCAGGAGCCCGACGGTCGGTTCAAGGCAGCGCCCGAGGGCATCCACGAGGGCGCGACCAACAACTTCACCGACAGTGACCTGCGGGCGACCGCATACGTCACCTACGGCCTCCTCTACTCGGGCCTGTCCAGCTCGGCGACCGACCGCGGCGTCGCCTGGGTGAAGTCCAACCTCACCGGCGTCGACGACCCGTACACTCTCGGCCTCGTCGCCAACATGCTCCTGATCGACGACCCGGCCA
The DNA here is from genome assembly GCA_964520965.1 of uncultured Myxococcales bacterium. GTDB lineage: Bacteria > Myxococcota_A > Bradymonadia > REDH01 > REDH01 > CAZFPM01. Next base: position 11,070 of record CAZFPM010000059.1, read on the forward strand.
GCGCCGAAGCGCGGGCGGTGATCGACGACCTGGAGGACGCCAGGTTGGAAGGCGAGACCGACGCCGGCCCGATCTACTGGTGGGAGTCGTCGAGCGACTCGCTCTACTACGGCTCCGGCAACTCGATGCACATGGAGGCCACCGCCCTCATCCTGCAGGCCTACATCCGCGCCGGCGCCTACCCGGCGACCATCGACGGCGTCGTCGGCTTCCTGATCGCCAACAAGGACGCCTTCGGGAACTTCTCGTCGACCCAGGCCACCATCCAGTCGCTCAAGGCCTTCTTGATGATGCTGTCGACCGCGACGACCTCCGGGGCCGCGACGATCTCCGTCTTCGCCGGCGAAGCGCTGATCGACACCGTCGAGATCGACGAGGAGTCCAGCGATCTGATGCGGCAGTTCGACCTTCGCGACTACGTCTTCGAGGGCAACAACGACATCACGATCGAGATCGACGGCGAGGGCCAGTTCCTCTACCAGATCGTCGGCCGATACTACCTGCCGTGGGACCTCGTCGGCCCGAGCCCCAGCGAGGAGATCGTCACCATCGACGTCTCCTACGACCGAACGTCTCTCGAGGTCGACGAGACCGTGCTCGTCACCGCCACGGTGCAGAACCGCTCCGACGCGCGGCTCGACATGCTGATGATCGACCTCGGCGTCCCGCCCGGCTTCGACGTCCAGATGAGCGACTTCGGCCGCTACATCGACGACGAGTCCATCCCGGTGACCCGCGTCGAACGCGCCGGACGTCAGCTCACCGTCTACGTCTACGGCCTCGACCCCGCCGAGAGCCTGGTCCTGGACTACCACCTGCGCGCCACGATGCCGATGGAGGCCCGGACCCCGCCGAGCGCAGTCTGGCTCTACTACGATAGCGAAACACGAACCGAATCCGAGCCCATCGACATCGAAGTCATGTAGGGAACAGAACGGACGACCGGTCCCCCCAGCCTCCGGCGTCCGTGTGCGCTCCCTGCGGCGCCGTCCGTGGTCCCGTCCTCAAGCCACGGGCGGCGTTCGTGTGTCCGCCTTTCCGCGTCGGCCGCGTCGAGGTGGCGTCCGCGTCGGCCGCGGGTGCCGACGTCTGCGGCTCAGCGCTCCAGCGCCTCGCCGGTCATGGGCACGAAGCGCACCGGGATGTCCCGACGTTCGCGGATGTTCCCGTGCGAGTCCTTGTCGACGACGACGAGCCATTGGTCGAAACCGGTGCGTCCGACCGGGGCGACGATGCGGCCTCCCGGTGCGAGCTGGTCGATCAGGGGCTGCGGGATCTCCGGCGGGGCCGCGGTGATGATGATGCGGTCGAAGGGGGCGTGTTCGGGCCAGCCGGCGTACCCGTCGCCGATGCGAACGCGGACCGTGTCGTAGCCGAGTCGTTCGAGCCGCCCCGCGGCCTCGCGGCCGAGGGGCTCGATGATCTCGATCGAGTAGACCTCGGGCGTGAGCTCCGCGAGAACGGCCGCCTGGTAACCGCTCCCGGTCCCGATCTCGAGAACCCGGTGGTTCGTGCCGACCTCGAGAAGCTGGGTCATGAGGGCGACGACGTAGGGTTGTGAGATCGTGACCCCGTGGCCGATGGGCAGCGGTCGGTCGTCGTACGCTCGATCGAGGTACTCGTGCAGCACGAACTCATGCCGGGGTACGGTGCGCATGGCCGCGACGACCCGTGGATCGGAGATCCGATCGCGCAGTTCGTGTCGGCTCATGCCGTCGACCAATGCGTTACGCAGCCGGCTCATCTCGTCGAACGAGTCCGATCCCATCGCGCCCTCCCCAGAGCCTGTTGCGATCTCCAATGCGGGTGCCGCCGCGCCCGAGAGGTCGGGCTCGGCGGGGCGGTCGCAGCAGACCAACGCGCCGACCGCGGCGCCGGCGAGTAGACCCCAAATCCCTTTCGAGCGGAGCGCCATCTCGTCCTCGGCGTGTGTGATACCAAGGTTCATCGATTCCATCGGGTTCCGGCTTGCCCGTGCCACCGGTGGCGGCGTTGCTCACTCGCCACATGCCACCGGCATGCAGCTCGCTCGCGCCTGGCCACCGTCGACCCGTTCGGCGCCGTCGACCCGACAGAATCGTTGATCCTTGGTATGACTCACCTTACCACGCCACCGTCGACGAATGTACGACGGGTTTGGCCGATCAGGAGCCCCCGAGTGTCATCTCCGCGATCCGGAAGGTCGGGCAGCAGGTCGACCGGTCGTGCACGAGGTCGTTCGCGACGGCGTCGAGGCGGGTCCAGATGTCTCGGAAGTTCGCCGAGAGTGTGACCTCGGAGACGGGCCGGGTGATCTTCCCGTTCTCGATCAGATGGCCCTGGGCGCCACGGCTGAAGTCGCCGGTCACGGGGTTGAAGCCGAACCCCATCATCGACTCGCAATAGAGCCCGTACTCGACATCGGCGATGACGGCCTCGGGGGTGCGGTCCCCGACATCGAGGTAGAGGTGCGTGCTCGTTTCGCCCGGGGCACCGCTCGCCGGCCGACTGGAGTGTCCGGTCGGCGAGAGCCCGAGCTTTCGTGCGCTGTACGAATTCAGCGCGTACGTCTGCAGGACGCCGCCATCGACGAAGGTCGTTCTGCGGCCGGCGAGCCCTTCCCCATCGAAGGGGCGAGCCCCGATCGCCCGGTCGCGGAGCGGGTCGTCGATCAAAGTCAGCAGCGACGAGCCGATCTGTTGGCCGAGCTGGTCGGACAGATAACTCGCGCGCTTGTAGATCGGGTCGCCGGTGAGAACGGAGAAGAGCAGTCCGATCAAGGCAGATCCGGTCCGTGGGTCGAAGACCACCGGGAGCTTCCGGGTCGGGATGGGGCCCGCGCCGAGTTGGCGTACGGCCCGCTCGCCAGCGATACGTCCGATCTCCTCCGCCGCGCCGAGCTGGTCTTGAAAGCGGCCCAGCGTGAACCAGGATCCGTTTCGCTTCTTGCCATCGGCGTCGTCGGCGATGACCTCGGTGTGGAAGGCGACGTACGTCGCTTCGAACCCGGCGCAGAAACCGTGGCTGTTCGCCAAGACGTGGGCCATCGACAGGTCGCTGTACGAGGCGCCTGCCGAGAACGTGATCCGCGGGTCGTGGTCGAGCGCGGCCGCTTCGCATCGACGGGCGATCGACAGCTTCTCGGCCGCGGGCACGTCGCGCAGGGTCGCATCGGACAGACTCAGGACGGGGATCGACGTCGCGAGGTGCTCGGCGTCGACGAGGGCTGCCTCGGGCACCGGGTCGGTGAGCGCAGCGAGAGCCAATGAGTCGACGATCAGGCGCTCGACCGCATCGTGCGAGAAGTCCGTGGCGTAGGTCGAAGCGGACCGTTCGCCGGTCCACAGTCGAATGCCGACGCTCTTCGGGCTGCCCTCCTGGAGCTGGTCGATCTCGCCGTTGCGGACCTGGATCTCGGTCTCGAGTCCGTGGCGCGCATAGACCTCGGCGGCGGTGGCGCCGGCCTTCTCGGCTCGCTCGACGACCGAGGCCGCGAAGTTCGAGAGTTCTCTGACAGGATCAGACATCGGAACCTCCGACCGTGATCGAGGAGATCTTCACCGTCGGGGTGCCTACGCCGACAGGGACCGACTGCCCATCCTTGCCACAGGTCCAGCGCCCGTCGGAGAGCTCGAAGTCGGTGCCGACCATCGTGACCTTCGTCAGGCAATCCGGACCGTTTCCGATCAGGTTCACGTCCTTGAGTGGAGCGGTCAGTTTCCCGTTCTCGATCAGGTACCCCTCGGTGACCGAGAAGACGAAGTCGCCGTTCGAGATGTTGACCTGCCCGCCGGAGAAGCTGGTGGCGTAGATGCCGTAGTCGACACTCTCGAGTATCTCCTGCGGGTCGTGGTCGCCGCCGAGGAGGTAGGTGTTGGTCATGCGGGGAAGCGGCACGTGGCGGTAATCCTGTCGCCGCCCGTTGCCGGAAGGCGACAGCTCGAAGTGCTGTGTCGAGAGGCGGTCGTGCATGTAGGCCTGCAGGACTCCGTTCTCGATCAGGACATTGCGCTTCGGGGTGTTGCCCTCGTCGTCGATGTTGATCGACCCTCGGCTCGCGGCGATCAGTCCGTCGTCGACCACGGTGCAGAGCTCCGAGGCGACCGGCTGCCCCACGCGGCCCGAGTAGTTCGATGTCTGCTTCCGGTTGAAGTCCGCCTCGAGTCCGTGCCCGATCGCTTCGTGCAGGAGCACCCCGGAGTCGCCGGGTCCGAGCACGATCGGCAATTGGCCGGCCGGGGCGTCACGGGCGTCGAGCATCGTGAGCGCGATGCGCGCGGCGTCGGCGGCCAGCGCCTCGGGCGTGTGGGTCTCGAAGTACTCCATCCCGTAGCGACCGCCGCCCCCCGACACGCCCGCCTGGCGAAGATCCCCGTCTTCGGCGATCACCCGCACGTTGAACCGGACCATCGGCTGACGGTCGCTGACGTATCGGCCGTCACTCGTGACGACCAGGATCTCCTTGAGGGACTCCATCAGCGATGCGGTGACCCGCTTCACGCGCGAGTCGGCGGCCCGGGCTGCGCGGTCGGCGCGCCGGAGCAGCTCGAGCTTGACGAGGGCGTCGGCGTCGATGACCGGGCGCACGATCGGGTAGAGATCGAGGGCCGACATGCCTGTGACCTCGACACCCTCCGGACCTCCGCCGCCCGAGGCGACCGCCGACGCGGTCTCCGCCGCGCGGAGCATCGCCTCCAACGTCAGGTCTTCGGTGTACGCGTAGCCGGTCGCGTCGCCCTCGAGCACGCGGATGCCGAGGCCGAGATTGATGGCGCGCTGCGCCTCCTCGATCCGCTCCTCTTCGAGCACCATGGCTCCGTCGAGGCGGTATTCGAAGAAGAGATCCGCGTAGTCGCCGCCGCGAGACAACGCGCGCGCGAGCACGCGAGATGCCAACGTGGCGTCGACACCGAAGCGGTCGAACAGGGGGAGTCGGGACATCGAGTACAGCCTCAGCCGACGGCGGGATTCAGTGTGTAGAGACCGGTGATCTCGGCCGACGCGAGCACATGGCCCTCGATCGCGTCGCGGACTTCGCCGAACCCGAAGTCACCCTCGATCGGGGTGCGCTCGACGTCGAGCGCGTAGAGCGTGAAGACGTAGCGATGCATCAGCTCGTCGTTCCACGGCGGGCAGGGGCCGTCGTAGCCGTAATAGCTGCCGCCCATATCGGGATCGTCGCCGAACCAGTCGGTGTAGTTGTTGATGCCCTGGCGGGTACCTTGCGGGCCGGCGGGGCCGTCTTTGCCCTTGGGTGTCACGCCCTCGGAGAACGAGCCGGCCGCGATCTCCCGCGCGCCGCCGGCGAGGTCCACGAGGATCCAATGCCCGAACTCAACCCGGGGCAGGTCCTTGGAGACCGAGCGGCCCTCCTGGTTCACGTCGTCACCGACCGACGGGACGTCGGGGTCGACACAGAGCAACGCGAACGACTTCGTGCCCGCGGGGACTCCGTCCCAGGCAACGTGCGGGTTCTTGTTCCCTGCGAAGGTCACGTGAGTGTCGGGATCGGGCACGCAAAACGCGAGATCGCCAGGGATACGGGCGCCGTCATCGAACGATTGGCTCCAGATTCTCATCACGTTCCTCGCGGGTGAGGGGACACGGAAGAGGACCCGATCGGTCCACGGTCAGAGCGTGCCGGAACCTTCGGTCTCGCCCGCCCGCTTGTCCAGCCCCGCGGTGCGTTCCGAACGCTGGCCGGCCGGTGTGCCGCCGCGGCCGGCGGCCAGAGGTGAGAGGCCCGCCCCCAGGCGTCGACGGCCCCCGCCCCCCGGAGCCCGCGGCGGCGCCCACAATCACTTGCACCGACCGGCAACTTCGGCGAAAGGGCGGTCGATGACCGTCTCGGCTCCGAAATCGATGTCTCCGACACGTCGGGCGTGGATCTTCGCCCTCTCCCTGGGCGCGATCGCGCTGGCGTGTGCGCCGCGCGCCGTGGGCCCCCCGGCCTACCTGCACGTGATCGTCCAGCGCTTGCCGCAATGCGATTACGGGATCGGCTTCGAACAGCCGCTCCGCATCGACCTGCTGCGGCGCCGCCAGGTGCTTGCCACGTCGTGGCACTCCGGCGTGAACACCGGCGAGAGCTCGCTCGACGTTCCTTTTCACGTCGAGGAGGCCCTGCCCGGCCGTTACACCATTCGCTTCGGCCGGTGTCCGTCGTTGATCGACGATCCTGCGGGCGCAGCAGCGTGCGAAGATGTCGACTGGGTGGCCCGCCACCGGGTGCGCCTCGTACCGCGCGGCATCGACAGCCCGGAGATCGTCGAGTACGACCAGCTGTGGGCCGAATGCCTGCCCGTCTTCGACGGAACCGACGGCCGCTGATCCGCCCACCGACACCCAGCCAGACATCCTCGGAGCTCGCCTGATGACCCATCTGCTCACGGGATATCGGTTGCCGGGGAGACCGGCCTACGGCGTCGACGGCATCGTCCGCGCGCTGGTTGCGGCGTACGGCCCGGGATCGCCGGTGGCCCTGGACGAGGCCCGCGTGCTCTCCGGCGTCGCGTTCCGGGTCTACATGTTCACCCCCGACGACAACCACGCCTGGCGGGAGACCTACCCCGGGCAGGAGTGGCGCTGGGCGACGCTGAGCATGGACAGCTACGGCGTCGCCGAGTCGCTGACGACCCACCTCGACCGGGACATCCGGCGATGGGAGGCACCGGACAACGCCACGCTCTGGACCCTGGTGCGCGGTGAGGTCGGCGGCGGGCGTGCGCTCGTCGGCATCTCCGGAGACGAGCGCCGCGAGGCGTTCGTCATCGACGGCACGAAGCGCAACGGCGACGTCGAGCGCCTGGCGGAGGCCGGCCCGGGAGACTTCGCCCTCGACCTCGGCGACATCGCGGCCGACGCGAAGACCCCGTCGGGGCTGACCGCGGTTCTGACGCTGCGTCCACCGACCGAACCGGCGACCGAGAGCCGCCGCCGCGCGTTGATGCGCGATGTGGTCGAGTTCGCCGTTCGTCACGCGACGACCGGGCGCGAGCTCGACTTCGGCGAAGAGGCCTACTTCGCCTCGGGCGGTCGGGCGATGGAGGTCACGGCCGACCTCTTGGAGACCCGCGCCGTCGCCGAATTGGAAGAAGGCGAGACCGATCTGCCGGCGTTCTTCTCGTCGTTCGCCGCCGACCTCTCCGACGGCCGTACCGCCGCGGCCGAGGTGCTCGCGCGTTGGGCCCGGCTCGAGCCGCCGTTGCTCGATGGCCCGGAGGGCGCTGCCGCCCTCGCCGAGACCGCGAAGTCGTTCGGTCGCGTCGCCGCGATCGCCCAGCCCCTGGCCGAGACGCCGGCCGGGGTCGACGCAGCTGCGGGTTTGCGGGTGTTGCGCGAAGCCGAGCGTACGGCGACGAGCCGCTTGCGCGGACGCGAGAACCGGTCGTGAAGCCATGACCGCGGACGGCCACCGGCGAGCCGCCCGCTCGGCAGCGATCGCACGCCGCATCTCGCTCATCTGCCTTGTCACGGCCGTGGCGCTGTTCGCCGCGTGTGCGGCCGCGGACTCCACACCGGCGGAATCCGTCGACGTCGCGGACGACGGTCGTGACGACGGCGATGGCGACCGGAGCGACACGACCCGCCCGCCAGACTCATCGGACACCACGGACGACGCCGGAGACGATGAGCCCGACGCCGGTGGAGACGGCGATCGCGACGCCGCTCCCGACTCCGAGGCGCCCACCGACACCGGCTCGCCGGACGCCGACCCGTCGGACGCCGATGCTCCGGACGCCCGTGCCACGGATGCGCCTGGCGACGCCGAGACCGACACGCGCGAATGACCCGGTCGATGACCCGGCTGACGCGGACGCCGCCCTCGACACCGACGCCAGCGCCGACCCGGTCGACGACGTACCCGACACCTCGGACGCGGTCTCGCCGGACCCATGGGAAGTTCCCGACTGGCCGCTCCCCGACGATCCGGAGATCCGGTCGGCGCATCTCTGGTCGGAGGCGGCGTTCCGAGCCCCCGGGAGCGAGCCCTTTTCGTTCGTCTACGACGGGCGACCGTCGGCCGAGCTCCTGCCGGGGTGGCGTGTCGACGTGTCGAGCACCCGGCTCGACGCGAACCGGGTGCGACGGACGGTCCGGTACCGCGATCCGGCTACCGGCCTCGAGATCGATGTCGAGATCACCGAGCATCGCGACTTCGCTGCCCTGGAGTGGGTGTTGCGATTCCGGAACACCGGCGGGGCAGCGACGCCGATCCTGGAATCGATCTGGCCCCTGGATTCCTCGTGGGACGGCGCGGGCGACTTCGTCGTGCGGCACGCCGCGGGGAGCTCGGCGGCGATAGACGACTTCGCCTTCCGCGAGACCGCGCTCGGCGCCGGCGCGCGTCTGGACCTGAGCCCGTACGGTGGGCGCTCGTCGGACAGCACGTTGCCCTTCTTCAACATCGCGCGCCCGGGCGAGAGCGGTGTCGTGGTCGGCGTCGGCTGGACCGGTCAGTGGGCCGCGGCGATGAGCCGCAGCGGCGGGGGACCCCTCGGCGTCCGGGCCGGCATGGAGCAGACTCATCTGCGCCTGTTGCCCGGCGAGGAGATCCGTACACCGGCGATCCTGCTCCTCTTCTGGAACGGTCCGGACTACTACCGCGGGCAGGTCTTGCTCCGTCGGTTGCTCGGAGAGCACTACTCGCCCCGGGTGCGGGGCGCGCCCGCGCAGCTTCCCCTCGCCGCGGCACCATCGATCGCGTTCGAGACGGTGAGCGAGGCGAATCTGACGTCGATGATCGCCAACGTGTCGGCCCGCGGGATCGGCGTCGACACGTGGTGGCAGGACGCCGGTTGGTTCGAGAGCCCCGAAGGCAACTGGGTGCTGGGCGTCGGCAATTTCGACGCCGATCCGGTGCGCTTCCCCCGCGGCTTGCGTCCGGTCGCCGATGCCGCCCACGCCGCGGGCCTGCGCTACCTGCTCTGGCTGGAGCCCGAGCGGGTGATGCCCGGCACCTGGATGCACCGGAACCACCCCGAGTGGCTGATCGCGCCGCCGGCGGATCTGCCGGGCACGGTGGCCTACATGCACCGTGACGGCTTCAACCTGCTCGATCTCGGCAACGACGCAGCGCGCGCGTGGCTCGAGGAGCGGGTCTCGGCGATGATCCGGGAAGTCGGTGTGGACATCTACCGGAACGACTTCAACCTCTACCCGCTCTGGCATTGGCGGAGCATGGACGCGCCAGACCGCCAGGGCATGACGGAGATCCGGTACGTGACCGGGCTCTACGCCTACTACGACGCCCTGCGACGGGATCATCCCGGGCTCCTGATCGACAACTGCGCCTCGGGCGGGCGTCGCATCGACTTCGAGACCCTGCGACGGTCGGTCGTGCTGACCCGCAGCGACTACCTCTGGGACCCGGTCGGTCAACAGAATCACACGTTCGGCCTGGCGAAGTGGCTCCCGATCACGGGGATCGGCGCCGCGTCGACGAACCCGTATGCCGCCCGGAGCGGTTACGGCTCCCACTTCGTGCTCGCGCTCGACTACAACACGGCCGGTCCGATCGCGTGGGAGCGCGCCGGGAACATCTTCAGCGAGCTCCGGACCCTGCGCGACCTGTTCGCCGCCGACTTCACGACGCTGTCCGGGACGAGCAATTCGGAGTCGTCGTGGGTCGCGTGGCAATACGGCCCGACCGCCGACGGTCGTGGCGTCGTCCAGGCGTTCCGGCGCGCCGAGTGCCCGGAGACCTCGGTCATCTTCCCGATGGTCGGTCTCGATCCGGGCGCGAGCTACCGGATCACGGACATGAACACCGGTGGTTTCGCCGACGTGGGCGGCGGCGACCTGATGAGCATCGGCCTCCGCGTCGACTTCGCCGGCCCGCCGGACGCGAAGATCCTGCTCTTCGAGCACTTGTAGGTGCGGTTCGGATCGCGGGTGCCGGACAGGGCTCGGGCATGGTAGGTTGCTGCCGAACCAGGGAGGGTCATGAACGCCTCGGTGTTGTCCGTGTTCTTCGGTGTTCTGCTCAGCGCGATCGGTGTGGATGCTCCACCGGGCACGGCGAAGAACGTCGAGACCGTGGCGAACGCGGGCTCCGAAACTGGCACGTGGGTGCGACCGACCGAGTGCGGTTCGGAAGGGCAGTCACCGTGCCCGGCGCTTCTCCGGTTCGCGCCGCGTCACGAAGAGCCGGCGGGCGAATTGGAGGCCGCGTGCGAATCCGGTGACGCCGCAGCGTGCGTTGCGATTGCGTGGCAGCTCCTTCTCGGAGACGAAGTGGAGCAGGATGCGACGCGAGCGTCCGACCTCTTCGAGGCAACGTGCGAAGGAGAGGAGCTCGGCGACGCCTGTTACGGCTTGGGCGTCTGCAATCTCGTCGGCGCTGGCGTCAGCATCGACACGCACCGGGCGGCACGGCTGTTCGAGCGAGCCTGCGAAGCCGGTTCCTTCGATGGATGTGCAGCGCTGGGTGAGTGCGCGATGCGGAGCGTTGGAATGGGCCGCGACATCGACCGCGCCGGCGTGCTGACCCGTTACGCCTGCGACAACGGTAGCGTGATGGGATGTGTCGATCTCGCGGCCCTGTTGCTCGGTGCTCTCGATCCCGAAAGCGTGGTCATTGCCGAGGACGCGTGCGCGCGCGGCGCCCCCGGGTCCTGTGAATTGCTGGAGGTCGCCCGCATGATCGGCGTCGGGTTCGAGCAGGATTGGGAGACCGGCTTCGCAAACCTGGAGAGGATGTGTCTCGACGGCGGCTACTGGGCGTGCGCAGGGCTCGCGGGCATGTCCTTCGGAGGGGCTGTCACCTCGCTGGAGCCGGGGCGTGGGCGTCGGCTCATGGAGAGCGGTTGCGAACTCGGGGAGCCCCGGATGTGCGGATTGCTGGCCGTGTTCGTGTACGCGGACGGCAGCGAAGGCGACCGGGAGTACGCGCGCGAGTTGCTGGAGTGGTCGTGCGGCGCCGACGCGCCGGACGCGTGTGGGTTCGCTGGATCTTTCATCGCTGAGGACGACGGCGATCAGCTGCGAGCGGTCGAGTGGTACGAGCGAGGATGCGATTGGGGCAGTCCGGCTTCCTGCAACCTCCTCGCGACCTGGCTGTTCTGGGAGGGCGCAGGTGAACACCGAGACGAGGAACGCGCGGCGGTGCTGTTCGAGATGGTCTGCGACTTCGGTCTGGTGCGCGGGTGTCTCGCCGCGGAGGGCATGCACCAACACGGATTGGGTGTGCCCGTCGATCCGCCACAAGGCCCAGCGTTTCGCGGCTCGTGCGTGCGACCTTCGCGACGCGGACGCCTGCGTTCGAGCCGCGCGGCTGTACCGCGCTCAGGGTGGGGACTTCACGGCGTCGCTTCGCAACCTGGTGCAGCGCGGCTGCGATCTGGGATCCGGGGAGGCCTGCGGGATGTACTCGGCGCTCCTCGAGACAACCGGCGCGGGCTCGGCGGGGGCCACCAAACTGGCGTTGCGCTCGTGTGAGCTCGACTCCGGGGCGGGGGGCGCTATGGCCGGGTGGTTGCGGAGTGGCGAGGGGAGCCGGGACGCCGCTCTCGACCTGCACAGCCGCGCCTGCGAGCTTGGCGTGGTAATGAGCTGCCGAGAGGCGGCCACGATCGCCGAGGATCCTCAGGTGGCGGAGAGGCTGGGCGTGCGGGGTTGCGAGCTGGACGACGGGGCGAGCTGCATCAGCGCGGGCTTGGCACGCGAGGAACAGGGGGCGGGCGCGCGGGGCGCCGGATCGATGTTCGAGCGAGCCTGCGAGGTGGAGGATGCGTTCGGTTGTCTTCTCGCGGGAGGGGTCGCCGCGGAGTCGGACGACTGGGGCGCCGCACGGGTGTTCTACAGTGCGGCATGTGCGCTGGGGCAGGAGGACGGGTGTTGGGGTCTCGCCACCGACGTCGCCAGCGCGTCCCCGGAGGAGTTCTCCGCGATTCTCGTCGTCTTGGAGCGGGCGTGCGGCGGCGACGCGAGACAGTGCGCCGTGCTGGGCTACTTCCTCAATCATCACCAATCGGACCACGATCCGCGGGTGTCGGCGGCATACTACGAGCAGGCCTGCGAGGCCGGGTCGCAACCCGCCTGTGGGAACCTCGCGACTCGACTTCGAAGCGGCCGGGGGATAGTCGCGGATCCCGAACGAGCCGAGCAGATCGACGCAGATGCCTGTCGAGGCGGAGCCTCTCGATCCTGCGATCGGATGGGAAGCCGGGCCATCGACGCCGGGGACGTTGCGGTCGCCGCCGAGTTCTTCGAAATCGGATGTCGCGCCGACTCCGTCCAGAGTTGCATGGAGTTGGTTCCCATCGCCGACCAGGTCGAGCTGCGCTCGCTCCCGGTCTGGATCAACCACGCGTGCTCCCTCGGCGACGAGTCCGCCTGTGCCCTTCGAGACGATATCGCGGCGTCGGACGATTGGTTCACGACGGATGACGGGCTACCGGCTTCGACGACCGTGGCGTCGCAGCGGGCTTGGGGGTTACACATCGGGTGTCGTGCAGAGATCGTCGGGACTGTCGACGGTACGATCGGAGTGATGGAGCATCGCAACCAGTTCGACGAGTCCGGCCGGCTGTGGCGCGTCGAGGTGGACACCGCGCGGGGGCCGTACGCCCTAGTGGCGGACATCCACGAGGATGACGGCTACATACGCTTCGCGAACGAGAACGACGAGGACCTGTGGCTCGACATCGACCTCAACGATGGGCTGGCTGTCAACAAGCGGTATTTCGACGGGGATGAGACGGTGCTCGTGCGTCGCGAGGACGGGCTCCTGGTCTCCTCGACCCGCACCCTTCCGGACGGTAGGGTTGGGCGCGTACGTTACTTCTACGACACCGAAGGACGACCCTCCTGGTGGATAGACGATCGGGACGGCGACGAAGCCCCCGACCACTACGGCCGCTGGCTCGACGTGTGCGACTCCTCTTCGGACTCCGAAGCAGTCCCGTAGGTTCGCCGCGTCGAACTCTCCGAGGTGTGGTCGGCGGCGGGGGACGCGGGCCTACCGCTTGATCACCCGCTTGCGCGCCGCGGTGACGACCGCCTGCTTGTAGTTGGTCGATTTGGCGATCCGGCGCGCATGCTCGAGCGGGATCCGCTGCACGAGCCGGACAGCGATGTTCGTCGGGGTCGCCGGGTTGCCGACCAACGCCGAGGCGACCCCCGCGTTGCCGAGAAGCTCCGTGCGCTCGCAGACCTTCTGCAGGAACGCCACGCTGACGCCGCCCGCGCGGATCAGTTGCGCCAGCTCCTTGGGGGTCATGCCCGGATTGTTCAACACGTGCACGTGCAGCGAGGCATCCCGGTCCTTGAGCACCATTCGGCGCTCGTCCATGTTCCCCTGGCGCGCCAGCTTCAGCTTCTCGGCCCGCGACATCTCCTGGTAGCGCTTCCACAGCGGCGCGTTGGTCGTCCCCGCGTCGCCGCCGCCCCGCCGGCCCGTGGCCCTCGCGATCCGACGGCGGTTGTCGTCGTCGAAGGTCAGCGCGAGGTCCCCCCGGGGGGCGTGGTGGACGAGCTGACCGGTGATCGTCGTCAGCGGTTTTCCGTCGAGAAGGAACTGCACTTCGACCGGCGCGAAGAGCTCGGCGACGTGGCCCGGTGGCCCCGGAAGGAGCGCGCCGCCATCCGCAGCGACCTGTTCGCGGATGTCGTCCCAGGTGTCTTCGTCGACGTGGATGGTGAGCGTCGCGCTCATTGCTCCAGGCAGCGGCTCTGTTCCACGATCACGATCTCTACGCGTCGGTTCGTCGCGCGTCCCTGTTCCGTCTCGTTGCCGGTGATCGGGCGCGTCTCGCCGTATCCTACCGATTCGACACGGGTGTCGTCGAGGCCCGACTCGGTGAGATAGCGCCGGACCGACGCCGCGCGCCGACGCGACAACTCTTCGTTGTACAGGTCGGGGCCCTGGCTGTCGGTGTGCCCCTCTACCCGGACCAGTCCGATGTGCTGCGCCGCCTGCAACGCGCTGGCCACCTGGTCCAGCAGGTCGAACGAGCGGGGGTGGATCACGTCGGAGTCGAACTCGAAGTACACCCGGTCGCCGAGCTCGACCTGCTCGCAGGTGATGCGCACCAGGCCTCCCTCGTCGGGGCAGCCGTCTTCGTCGTCGACCCCGTTGAACGTCTCCGCGGCGAGCGGGCAGTTGTCGTCGCCGTCGAGCACCGAGTCGAAGTCGTTGTCGGCATCGGGTACGCCGTCTTCGTCCTCGAATCCGTCGAAGTCCTCGGGATCGTTGGGCGCACCATCTTCTTCGTCGAGAATCCCGTCGCCGTCGTTGTCGGCATCCGGGCAGCCGTCTTCGTCTTCGAACCCGTCGATGTCCTCGCCGAGGATCGGACAGGTGTCGTCGCCGTCGGCGATGCCGTCTTCGTCGTTGTCGACCTCGGGACAGCCGTCGTCGTCCTCGAATCCGTCTTCGTCTTCGGGCGTGTCGGGGCAGTCGTCACGCTCGTCGGCGATGCCATCCCGATCCCGGTCGTCGGGATGCTCCGTCGGCGGTGAGTAGGATAACCCGCCGAAGATGCGATAGTCGGGAGAGCCGTAGCCCTCGATCAGTCCGGTGCCCAGGCCCAGCGCGACCATCAGCCCTTCGACCGGGAAGTAGCGTCCGGCGACGCGCAGCTCCATCGGGAGCTCCTCGGCCTGCACGCCGTCGGCCAATATCGACGCCCCGCCGGCCAGCTCCGGAACGATGTGCCAGGCGCTCCCGACGGGGATGTCCGCGGCGATGCCCCAGGTGAGCGCATCGTCGACCTCCAGGTCATGGAGCACCGTCTCGGGGCGCACCCCGTATCCGACGTTGACGCCGAGGAGGAGCCCACCGGCCAACCGGTAGTCGGCGACGACGCGGGGCTCGATGCGCAGCTCGCCCCCCTGGTAGGCGTCGCGGTCCCCGGTCGGCAGACGTGCGTCCATCAGGGCGCCGATCGCGAAGCCCGGGTCCCGCTCCCAGAACTGCACCCGTGGGACCAGCCGGATGTCGCCGACGCCGAAGCTCGCGTCGACCGCGCCGGTCTGCGAGAGGACGAGGGGCACATCGAGGCCGATCTCCAACACGTCGAGTATGGCGAAGGCGCCGAGCAGGTCGACGGTGAGCTGAGATCCGACCACCCGCTGCGCTCGCTCGCCGTCAGCGTCTTCCAGCACGAGCGGATCGTCGGCATAGCCGAGCATGAAGCCCGCCTCCCACCCGTTGCGCGGTGCGTGGCGCGCGGACGCGAGGGTCAGGAACGCGTGCTGCTGAGCCGGCTGTGGCGCGAATTGCTGTACGTCGAATCCCTGGGCTTCGGCGGTCGGCCGGGGCCCGAGCAAGAGCGCGATCGCCACCAGCAAGCCGGTCCCCCCACGGCGTCGCGCGAAGGTGAAGAGCGCGAAGAGCACGAAGAGCGCGACCGGCCACGAGGGTGGGCCGTCTCCGGCCGCCGCGCAGCCGAAGAGAGCGCCCCCGCGGGCGTGAAGCTCAGGAGCGGGTGCCGGATTGGCGGGGTCGTCGCCCGGGTCGTTCGGATCCGTCTCCCCGCGGCCGAGCTGCCCGTCGCCGTCGGTGTCTTCGTCGCCGTCGGCCGAACCGCCGCCGTCGCTATCGGGCTCGGTGGGGTCGGTCGTGGTCGTGGGATCGGCGTCGGGCACGCATGCGTCGGCGTCCCGGTTGGTGTCCTCGTGCACCGGCTCGTCCGCGGCGAACCCGATCTCCGTCGCGTCGAGAACGCCGTCACCGTCGGTGTCCGGCAGCAGCGGATCCGTGCCGAGCTCGATCTCCTCGCCGTCGAGCAGGCAATCGTCGTCGGTGTCGGCGTCGTTGGGATTGGTCTCTTCGGCGTGGAACGAACCGTCGGCGTCGAGGTCCTCGCCCGAGCTGCACACGTCGGCCACGGACTCGGGCCCGTCGCAGAGCTCGTCGCCGTCGGTGTCGGGGTCGAGGGG
>CAZFPM010000060.1:0-958 GCA_964520965.1 uncultured Myxococcales bacterium
AGATCCTGGCCCTGCAGCAATGGGTCGAGTCCCGCGGAGTGCGGTTCCGCATGGTCTTCTTCCCCTGGCTCTTCCGGCTCGACCGATACCCCCTGCCCGAGATCCACGAGCGCATGGGTGAGTTCGCCGAACGCAACGACGTGCCCCTCGTCGATCTCCTCTCCGTGTTCGCGGAAATGGACGACGCGACGATGCGGGTCAGCCCTGCCAACGAGCATCCGAGTCCGGCCGCGCACGCGATCGCGGCGGAGGCGATCCTCGAGTTCATCGCCACCGACATCGACGCGCTGGTCGCGAACCCCTGAGCTCGGCGCGAAACGCCGCACCGGTGTGACGGCTTCGTTGACACCGCCGCACCCCTTGCCCTAGGCTCCCGCGACCTCTGAACCAATCGCGCGCGCACGCACGCGTACGCGGCACCCGTGGCACCCCCGAGAGCATGGCCGAGGAACAAGACGGGCCGCACGTCGTACCCGTCAAGATCGAAGAGGAGATGCGTAGTTCCTACATGGACTACGCGATGTCCGTCATCATCGGCCGCGCCCTGCCCGACGTCCGGGACGGACTGAAGCCGGTCCACCGGCGCATCCTCTACGCGATGTACGAGCAGGGAAACTCGTACAACCGGCCGTACAAGAAGTCGGCGCGCATCGTCGGCGACGTGATCGGCAAGTACCACCCGCACGGTGACAGCGCGGTATACGACGCGCTGGTCCGCATGGCGCAGGACTTCTCCATGCGCCTGCCGCTCGTCGATGGGCAGGGGAACTTCGGCTCGGTCGACGGCGATCCGCCGGCGGCCATGCGATACACCGAAGTCCGGATGACCCACGCGTGCAGCGAACTGCTGACGGACATCGAGCGGGAGACCGTCGACTTCGGGCCGAACTACGACGGCTCCGAGTCCGAGCCGCTGGTCATGCCCTCTCGCGCTCCCTCTCCTTCTCCTTCTCCTTCT
>CAZFPM010000060.1:968-26808 GCA_964520965.1 uncultured Myxococcales bacterium
TCGGTATGGCCACGCGCATTCCACCACACAACCTCGGCGAGATCGTCACGGCGGTCATTCACCTGATCGACAACCCGGACGCGACGCTCGACGACCTGATGGAGATCGTCCCCGGCCCGGACTTCCCCACCTCGGGTTTCCTCTACCGATTGGACGGGATCCGCAGCGCCTACGAGACGGGCCGCGGCGTGATCAAGCTGCGGGCCCGCACCCACATCGAGACCGACGAGCGCACGAATAAGGACTCGATCATCGTCACCGAGCTCCCCTACCAGGTGAACAAGGCGAAGCTCCTCGAGCGCATCGCCCAGCTGGTGCGCGAGAAGGTGCTCGATGGCATCACCGACCTGCGCGACGAGTCCGACCGGACCGGCATGCGCGTCGTGATCGAGCTCCGCCGGGACATGAACTCGCAGGTGGTGCTCAACCACCTGTTCAAGCGCACGTGGCTGGAGACCAGCTTCGGCATCAACATGCTGGCGATCGTCGCCGGTCAGCCCCAGGTGTTGCCGCTCAAGGATATCCTCGAGCACTTCATCGACTTCCGCCGCGACGTCGTCACCCGTCGCTGTCTCTACGAGCTGCGCAAGGCCCGCGAGCGCCTGCACATCCTCGAAGCGCTGCGGAAGGCCGTCGACATGATCGACGAGGTCATCCGCACGATTCGCGCTTCCGGTGACGCCGAGGAGGCCCGCACGGGGTTGATGGCGCTCCTGGAGATCGACCGGATCCAGTCCCAGGCGATCCTCGACATGCGCCTGCAGAAGCTGACCGGCCTCGAGATCACGAAGCTCCTCGACGAGATCGAAGAGGTCGAGACCCGAATCTCGGGGCTGCTGGAGATCCTGAACGACGAGGACCTGCTGCTCGAGGTGATCCGGGGCGAGCTCGAGGAGATCCGCGACGCGTACTCCACACCGCGCAAGACCGAGATCCTGCCGATCTCCGGCGAGATCTCGATCGAGGATCTGATCGCCGACGAGGACGAGGTCGTCACCCTGAGCCACGCCGGCTACATCAAGCGCACCCAACTCGCCGAATACCGGACCCAGCGCCGCGGTGGGAAGGGGCTGCGCGGCATGCACACCAAGGACGAGGACTTCGTCGAGGACGTCTGGGTCACGACCACGCACACCGCCCTGCTGATCTTCACGTCGGTCGGCAAGGTCTACAGGCTCAAGGTGCACGAACTCCCCGCCGGGAGCCGAAGTGCCAAGGGCAAGCCGATCGTCAACCTGCTCCCCGTCCAATCGGAGGAGAAGGTCGCCGCGGTGCTGCCTTTCGACGACTTCTCCGAGGGCAAGTACATCATCACCGCGACCCGCGCCGGACTGGTGAAGAAGACCGCGCTGCCTGCCTACAAGAACATCCACGCCGGCGGGATCATCGCGGTCAACATCCCCGAGGGCGACGAGCTCGTGAACGTGAGGCTCTGCGAGCCCGGCGATCGCATCCATCTCGCGAGCGTCGATGGCCAGGCGATCACCTTCCGGCAGAGCGACGCGCGGCCCATGGGACGCAGCACCCGAGGCGTCCGCGGCATGCGGCTGCGCTCCGCCGATCAGCTCGTCGCCATGGTCGTCCTCCCCGCCACCGAGGAGGAAATCGACGCCGAGCGAATCGAGGTCGACATCGAGGACGAGGGCGCCGACCTCGCCGAGAGCGCCGACGTCGAGGCCCTGGAGCTCGAAGAGAGCGAACTCGACGACGACGACGAGATCGATCCCGACGACGAGACGCGCTTCAGCACGCTGCTCACGATCACCGAGAACGGCTTCGGCAAGCGCTCCTCCATGGACCGCTACCCGATCCAGAAGCGAGGAGGGCTCGGCGTCATCACGATCAAGACCACCGAGCGCAACGGCAAGGTGGCGAGCTGCAGAATCGTCTCCCAGGACGAGCAGCTGATCATCATCACCGACGGCGGGAAGATCATCCGCACCCGCGTCTCCGACATCCCGGTACTCAGTCGGAACACGCAGGGCGTGAACGTGATCTCGCTCGAGCCCGAGGAGAAGGTCGTCGGCGTCGCCCAGTTCGCCGAGCGCGACGAAGACGAGCTGAGCGAGTCTGGCGAACTCGAGGCCATCGATGGCGACGAGGCCATCGCCGGCGAAGCGGGCGGCGACACCCAGACCGACGGAGGCGAAGCGCCGGGCGACGACCACGACGCCGAGAGCAGCTCCGCTGACGCAGAGTCGGCAGCCGACGACGAGGCCCCGACCGAACCCCAGGACTCATGAACCGAGGCCGCTCCGAGACCCTCTTCGAACAGGCCGTCACCCTGATGCCCGGCGGCGTCAACAGCCCCGTGCGTGCGTTCAAGGGCGTCGGCGGAACCCCGGTCTTCGTCCGGAGCGCCAGCGGAGCGCACATCTTCGACGAGGACGGCAACCGCTACATCGATTACATCGGGTCCTGGGGCCCGATGATCCTCGGCCACGCCCACCCGAAGGTCGTCGACGCAATCAAGTCGGCGGCCGAGAGCGGCGCGTCCTTCGGCGCACCCACCGCCGGCGAGAACGAGCTCGCCCGCGTGATCCGCGAAATGATGCCCTCCATGGAGATGATCCGCCTGGTCAGCTCCGGCACCGAGGCGACCATGAGCGCGATCCGCCTGGCCCGTGGCTTCACCGGCCGCTCGCGGATTCTCAAGTTCCAGGGCTGCTACCACGGGCACGGCGACGCGCTCCTGTCCGACGCCGGCAGCGGTGTCGCGACCCTCGGGATCCCCGGCACTCCCGGAGTCCTGCCCGAAGTCGCCGCCAACACGATCACCGTACCCTACAACGACCTCGACGCCCTCGGCGACGCCTTCGAGACCCACGGCGAGCACCTCGCCTGCGTCATCGTCGAGCCGGTCGCCGGCAACATGGGCTGCATTCCGCCCCGGGAGGGCTTCCTCGAGACCCTCCGCGCCCGGTGCACCGACACCGGCACCGTCTTGATCTTCGACGAGGTCATGACCGGCTTCCGCGTCGCCGCTGGCGGCGTCCAGGCCCGGTGGGCCATCACGCCCGACCTGACCACCCTCGGGAAGATCGTCGGCGGTGGCCTCCCCGTCGGCGCCTACGGCGGCCGAGCGGACATCATGAATCGAATCGCTCCGGCCGGTCCCGTCTACCAGGCCGGAACGCTGAGCGGGAATCCGCTCGCCGTCGCCGCCGGACTCGCCACGCTCCGCATCCTGCGCGACACGCCCGGCGTCTACGACCGCCTCGAGGCCGCTACCCGGCGACTCTTCGAGGGACTCCAGGACGCCGCAGAGGACGCGGGCGTCGCCGTCACCGGCCACCAGGTCGGCGCGATGTTCAGCATCTTCTTCACCGACCGCGAGGTCTGGTCGTACGCCGACGCGAAGTCGGCCGACGCAGAGGCGTTCGGACGCTTCTTCCACGCGATGCTCGACCGCGGCGTGTACCTCGCCCCGAGCGCCTTCGAGGCCACCTTCGTCAGCGCGGCTCACTCCCCCAACCTGATCGAAGCCACCCTCGACGCCGCCAAAGAATCCTTCGCCACCATCAGCGCAAGCTAAAGGGCGAGCCCCCGGCTCGCCCCCGCCCGCAGGGCGGCCCAACCCCGCCCGCAGGGCGGCCCAACCCCGCCTGCAGGGCGGCCCAACCCCGCCCGCAAGGCGGCCCACCCCCGCCCCAAAACGCCGCCTGCCCGGTTGGCACCACCTGCGCGGTTGACCGACACCCAACCCCATGTTACCTGCCGCCGCGGCAGCCTGCCCCCTCTCTCTGAACAGCGACGCGCGTGCCCTTCTCGGACCATGCCGAACGAACCCGGCCCCGACGCCAGCGAGACGCCCGAGCAACGCGCTCGGCGGATCGCCGAGCGACGAAAAGCTGCCCGCGCGAGCGCCATGGGCATCCAGTTCGCGGTCTCGATCGGGATCGGCGCCTGGGCGGGGAGTTGGCTGGACGGGAAGTTCGACACGGGGCCGACCCTGCTGATCGTCGGCGTGCTCCTCGGAGCCACCGCGGCCTTCCGCGATCTCTACGCGCTCGCCCGCAAGTCGGTCGACGAGGAGTGACGCGATGGTGATCAGCTCGCCATTCCTCGAGCGTGTCGACGTCACCGGATTCGTCGTCGCCATCGTCGGGACGGTCGCCTGGGGCCTCGCCCTCGGTTGGATCGCCGGCGCTTCGTTCGGGCTCGGCGCCGCGATCGGTCTGCTGAACTTCGTGCTCCTGCGGATCCTGATGGGGCGACTGGTGGCGGCGGCGCGGGACAACCAGGAACCGCCGACCGGGCTGGTGATCCTGGCCGTGGCGAAGTTTGGTGCCCTGGCTCTCGTGATCTTCCTGATCGTCGTCGTGATCGGGGTCGACCCCGTGGCCTTCGCGTCGGGCATGAGCGCCATCCTGGTCGCCATCGCCATCGAATTCGTGCGGTACAGCTACCTTCGACGCCGCTCGCCGGCGTCCGGAAACGACGCCTCCCCCTCTGACGAGATCATCGGCGCATGACCTTCCTCGGCTCCGGCGGCTTCACCTGGTTCAACCTGATCCCCGGCTACGACGCGTTCGAAGCCAACACGGCGCATCAGCTCGGGCAGACCTGGATCGACAACGAGGCCGTGCACTCGATCACCCACCTGACCCTCTCGGTGTTGGCGACGGTGATCATCATGGTCTTCGTCGCGCTGACCCGCGCGAGCTGGGCGAGCTCGGAGAATCCGGCGGTTCCCGAAGGCACCTTCAGCATCCGAAATCTCATCGAGACGATCATCGACACCTGCCTCTCTCTCTCGGAGCAGGTGTTCGGCGATCGCAAACATGCCGAGCGCTTTCTGCCGCTGATCGGCACGCTGGCGATCTACATCTTCTTCCACAACGCGCTCGGGCTCATCCCCGGATTCGCGCCGCCGACGGACAACCTCAACGTCACGCTCGGTCCGGCCGTCATCGTGTTCTTCGCGACCCACTACTTTGGCCTGAAGGACAACGGGGTGTCGTACCTCGCGCACTTCCTTGGCCCAAAGCTCGGCGGCTTCCCCTGGCTTTTCCCTCTCCTGCTCCCGATCGAGATCATCTCGCACCTGGCGCGGCCCATGTCCCTCTCGCTGCGCCTGATGGGAAACATGACGGGTGACCACGCGGTCTTGGGGATCTTCCTGACGCTCGCCGCCCTCCCGATCCTCTTCCCGGTGCCGATCATCCTGCTCGGCACCGTCGTCGTCATCGTCCAAGCGCTCGTCTTCTGCCTGCTCACGATGGTCTACATCGCATTGGCCATTGAACATTCAGAGGAAGCGCACTAACGACCGCGCCCACGAGACGGAACGATTCTTCGCACCCACTGCAGAAAACGCACCGAAAGGGGTCCCGACCCCAAGAACTGCCAGGAGGCTCACTACGATGATCCGCAAGCACTTCGCCGCTCTGTTCTCCATGCTCTCCGTGTTCTTCGTCTCCGCGCTGGCGTTCGCCGAGGACGGCGCCGCAGCGGCCACCGACGCCGCCGCGCACGGGATGTCGGCCGGTGACGGACTCGGCCTGATCGGCGCTGGTCTCGCGATCTCGCTCGCCGCCTTCGGTGGCGGTCTCGGTCAGGGCCGTGCCGGCGCCGCCGCCCTCGAGGGCATCGCGCGCAACCCGAGCGCTTCGGGCAAGATCTTCACCCCGATGATCCTCGCCCTCGCCCTCATCGAGTCCCTCGTGATCTACGCGCTCATCATCGCGTTCACGATCGCCGGCAAGATCTGATCGGCTGACGCGCTGACTCGCGAGGCGGCGGCCCAACGGCCGCCGTTTCACGTTTTTGCCGAACGACGCTCCGCGATCTGTCGTGCCATGCGGGCCGCGTAGACGAAGCTCGACGTCGACACGCGTCCCTGACCGGCGATGTCGTACGCCGTTCCGTGGTCGACGCTCGTCCGGACGATCGGCAGTCCCAATGTCACGTTGGCCGCCTCGCCGAAGTGGAAGGTCTTCAGCGGACCGAGCCCCTGATCGTGGTACATCGCGACGATCCCGTCCGCGCGCAGGTGCCCGTGCGCGACCCGGGGGAAAAGCGTATCCGCCGGGTACGGACCCACGACATCGACACCACGCATCGTGAGCATCGCCAGAGCCGGGACGATCAGACAGGCCTCCTCGTCGCCGATATGACCCTCCTCGCCCGCATGCGGGTTCAGACCGCAGAGGGCGATCCGCGGCGAAGCGATGCCGTAGTCGACGCGAAGCGCAGCGGCCATCGTCTCGGCGACCGACGCGATCCGCTTGCTGTCGAGATGGCGGGGAACATCGGCGAGCGGCACATGCACCGTCGCCAGGGCGACGCGCAACACGTCGCCGGCGAGCATCATCACCGCGTCCGGAGTGTCGGTGCACGCCGCCAGCACCTCGGTGTGACCGGTGACCGGGAGATTCACATCGGCGAGCCGTGCCTTGTGCCAGGGGGCCGTCACGATCCCGGCGACCCGACCGGCCAGCGCGTCCTCGACCGCGACGGTCACCGCGTCGTGTTGCAACTGCCCGAACTCCGGCACCCGGCCGCCCCAGGGATACGGAGACGCGATGAGCACGGCCGTGCCGACGTCAACGACCGCCAGGACTCCCGCCTTCAGATCCGCCGCGTCCGCGGGGCCGGAGACGGCGCAGATCCCCGCCACCAGCTCCTCCGGGTCACACACCGTGCGCAACGATTCGAAGGCCGCCTGGAGCGTGTCGGCGTGCCCGTAGGCCACGATCGGGCCCTCGTGGGCGATCTCGCACGCCGCTCGCAGGATCAACTCAGGGCCGACGCCGGCGCAATCCCCGACCGTCAGCGCGAGCGGTGCGGGCGCATGCACCCTCACATCGGGATCTCGGTCACGAGGAACTCGATGAACGCCTGATTCCGCTTGCGTTCGAGGTAGAGAGCCTCCTGTTGGGCTGCCGCCCGCTGGTGAAGCTCGAAGTGGATCTCGTCGCGGATCGCCTGCGCGTCGCTGACCGGCGTCCGCGCCAGGCTCTCCAGCCGGATCAGGTGGTAGCCGAATTGGGTGCGTACCGGTGTGCTGACCTCGCCGACCTCCAACGCGAGAGCGCCGCGGACGTAGTCGGGGTCGAGCTCTCGGGTGCTGTACCGGCCCAGCCGGCCCCCCGTGTTGCGCGACGCGTCGGGGTTTACGACGCCAGCGATCTGCTCGAAGGTCCGGGTCCCGGCAACGATCTCGTCGTAGAATCCCTCGATGCGCTCCCGCGCGGCGGCCTCGGCCTCGTCGCCAGCGCCGAGCATCACCGGTACGAGCACGTGGCTGCTCTCCAGCAGGATCTCCTCCAACCCGTCCGGGTATCGCTCCTCCACCATCCGGTCGATCTCTGCCTGGGACACCGATACGCGCGAAGCGACATCCAGCTGGATCATCCGCACGCGGGTGAGGTTCCCGTGGATGAACTCCCGGAAGTCGCGGATGTCGATGCCCTGGGTCGCCAACGACTCGGTGAACTGGGCCTCCGTCATGCCCAGGCGGTCGTACTGTTGGGCGATGTAGTCCGACACCTCGGCGTCGGTGACCGCGAGTGAGCGACCGTCGGCCTCGGCGACGAGCAGGGTCGTGTCGATCAGGTGCTCGACGACCTCCCAGGCGAGCTCGCCGCGGCCGTCCGCCGTCATGAGCCGCCTCGGATCGACGCCGACGACCTCGATGAAGATCGGCGTCATCCGCAACACGTCGGTGTAGGTCACGATCCCGTCGTCGACCCGGGCGACGATGTAGTCGATCGTCTCTGCGCGTGCCGGGGCGTGCGCGTACGCGACGACCAGCGCGATCGTGATCGACAGGGTGCGGAGCAACTTCATCAGGGACCGTGGGGTGTCGGGACGAGCGGGTCTGAGCCGGCGCCGGCAGTGACGCCACTGCCCTCTCCCGGTGCAGCGGCGACCGGCAGCCCCGGCGCCGCAGTGGCAACGTTCGACCAGCCGCGAATCTCCTCCACGACCTCGGCAACCCCGTCAACCCCCAGGATGACGTCGGGCGCCTCCGCCAACGCCGGCAGAACGTACCGACGCGGTCGAATACTCTCCGACGGCCCGCCCTGGGCCACGTGGGCGGCACGTACGCGGGCCAACGCAGCCTCGTCGATCGCGACCGCCGCCGCGGCGCGACCGCCGTCGATATGTTCTCGCTGAACCGCCGCGGCACGTTCGGCGTAGACGCGATCGCGCGCGATTCCCTCGACATCGTCGAACGGCCGCTCGAGTGGCGTGACCACGTCGTGCACATAGAGCACTTCCCAGCCCCTTGCCGTCTGGACGACCTCGATCGCGAGGCCACGCTCGGTGACGGCGAACACGACGCGCGCGATCTCCGGGTTCACGACGCTCCCGGCCTCCGGAGCGGCGACGTAGCCCAACAATCCCTCCGCCGCGCGCGTCTCGGGGTCGATCGACCATTCGGAGACAGCGCGCTTCACGATCCACTCGGGACCCTCGCGGCCGCTGTCCAGAGCCTCCTGGACCGACAACCGCACAGCCTCCGCCTCCGCCTGCGTCTCCAAGACGATCGTCGACACCCGCGATCGGCCGATCCGGTCGAATTCGGCCCGGTGTGCCTCCCACCAGGCGCGAACCTCCTCGTCGGGTATCAGTCCCCGATTGACCTCGCGGCTGGCCAGGTCCTGCAGCACGCTCCGGGCAGTCGCGTCCTCGACGAGCAGAGCCTCGACCGCGCCACCAGCCAGACCGGCGTCCGTGGCCGCGCCGGCCATCACCTCGAGCGCGATCATCATGTCCAGGGCGCGGCCGCGCCCCTGCGGCGTGTTCAACAGGAGTCGGCCGCTCGTCGACGCGAGCTGCATCCGGCGCTCGAACTCCTCCATCGTCAGCGCACGGCCGCGGATCGACCCCAGGATCGAATCCGGTGCGTCCGACGCTTCGGCGATCTGTCCGCCCGAGCCGACGCCCGTCGACGCGTTCGACTCCCCGGGGAGCGGGTCGGGCCGGCATGCGGACACCACCACCAGCGCCGCGGCCAGCAAGGTCGCGGCGGTCGTCGAGCGCAGGCCCGGGTTCGTGATGCGGCGGAGGGACACTTTGACTCGGAGGCCGGTGGGCGAGCTCTTCCCGTCGCTCAGGCGAGGCATTCGCCAACCTCGCGGGAGACCCGCAAGGCGGTCGCCAAGATATCCGTCGCCTCCTGGCCCTTCAAGGTCCGCACGAGCGTCATTTCCGGCCGGAACTCGTATGCCCCGCCCGACGTCTGGATCAGCTCGATCACCCGATCCGGCTCCAATGTCGTGTCCGGCAGCAGCTCGACGACCACCGAGCGGGGGCCCGCTTCGATCGACCGCGCCCGGATGCGCCGCATCTCCAGTTTCAACACCACGATGTCGCGCAGCGCATTCACCGGCTCGGGCGCCGAGCCATAGCGTTCCTGCAGCTCTCCGTGAACGTCGTAGAGCTCATCGATCGTCGCCGCGAGGCTGTAGCGCTTGTAGAAGATGAGGCGCTGGCTGATGTCGGCGATGTACTCCTCGGGAATGAACGCGGCGACCGGGATCTTCACGTCCGGCTCGTAGTTGTCCGCTGCCGCCTGCCCCTTCAGCTCGGCGACCGCCTCGTCCAGAAGCTCGGCGTAGAGCTCGAAACCGATCGCTTCGATGTGCCCGGACTGGTTGCGCCCGAGCAGATTGCCCGCGCCCCGCATGTCGAGGTCCTGCTGGGCGATCTGGATGCCGGCGCCCAGATCCGTGTGCTGCTGCAGCACCTCGAGTCGCCGCCGCGCCTCGGGTGTCAGCCGGCGCGGGTCCTTGACCAGCAGATAGCAGTACGCGCGCACGGAGCCGCGACCAACTCGACCGCGGAGCTGGTGGAGCTGCGAGAGCCCGAAGTTGTCCGCCTGGTTCACGAACATCGTGTTCGCCGTCGAGATGTCGATACCGGACTCGATGATCGTCGTCGTGACGAGGACGTCGACCTCGCGATTCAGGAACTGGAGCATCACGTCCTCCAGCTCCCCGTCCTTCATCTGGGCGTGGGAGACGCCGACCCGAGCCTCCGGCACGATGCGCCGCAGCTCGTCGGCGATGTTGTAGATGGTCTCTACCCGGTTGTGGACGAAGAACACCTGCCCGCCGCGCTTCAGCTCGTGGTCCACGGCCTCCTGGATCACCGCGTCCTTGAACCGCGCGATGTGCGTCCGGACCGCCAGGCGGCCCGGCGGCGGCGTCAGGATCACCGACAGATCCCGGATCCCGAGCATCGCCATCTCCAACGTTCTCGGGATCGGCGTCGCGGTCATCGTCAACACGTCGACGTTCGACCGAAACTGCTTGATGCGCTCCTTGTGCGTCACGCCGAACCGTTGCTCCTCGTCGACGACCAGCAGTCCTATCTCGCGGAACGCGATGTCTTTCGACAGGAGTCGATGCGTGCCGATCAAGATGTCGACCTTGCCCGCCTGCGTGTCCGCGACGATCGCTTTCGCCTGCGCCGCCGTCCGAAAGCGTGACAGGGCCTCGACCCGCACCGGGGCATGCCGAAGTCGCTGGCGAAACGACTTCAGGTGTTGTTCGGCGAGCACCGTCGTCGGCACGAGCACCGCCACCTGTCGACCGTCGAGGACTGCCTTGTACGCCGCCCGAATCGCGACCTCGGTCTTTCCGAAGCCGACGTCGCCGCACAGCAGGCGATCCATCGGCCGGGGCACGGTCATATCGCCGACCACGTCGTCGATCGCCTGCTCCTGGTGCGGCGTCTCCTCGTACGGGAATTCGGCCTCGAGCTCGCGGAAGAGATCGTCCGGTGGGCTGAACGCGAAGCCGGCGGCCGACGCGCGCTGCGCCTGCAGCCGCAACAACTCGTCGGCGATATCGGCCAGCTGGCGCTTGACCTTCTCCTTCGTCTTCTCCCAGGTCGTGCCGCCGAGCTTGTCGAGGCGCGTGAACGTCGGAGAGCCGACGTATCTCTGCACCCGCCCCAAGCGGTAGACCGGCACGTAGAGTCGATCACCGTCTGCGTAGTCCAGCGCGAGGAAATCCCCGTCGACACCCCCGGTGTCCATACGCATCAGGCCCGCGTAGCGCCCGACGCCGAAGTCGATATGGACCACGAGATCGCCTGGCGCCAGCTCCCTGAACGACGCGATCGCGGTCGCCTCGTGGGCCAGCTCGCGGCCCGCCCGCCGGACGCTCCGCCCCAACACCTCGCGATCGGTGAGCACTGCCAGGCCCCGACCCGGGCTCCGGAACCCGTCGACCAGCGAACCGACCACGACGTCGAAGCGCTCGCATGGCCCGACCGCCGGTGTCGACAGATCCGCTCCCCCGTGCGCGACGTCGACGTCGGCGCCGTAGCCGCGGAGAAGACCCGCTACCCTGTCCGCGGTGCCGCGCGTTCCGCACGCGAACACGACCCGTCCGTAGTGCTCG
This sequence comes from uncultured Myxococcales bacterium, assembly GCA_964520965.1. Taxonomy (GTDB): domain Bacteria; phylum Myxococcota_A; class Bradymonadia; order REDH01; family REDH01; genus CAZFPM01. Next base: position 12,332 of record CAZFPM010000060.1, read on the forward strand.
CGCCACCCCTCGACGATGTCGAAGACCGCGTGCACAGCACCGTCTCCCCCGGCGCGTTGCTTGCGCACCCGCACCACGTCGTCGTTGGCGAGGCAGGGAAAGGCCAGCACATCGGCGGCACCGACCCCCTCGGTGATCGCCGCGACATCGACCCGGGGCGCTCGCTCGAGCGATGCCACGTATCGCGCCTCGTCGAGCATCGACTCCTCGATCGGGAACACGAGCTCGCCGTGGTCGACCTCGCGCTCGTACTCGGCACGACGAGCATCCAGCCAGCGGTCGACCTCGGCACAGCCGAGCTCGGGTTCGACCACCACGATCAGCGTGTCCTCCGGCAACCGTTCGGCCACCGACTCCAGCGCCGGTGCGAACGCCGGCAGCAGCGACTCCACACCGAAGAAGCGCTTGCCTGCCTGCAGGTCGCGGAGAACTGCGCCGACACGGCTCGACGGCGTCTTGAGGGCTGCCCCCAGGTCGCCGAGGCGCTCCCGCGCCGCCGCCAACGCTTCGGCGGTGAACACCTCTTCGAGCGCGGGCCCGCACTCCAGCGCCGTTCGTTCCTCACGACTCCGCTGCGACACGGGGTCGAAGGTCCGGATCGTCTCGATCATGTCGCCGTAGAGCTCGACGCGAACAGGCTCCTCCGATCCGGCCGGGAACACGTCGACGATGTCGCCGCGAATGCTGAACGTGCCTTCGTCTTCGACGAGGCCGGCCTCGCTGTAGCCGCCCGCCTCGAGCGCGCGGCGCAGCGCGACGAGATCGACATCGCCATCGACTGCCAGCGACACCCGCGCCTGCTCCAGCGACGAACGGGGTGTCGAACGCCGCGCCCAACCGAGCGCGCACGTGACCAGCGCGTGCCCGGCGGCGAGACGAGACGCGCGATCGAGGGCGGCCATCCGAGCCATCGTCGTCGGCCTATCCGGGGAGACGCCGGCATAGGGCGAAACCTCGGGCGGCGGCAATAATACCGCCGCGAGGCCGGGTGCCAGCGCGCGGATCGCACCGTCCATCGCGCGGGCGTCCGCCGCCGTCGGGAGCACGACAGCGACAGGTCGCGGGCGCCGCTCCACGAAATCGCCGAGCACGAGCGCCAGATACGCAACGTTCGGGCCCTGAACCACCACGCGTCGACCGCGGGAAACGGCCTTCTCAAGCTCCTCGATCGGATAGCGCGTCGCCGCGAGAGAGCGCTCCGCCTCCAGAATCCCGGCCCCGACCGCCTCTCCGCCGCTCACGACGGCGCGACCATGCCCGGCACGACATCGGCCCGACCATAGGCGATCAGCCACCGATCCATCGCCTCGATCAGAGGCCGCGCCGAGTCGCGCTTCAGTGCGGACACGAAGACCCCGTCGAAGCCAAGTCGCAGCCCTTCGAGCGTCTCCGCGTCGACCGCGTCGACCTTGTTGAAGACGAGCAACCGTGGGCGATCGCCATGACCGAGCTCGCGCAGGATCCGCTCGGTCGAGGCGATCTGTCCTTCGAACGCCGGATCCGAGGCGTCGACGACGTGCACCAACAGGTCCGCTTCTTCGAGCTCCTCCAGCGTGGCTCGGAACGCCTCGCGCAGCTCGTTGGGGAGATCGCGGATGAACCCGACCGTGTCGGTCAGGATCACTTCGCGCTCCTCGGGGAAACGCAGGCGACGTGTGGTCGGGTCGAGGGTGGCGAAGAGCTTGTCCTCGCTCAGCACCCGGCTGTTCGTCAGGGTGTTGAGCAGCGTCGACTTGCCGGCGTTGGTATAACCGACGATCGAGATGGTCGGCACCGCGCGGTCACGGCGGTTCTTTCGCCGCAGGTCGCGGTCACGGCGAAGCTTCTCGATGCCCTTGTCGAGTGCGTGGATCCGGTCGCGGGCTCGCCGACGATCGACCTCGAGTTTCGTCTCGCCCGGTCCACGGCCGCCGATGCCACCGGCGAGCCGGCTCATCGCGGTGCCGCGGCCCGTGAGGCGGGGCAGACGGTACTTGAGCTGGGCGAGCTCGACCTGCAACTTGCCGACCGCGCTCTGGGCGCGCTGGGCGAAGATGTCGAGGATCAGCTGGGTCCGATCGACGACTCGAAGCTGGGTCCGATCGGTGATGCTGCGCGCCTGCGACGGCGTCAGGTCCTGACCGAAGATCACGATGTCGGCGCCCAGCTGCAGGCAACGAAGCTCGATCTCCTCGAGCGCGCCGCTGCCGACCGCCGTCTTCGGGTCGAGTCTGTCGCGCGATTGCAGATAGGACTCGACGACCTCGACGCCCGCCGTCCGGCACAGCTCGTGGATCTCCGCGAGTCGAGACGCGTAGGCCGTATCTCCGCGCGTGCGAACGTATACGATCATGGCCGCGTCGCCGGACGCCCGCTGCGCGCCGTCTCTCTTCTGCTCGAACTCCGACTCCAGCTCCTGGATGAACTCGCCGAACGGGAAGTCCATGCCGGCCACGTGTCCCTCGACATGAATCCGCCACAATTCCCGTGCGGGGTTGTCCGGAATCAGGTGGGCCCACGTGCACGCGCCCGCCTTGCCCCCGTCTTCGACGTCTACCGACGCGACGAGATCGAGGTTCAGCTTCGAGAGGTCGGTGAGGTCGTCGTGCGAGAGCGCGTCACCGCCGAGCCGGGTCCGGATCAGGCGAAGACCGCGGAAACGGCTGCCGCCGGCTCGGGCGCGGCCGAGATCCGGCAGATACAGACGCCGCGCGTCGCCGACGACCACCGCCTCGACGCGACCGCGGCGATCTACGAGCGCTCCGACCGCGCGGTTCAACTCCCCGCTGACCCGCGCGAGCCCGTTGGCGAACTCGGACGTGACGGCCAGATCCTGCTTGATCCTACGCTGGGCCAGCTTGTCGAGCGATTTCCGCTGACTCGCCTTGAGAGAGCGCAGGTTTCCGTGGACGCGCGCTTTGATCTTCGAGCCTGTCGACTACGGGGGAGAACACCCGCGAGACCGTCGGTCCTCGTGGCCGCCTGCCACGAAACCTACGGCTTCCCGGAAGGGCCGCGACAGCCGGCGGCCCGCAGGGCGGTGGAACCTACAGGATCCGCGGCGGAAGTCCAGCCCGGATGTCCCCGTGTACAACCCCTCGACCGCCCCCGCAGCCCACCGACAGCGGAACGTGCCGCCCCGATCAGTCCGGCGCGTTCTCCTCCAGCCACGACTCGTACTCGGACCTCCGCGAATCGCTCGGCCGCTGGCGTAGATAGCGCCTGATCGACCGCGCCGCGCGCGCCCGGTTGCCGACCTGCCGATAGTTCGAAAAGAGCATCAGGTTGATCTGCGGGTCGCTGGGGTTGAGCTCCCGAGCCTCCTCCAGAAGCCGGATCGCCTCCTGGAAGTTCTGCTGCACACCGGCCCGCGCCGCGTTTTGACGGAGCTCGGACGCCCGTTCCAGTCGCTCCGCGCGTTCCGCGTCGGCCGCGTTCTCCGCAGGCTCCTCTTCGTCGTCACGCTCGTCCGGTTCGGGCTCCGTCGGGCGCTCGTCGTCACGCTCGTCGCGCTCGCGCGCCGCGACGCGCTCAGCCTCGCGCTCACGCTCGCGCTCACGCTCGCGCTCCCGTTCGGCCTCAGCCCGCGCCGCGGCCTCAGCGGCCGCTCGCGCTGCCGCCGCGTCGTCGTCGCGCTCGTCGTCACGCTCGTCATCCCGCTCGACCTCACGCTCGACCTCGCGCTCGTCGTCACGCTCGTCGTCACGCTCGTCGTCACGCTCGTCGTCACGCTCGTCATCCCGCTCGTCATCCCGCTCGTCGTCGTCGACGGGGCCCGTGAGGGTCTCGAGCTGTTCGATTCGGTTGACGAGGGTCGTGTTGTCGGGCGCGAGGGCGCGGACCTCGACCAGGACCGCGAGCGCCTCTTCCAGGGCGCCGTCGTCCTGAGCGCGCTGCGAAGCGTCGATGCGGGCGTCGACGATGCTGTTGACTGCCCGACGCTCCAACCCCTCGTTCTCCACCCGCGTTCGATAGTGCGAGCCGGTGGGCAGCGCGTCGATTTCGGTCAGCGCCTGCTCGTACTCATCTTCGTCCAGGGCGCGCACCGCCGCTTCGTAGCGCACCTGGTTGGCCTTCTCGGCCTCGGCCCGCTCCGCCAACGACACCGCCAGCTCGTGCTGCTGCGCGTCTTCCGGAATGGTGTGGAGGATCTCGATCGCCTCGTCCCACCGCGCTCCGGTCAGATGGGCGCGGCCGGTCGACAGCGCCGACGACGCCTCGTCCACGACCACCTCGGGCTCGGGCGCCGGGGTCTCGTCCCCGCCGCGCGTGGTGGCGAAGATCGCGATGAGTGCCAGCACCGCCACGACCGCCACGACCGGGCCGATCCACGCCGGCCGTCGCACCTCTTCCAGCTCGTCGATATCGCCGAGCGGCACCACCGCGAACGATTCGCCCGGCATGACGTACCGGAACTTCAACTCGCCGAGGAGGACCTTGTCGCCCGGGCTCAGCGTCCCGTCGGGGTTGTACTTGCCGTTCAACGCCACCGGGTAGCCGCGATCGACCGCCTCGATGCTGTACGACTCATCGTCACGCGTGAATCGCGCATGGCACGGCGCGATCGATGGGTGGTCGATGATCAGGTCGCAGTCCTCGCCGGTTCCGATCACCAGCTCGGCGCCGAGGAACACGAACTCGCTGCCGACGAACGGCTCCGACAGACAGACCAGGCGGCTCCGGTTGGAGATCTCGGTGTCTTCTTCCGGGAAGGCCTCTGCAGCCGGCACCGTTGCCGCCGGACGCGTTGGCTCCGAGGCCATCTCCTCGGTCGCGTCGTCCGCGAGGTCGCCCTCCTCGTGCTCGATGTCCGCGGGCGAACCGTCGACCGGAAGATCCAGGACCAACTCCAGCCGGTAGGCCCCGATGATGACGATGTCGCCGTCGCGGAACGGCGTGGGCCCATTGACCCGCGCGCCGTTCTTGCTCGTCCCGTACCGCGACGTGTCCTCGATCACGTAGTCCGACTCGTCACGGTAGATCCGCGCGTGGCTCCGCGAGACATTCCGCTCGGTCAGGCGAATCGTGTTGCCTTCCTGGCGTCCGATCGTGACCTCGGTGCGCACGAGCGGAACCGATGTCTTGCGCCCTCCATCATCGACTATGACGAGTTTCCGCATCCGATTCGCCTTGGGTAGACAGCCACTCGATGCTAGCACGCGGGGTCCAGGAGCGGCAACAACAGCGCGGGCGCGCGGGTACGCTCGCTCACCGCACCGACGCCCCCGGATCGCACACGCGATGGGGCCCCTGCCAGCCCGCGTCCCCCTGGGATTGCCGCACCCCTCGGTCTTGACTCGTTTCCGCCCCCATCAGTAGATTCACCGCCCCACTTCAGAACCGGAATCCCGATGACTCCGCCGACCCTGCAACTCTACGACACCCTCGCCGGCCACAAACGCGCCCTCGAGCCCATCGAGCCCGGGCACGTCGGGCTCTACGTCTGCGGAGTCACGGTCTACGACCTCACCCACATCGGGCACGCCCGGGTCTTCGTCGCGTTCGACGTCATCACCCGCTACCTCCGGCACCGTGGATACGAGGTCACCTACGTCCGCAATCACACTGACGTCGACGACAAGATCATCGCCCGCGCCAACGAGCGGGGCGAAGAGCCGCTAGCGCTCGCGCAGCGTTACATCGACGAGCTCGACGCCGACATGGGGCGCCTCGGGGTCCAGTCCCCCACCAGGGAACCCCGTGTGTCGACCCATATCGAGCACATCGTCCGCATGACGGAGACCCTGATCGAGCGCGGCCACGCCTACGTCGTCGACGGCGATGTCTATTACGCCGTCGACAGCTTCCCCGACTACGGAAAGCTCAGCCGCATGAAGCTCGACGAGATGCGTGCCGGCGAGCGCGTCGATGTCGACACCCGCAAGAGGAACCCCGCCGACTTCGCGCTCTGGAAGGCCCGCAAGCCCGGCGAGCCCGCTTGGGACAGCCCGTGGGGCGAGGGAAGGCCCGGATGGCACATCGAGTGCTCCGCCATGTCCACGACCTACCTCGGCGCGAACTTCGATATTCACGGCGGCGGAAAGGACCTCGTCTTCCCCCACCACGAGAACGAGATCGCGCAGTCCGAGGGTGCCACCGGACAGCCCTTCGCCAACTACTGGATGCACGTCGGCCTCGTGCAGATCGACGGCGAGAAGATGTCCAAGTCCCTCGGGAACTTCTGGACCGTCCGCGACGTGCTCGACGCCTACCACCCCGAGGTCGTGCGCTATTTCATGATGTCGGCGCACTACCGCAAGCCGATCGGCTACAGTCAGGCCAACCTCGACCTCGCGCGGCACCGGCTCCAATACCTCTACGGCACACGACAGGCCATCGGCGCCCTCTTCGGCCGGGTCGAACGACCCGAACCCGACGAGGCCGCCCTCGCCGAGTGGCTCGGCCAGCTCCACGGCGGCATGGACGACGACTTCAACACCCCCGTCGCCCTCGCCGTCATGGGCGATGTCGCCAAAGCAGCCAACGAGCTGCTCAAGACCAAGAAGGTCGCCAAGAAGCCGGACATCCTCGCGAAGATCGCCGCAGCTGACGCGTTCTTCGTCCGCATCGGCGGCATCTTCGGGTTCCTCGGCGGCGACCCGATCGCGACGCTGCACGACATCCGAGCGCGACTCGCGCGCCAGCTCGAGCTCGACCCCGCCTGGGTCGACGGACAGATCTCCGCCCGAAACCAGGCTCGCGCCGACAAAGACTGGGACGCAGCCGACGCGATCCGCATCACCCTCGCCGATCGCTTCGTCGAGCTGATGGACACTCCCGAAGGCACCGACTGGCGAATCGCCCCGCCCGTACCCGACGTCTGAAACCCCCGCGCGATCCGCAACCGCCGCCGGTCGCCACCCACCCGGTCAGCAGGTCGCGCACGCCATGCCCTTCAGACTAGAAGCGGATTTCCGGCCCACCGGCGACCAGCCGGAAGCGATCCGCGCGCTCGTCGAAGGCCTCGAACGCGGGGAGCGGCACCAGGTCCTGCTCGGCGTCACCGGCAGCGGCAAGACGTTCACGATGGCGAACGTCATCGAGCAGGTGCAGCGGCCGACCCTCGTGCTCGCCCACAACAAGACGCTCGCCGCGCAGCTCTTCCAGGAGTTCCGCGAGTTCTTCCCGGAAAGCGCCGTCGAGTTCTTCGTCTCCTATTACGACTACTACCAACCCGAGGCCTACATCCCGGCGTCGGACACCTATATCGAGAAAGACGCGATCATCAACGACGCGATCGACCGGATGCGCCTGTCGGCCACGCGCAGCCTGCTCGAGCGACGCGACGTGATCATCGTCGCATCCGTGTCCTGCATCTATGGCATCGGGAGTGTCGAGGCCTACCACGGCATGCTCGCGATGGTCGAACGCGGTGCTCGGATGGACCGCGATGTGCTCCTGCGCAAACTCGTCGCCATCCAATACGAACGGAACGACTACGACTTCCACCGCGGCACCTTCCGCGTGCGCGGCGACGTGGTCGAGATCTTCCCCGCCTACGAGGAGCTCTCCGCCCTCCGCGTCGAGTTCTTCGGCGACGAGATCGAGGCGATCCACGAGATCGATCCGCTACGCGGTACGGCCAGCCGGGAGCTCGAGCGTGTCGCCATCTATCCGGGCAGTCACTACGTCGTCGACCCCAACAACCGCAAACGCGCGATCGACGGAATTCGCGCCGAGCTGAAAGAGCATCTGGTCCAGCTGCGCGAGGAGATGAAGCTCCTCGAGGCCCAACGCCTCGACCAGCGCACCACCTTCGACCTGGAGATGCTCGAGACCATGGGCCACTGCCAGGGGGTCGAGAACTACTCGCGCCACCTCACCGGGCGGTCCCCCGGAGATCCGCCCCCATGCCTGCTCGACTACTTCTCCGACGACTGGCTCCTCTTCATCGACGAGTCCCACGTATCGATTCCCCAGGTCGGCGCGATGTACCGCGGCGATCGCTCGCGAAAGACGACGCTCGTCGAGCACGGGTTCCGTCTCCCGTCCGCGTTGGACAACCGTCCGCTCCGCTTCGAGGAGTTCGAGGAGATCGTCGGCCAGGCCATCTACGTTTCGGCCACCCCCGGCGACTACGAGCTCGAGCACGCCGCCGGCGTCATCACCGAGCAGATCATCCGCCCCACCGGAGTCCTCGACCCGGTGATCGAGGTCCGCCCCGCCGGCAGCCAGGTCGACGATCTGATCGGGGAGATCCGCCGACACGTCGACGAAATGGGCAACCGCGTGCTCACCACGACGCTGACCAAGCGGATGGCGGAAGACCTCACCGACTACTTCCGGGAGCTCCGGATCCGCGCGCGCTACCTCCACTCGGACATCGACACGCTCGAACGCATCGACCTGATCCGTGACCTCCGACGCGGCGAGTTCGACGTCCTCGTCGGGATCAACCTCCTTCGCGAAGGGCTCGACATGCCCGAGGTGTCCCTCGTCGCGATCCTCGACGCCGACAAAGAGGGCTTCCTCCGCTCCGCGCGCAGCTTGATCCAGACCTCTGGTCGCGCGGCGCGGAACGTCGACGGGCGCGTGATCATGTACGCCGATCGGATCACCCGCTCGATGCAGCTCTGCATCGACGAGACCCTGAGGAGAAGGCGGGCACAGGCCGAGCACAACGAGGCGCACGACATCACCCCTCGCACCGTGGTCAAACCGATCCTCGACATCGAACCGCCGCCCGAAGAACCGACGGCACCCGGCGGGCCAGTGCGGCGCGTGCCGCCGTCACAACTCTCTCCGGAGGCGCGAGAGACCGAGATCCGGGAGACCCGCGAGGCGATGGTCGCAGCGGCCCGCGAGCTCGAATTCGAGCGGGCCGCCGAGCTCAGAGATCGACTGCGGGCGCTGGAGGCCGCAGCGCTCGGACTGACGGGCAGGCCATGAACACGACGAATGCCGAGCAGGCCGGACCCGCGCGAAGCAAGCGCATTCGCGCGATCTTGCGGCTGGGCGTCATGGCCGCGATCGCCGTCGGCGTCCTGGCAGCACTTCGCGTCACCCCACTCGGCGAGCTCCTCGTCGAGGAGAACATCCAGGCGATGCTCGACGCTGTCGGGCCGGGGGCCGCGCCCGCATTCGTCGTCCTCTACGCCGTGCTGATCGCCCTCTGGGTGCCCGGGACGATCATGACCGTGGCCGGCGCGGCGATATTCCCGACCGGCCTCGCCATCATCCTGAACTATGCGGGCGCCGTGTGCGGGTCGGCGCTCGGGTTCGTGATCGCACGCCGCCTCGGAGGGGACGCGCTCGACGCGACCTTCGGCGACCGGTCCCCACTCTACGCCCGCTACCGCGGCGCGATGGAGACGCGAGGCTTCGAGACGATCCTCTACCTCCGCCTCATCCCGACGCCGTACAACGCCTTGAGCTGGCTCGCGGGAATGTCCCCGATGTCCCTCGCCCGCTTCACGGCGGCCACGGCGATCGGCATCGTGCCCGGCAGCGTGGCGATCACATACCTCGCCGACGCGTTCGCCGACGCGTTCTTCGCCGGCGATTGGAGCGCTTTCGTGTCGGTTCGCACCCTCTCGGCGATGGCGCTCTTTGCCGGCGTGGCTGCGATCCCCACCGCGATCCGGGTGGCGCGGGAGCGCTGGAGCTGGTTCGGAGGCATTCCCGACCCGCCGACGCAGTCCGCGGACGAGGACGGCGATGACCCGGATCCGCCCGCAGATCAAGCGGTGTTGCCCGGTGACTAACGCCGCCGGGGCCCGCGCTCGAGACCCGAGACGAGGAGCGGCCGGGGCCGAAGACCAGACCGGGGTCGAACCTCCGGGCTTCGGAATGTTGTCCACGGCCATGCGCCGTTATACAACGGAGGCCAGACATCTCACCGCGCGGATGAGACGGGATGATCATCGAATGCCCCGCCTGTAGCTCCCGGTATCGGATTCGGGAGGACAAGCTCCCCGGCACCGGCGGCAACATCAAGTGCCCTAACTGTGCGCACATCTTCTTCGTGGCCCGCGAGGGACCACCGGGAAGCGGTTCGTATTCGAGCGTCTCCGGAGCCAGTTCCGCTGTGGATGCGGGGCCCGTCGACGACTCGACGGCTCGCGGAGTCGGCCCCGCCCACGACTCGGGCGGCGACCGCAAGTGGAAGCTCCGCAACCCCGTGGGGCTCATCTACGACTTCCCGACGACCGAGCAACTTCGCACGTGGTTGGCTTCGCGGGAGAACTTCGACGGGATCCAGGTCACCTACGACGGGAGCGAGAACTGGCTCTCCGTTACCCAGTTTGCCGAACTCGCCGACGTACAACCGACCGGCAGGAAGTCCCTCCTCGCGACGACCGGGCCGCTCGGCGCCGGCCGCGCGACCCCTCAGATCTCGGGTACGGCCAGTCCGGTCCCGTCGGGCTCCTTCCCGGCGTCCGAGGCCCAGATCCGCGAAGAGGCAGAGGCCCGTCTGAAGGAAGCCAGGGCCAACCGGAACGTCACCACGAGCAACTCCGTCGCCGTAGATTTCCGATACGTCAAGCCGCCCGCCACCCGGCAAGCCGAGCAGACATCGATAATCCTGCTCTTCCTGGCCGTCCTCGTGCTCCCCGCGATCGCCGCGATCGGCCTGCACATCGTCGGTGTCATCGACCTCACGGCCACCGGACTCCTCGGCCAGAGCTACACGCCACGTGTCCCGACACCCGTCCACCAGGCGAGCGCGGCCACCGACGAGGAACGCCCCCGGCGAATCGAGCTGTCCACGGACGAGACCGTCACCGTGCTCATCTCCCAAGCCTCGAACGCCCTGGCGCGGAACGAGCCAGAGGCGGCGATCGAACATCTCGAACAGGCCGCCGAACTCGACCCCACCGCCGGCGAGATCTGGTGCCAGCTCGCGACCCTCTACTCGGACGCGGAGAGAATGAACGACTTCGAGCGGGCCTCGGAACGCTGCGAAGCCTCCGAAGACGGGTCCGGCGCGGCGGCGCCACCCTCGGACACGCCGCCCGGCGACGTGGCAGCCGGGGGCTCCGCCCCGGAGCAACCCTGATCCCCCCGGCGCCGACTCTCGGCGGGCCCAACACCTGAACCATGGACATTCGCTGCCCATCCTGCTCGACGCTCTACGAGTTCGACGAGTCGCGTATCGGACCCGCAGGCGTCAACGTCCGCTGTTCCGCGTGCGGACATGTGTTCAAGGTGCGGACCGCTGCGCCTTCCGCGGACACACAGTGGATGGTCAAGCGTTCGGCCACCGGTGAGGTCATCTACTTCGACGAACTCTCCACCCTCCAGCGCTGGATCATCGAGCAGAAGGTCGCCAAGCACGACAAAATCTCGAAGACCGGCGATACCTGGAAACACCTCGGAAGCATCCAGGAGCTCACCGCCTTCTTCAAGGTCGTCGACGAGCTCAACGCGCCGCGAAACGAGAGCCAAAACACCGACGGGTACCTGACCGCGCCTCAGCAACGGCCTCCGACCACCGCCTCCCCCGCCTCCGTCGGAACCTTCAGACCGCCGGACGACCATCCGGGCGGTGACGCACCCGTCGAGCTCGACGGCGGGGTCGGCACCCAGCTCATGCCGGGGCTCGAGCCGGCGCGAGATAGCGCCGTCACCCCACACGCCGGCGGCGCAACCGTCGGCATGGGCGGAGATGTCTACGAGATGACCCGCGTTGCCGGGCGACAGCGCGCTGCGGCGATGACCCCGATGCGCGCGTCCGAGGTGACCGATCCGCCCAAACCAGCCGGACGCGGCGCCCGTCGACCGCACCAGGTTCTCAAGCCCAACGATGGCTACTCCCTCAGGCCCTCGGGCAAGACCACCGAGGCGTACACCCTGGGCGAGTCGGGCACGCGCAAGGGCAAGAAACGCGCTAAGACCGGGGCCGATATCGGCTCCGTACCGATCCACGACACGGGCGACTTCTCGACCGCTGACTACCGAGAAGCGGCGAGGGGACGATCCCGATGGCCGCTCGTGCTCCTCGCACTGCTGCTCATCGGAGCCGGCGGCGTCATCATCAGCACCCTCTTCCGCGACGCAGCCGTTGGTAGTGACGACGTGCCCGCGCTCGCCGATCCGGACGACGCCGATCAGGATCAGCCCGTCGCCGCGTTGACGCCCGACACCGGGGGACCGGACACCGAAGCGGTCGCCCCGACCGATGATGATTCGGGCGCAGACGCGGACGACGACGTCGCCGACGCCAGTGCCGCCGAGGCCGAGATCGCGCCCGCCGAGGATGTGGCGCCTCCCAGCCCGGACGTCGCCGCGCGCGCGGAACCGCCGACTCGAGACCGGGCCCCCGACGTCCGCACGGAACGACGGACGCGAGATACGCGAACCACGACCGAACCGACGCGGGTCGCGGCGCCGACCAGAAGCCCAGAGCCGGACGAGCCACCATCGGCCCCGGTCGAACCAGAGGCGCCCGCCGGCGGCTACGACGGACTGATGTCGGCCGGAAACGAAGCCCTGCGTGCCGGACGCAACCAGGAGGCCCTCAACGCATTCTCGGCCGCCGCAGAAGCGCGCTCGAACAGTGCCGAGGCTCACGTCGGAGTCGCGCGCTCCTACGAGGCCATGGGCCGCCACGATCTCGCAGCCGTCCGCTACCAGCGCGCGACGGGCGTCAACTCTCGCTACACGCCGGCGTGGCTCGGGTTGGGTGACGCGTGGCGGCGAAGCGGCGACTCCGCTGGCGCCCGCGAAGCCTACGAACGCGTGATCTCGATCGTGCGGACCGGCCGAAGCGCTGACCGGGCAAGAGAGGCGCTCGAACTGCTCCAGTAGCCCCGAGATGGACTCCGGAGGCGTTGTCGCCTACTCGCTGGTCTTCTCGTTGGTGCCCGTGCTCGTCGCCTATATCGTGCTGCTCGCCGTCGAGCGCCGCGGCGCAGTGCTGGGCAGCACGACGCAGCGGGTCTTCCCGGTGGTCTTGATCCTCGGCGCCCTCGGCGGCGCCGCCCTCGGAACCGCCGTCGCCCCCCTCTACCGGGTCCGGCTCGCGTTCCTCGCCGACCCTGCGCTCGCCGAGTTGCTCGCGACGGGGGTCGTCACCCCCCTCGCCGAGGAGCTCGGCAAGGGGCTCGTCCTCTTGCCCCTCTTCCTGAGCCGCCGCATCCGCTCGTCCCTCGACGGACTGCTGCTCGGGCTCGCCGCCGGCGCCGGATTCGCCGCGATCGAGAATCTCCTCGTGGCCGTCCGCACGTTCGCGGAGAGCGGCGCCGAGGCCTGGATCGCATCGGTGCGGATTCGCATGGGCTACGGCACGGTGATTCACATGGCCGCCTCGTCGCTGTTCGGCGCCTGTCTGGGGGCGGCGGTCGCCAGTCGCCGATGGGTCTGGCTCATCATCGCTCCGACGGCCGGATTGGCTGTCGCCGTCGGCGTCCACGGCGCCTGGAACGCGCTCCTGCTGGCCGGCTCCCGAGGTGCCCCGGCCTGGCTGCACCTCGCCCGGGCCGCGGCGCTTCTGCTCCTCTTCCTCGTCGGCGCGCTCGTGTTCCGCGGGGCGCGCCCTTCAGACGTCGAGCAGGTGCCCTGACTTGCGGGCCTTCGTGACGAGGTACGCCTCGTTGTGCGGGTTCGGCTCGATCTGCAGCGGCGTCCGCTCGTCGACGAGCACGCCGTTGGCGCGCAGTCCCGCGACCTTCTTCGGGTTATTCGTGAAGAGGTTGACCGACTGAACGCCGAGCAGGTGGAGCATGCCCGCGGCGATGGCGTAATCGCGCAGGTCGTCGTCGAAGCCGAGGTGCAGGTTCGCCTCGACGGTGTCGAAGCCGCGATCCTGCAGGCTATAGGCACGGACCTTGTTGGCGAGCCCGATCCCGCGTCCTTCCTGGCGCAGGTACAGGACCAGGCCCCGGTCGAGCTCTGCGACCGTGTGGAAGGCGGCGTCGAGCTGCGGTCCGCAATCGCACTTCAGCGAGCCGAACACATCGCCGGTGAGGCACTCGGAATGAACGCGTGCGTGCACGTGCTCGGCCCCCACGACATCGCCGTGGACGACGGCGACGTGGTCCAGCCCATCGCGATTGTTGGAGAAGGCGACCATCTGGAAGTCGCCGTACGACGTCGGGAGCTTGGCCCGGGCCACGACCTCGACGCAGAGGTCGTCGTCGAGCGTGACGCGGTCGCCCGGAATCCCCTGGAAGGGATAGTGGGGTTCGATCGGCACGTGAGAGTCTCGGTGTTTTCTGGAGTACCGTTGCGGGTCGCCAGCAATAGAAAGCACTGATCGTCCGCGGCGCAATGGCGCACCGTGCACTTCGGCTCGCCGGTACCTCACGAAACCCCGACCCGCAAGCTGTCGGCGCTGGCTGGGTCGGGGGCCGCAAAGTCGTCAAGGCCCGGAACCTGGTGGATCTGCCGGTACGCGAGCGCGGTGGGGCGGATTCCCGGCAGGCGGTCGGCACGCGGCGGACAGCCCTTACGCGAGTGCCTTCGGGCGGGCTCCCGGCACGGGGTTCCCGGCAGGGTCCCGGTGTTCCACCGAGGTTCCTGTCAGCGCTCCAGCAGCGCCAGCACCCGGCGTCTCA